>NZ_BAGH01000612.1 GCF_000308715.1 Nocardia tenerifensis NBRC 101015
GTACACGGGCACTTAGACACCGTCGAGCTGGCCGGATTGCCCTCGGCGATCGGGAAACTGGTCGATCTGGCATCGCAGAGGCAGGTCGATCCTGCTGCTCTGTCAACGGCCGCCACTGAAGTCGGTGCCACGCTCGGGCCCTTGGCGGACTGGGTGACGCGGACGGCTGATGCGACGCAGCGACAACCGGAATCCGGAAACGCACAGGAGATTCCGCAGGATCTGCTGGCCGGCTTGTCGCATTCCGATCTATCGGCCGCGATGGCCGCACTGTCCGACCTGAGTGTCCCTGCCAGTACCGATCCTGCGAGTTCAGCCAAGCAGCTCGCGGATGCGACTGCGCCACTGACGGATTCGCTGACGAACTCCGGGCCGGAGGCTCTCGCGCAGGCGACGCGCATGCTGGGCCTGGCAAAGCCCTCCGCGTTGGTCGGGCAGGTCACCAACGTGTTGACCAACGGGCTCGCGCTGGCAACCAACCTTCCCACTGTCGTCGACACCCTCACCAAACTCGCAGCCGCGGTCGTCGATATGAATATGGCGCTGCCGGAGAAGGTCTCGCTGCTGCATCGATTGTTCGGAGAACTCAACAACGGGTTCGCGCCGCTGGTGGCCATGGCCGACGGGGTCGACCTGGGCTTGGTCTCGAAGTTTATTGCGCTCATCCCCGACACCACCGGCGCCGCCCAGATCGCATCGATGGTCGTGGGTCTGTTGGAGAACCTGGATCTGGTGGCTTTGGCACGGCAAGCCGGCCGGCTGCAGGAAGACCTCTGGGGCATCGCCGAGGCGCTTGCCAAAGCTGCCGATCCTGTCCAGATCGCCGCGCGAGTGGCCGCGCTCGGACCGACGATGCTCGGATTCGCCACCCTGGCACTGAACGCAGTGACCGGTGAGAAAACGGCACCCTCCACGAACGTCGGCGGTATGGGGTCAACGCAGACCCCAGCCCTATCCGGAGACCGCCAGGCCATGGATGCGCTGGCACTGTTGACCGCCGAGGGGCTCACCGCTGCCAACTTCCTCGCTTCCGGCGTGCACCAGAACTATCAGAACTACCTGGTCGACGGACAGCGCAACACCGTGCAGTGGTTAACCGACTGGTTCGCCGCCCGAATCCGGCACGTCACCGGAGGCGTCTGATGGCCGCCCCGCTTGTAGCCGCACTGCTGACCGGTGTAGTGGTGGCTGCCGGGATCATGCTGTTGGGCTCAGAAGACACGGTCGCGACCAGTCCTGGTTGCCTACCCAACATTCCGCGCACCGCACGACGTGATGCCCCGATCGAGGTGGCGATGCCGCGGCCAGTCGGTCCGGCATCGGTCGCGGGCTACACCGACAAGCAGATCGCCATTGCACGCATCGCGATCGAAGTCGGCCGCCAGCGCGGAATGCCTGAGCTAGGGGTAACCGCCGCGCTGCTGGCCGCGGCAGCGGAAAGTGATTTTCAGAACTACGCCAACTCGACCGTGCCGGAGTCGCTGCGTTACGACCACGACATTGTCGGTTCCGACTACGACTCGGTAGGGCCCTGGCAGCTACGCGCATCGATCTGGGGTTCGGTCGGGATGGCGCAGCTGATGAACCCGCGCTACCAAGCGAATTGGTTCTATGACCAGCTCGGCAAGCTTCCCGGCTGGCAGCAGATGCCCGCTGCCGAGATCGCCCAAGCCGTAGAGCGATCGGCGGTTCCCAGCGCCTACGGACGCCATGCCGAGCGAGTCACGCAGCTGCTGGCGGCGCTGGGAAACGGCACTAGGGCCATGCGCGTTGGCTGCGTCAACTCGGTGACCGATGGATTCGGTCAACGAGTTCTGGACGCTGCTCACCGATGGATCGGCTGGCCCTACGTGTGGGGCGGTGGAGACGAAGCCGGGCCCACTGGAGGTGGTTTCGATTGTTCGGGCCTGACGTTGCATGCGATCTATGTCGCGTCGGAGGGTCGAATCAGGTTGCCGCACTACACCCAATCTCAGCTGGCGCATCCTGACGCACTCGAGGTTCCCCTTGGGCAGCAACGACCCGGGGACCTGATCTTCTTCACTGCTCCTGAACAAGCGGACTCTCACCACGTCGCGATCTATGCCGGAATCATCGACGGGGTCGAAAGTGTGCTTCACGCAGCGACATTCGGTGTCCCGGTCGTCTACGCCCCACTGGCGCAATGGTCCAAAGAACGGTGGGACATCAGACGCTACGGCGCAGGCGATGAGGCCGTGGCTGCTCAAGCCGCCGGGCAGCGAGCACCTGGACCCGGCCACTAGAGGGCCGCACGCGATCGACCCATCCACCGACTCCGAGGAGGCCGAGCTCATGGACAACACCAGCGCACCCCACAGCGGCAACGACGACGAAGAGGACTACACGGCGGAGCGGCCGGTCAATCTGCGCCGCCAACGACTGCGCCCGCGATACGAAACAACGTCAGCGCCAGAAGCTTCCGGCACCGAGCCGGAAGGAAACGAACGGGGGCCGAGCGGTCCTTACAGAGTGGAAGACTGGTCCGCGCCGGCCGCCTCGGAGCAGGACCTCGCCGCCGCACGCGAGGTCCGCTTGGCGATGGTGCTCGAACCGGCTCCCGCAGTCGAGAGCGAACCGGCGCGCTGGGGTTGGCGCGGTGCGCTCAACACAGTCGGGTGTCGCTTCAAGCCGTCAGCGGCCGGGCCGGAGGTTGCCTATCGGCGTGCGGTGCAACGCATCCGCCAACCGCTGCCCGGCACGTCGGTGGTCGCGGTCGCCAACCCCAAGGGCGGATCGGGGGTGACGCCGACAACGATCGTGCTGTCGGGATTGTTCGGCCAGTTTCGCGGCGGGCAGGTGGTGGCCTGGGACGCTAACGAAGCCTGTGGCACCCTCGCCGCCCGCGCGGCGGTCTGCGAAGGACCTGAAACCGTGTGGGACGTCCTTGAATGTGCTCGCGAACTGTGCTCACCGGACCGCGACGCCTCGGCGCTGGGCAGACTGCTGCAGCGCCAGCCGACGCTGGACGAGGTCTTGGCCTCCGACCAAACACCGGCCGGCACCGCGACGTTGGGGCGCGAGGAATGCGCAGCGATCATGGCGGTACTGCGGCGGCAACGCACGATGATCCTGATCGACACCGGCAGTAACGAACGCGCGCCCGCGTTCGAGTGGGCGATGGAGACCGCCACCCAGCTCGTAGTACCGGTCACCGGCCGCCGCGACAGCGTCGTCGCCGCCTTGCGACTCCTCGACGGCCTGGCCCAGTCCGGACATATTGCCCTGGCCGCCCGCGCCGTCGTCGTCTACGCCGAAGAACCCGGCACGAGCAGCGGGCGCGCCCTGGCGGCGTTGGATCGCGCAGGGGTTCAGCGAGTGCTGACGGTGCCATTCGACCGCATGCTCGCCGACGGCGATCGCATAATCCTGTCCCGCCTGGGCTGCGCGGGCGTACAGGCCTGGGCTGAGGTCGCGGCCGCGGTCGCTGACGGACTAGCCGAAGCGCTCGGTTCGCGCTGGGCGCCCGCGGATACCGACTTCGTGCCCGACTCACGGCCTGGGCCCGATCCTCGACACACGCGATCACACCGACAGTTGCCAGCCTGCGGGATGGACGAAAAGTCCGACGTCCGAAATGAACGAAACATGTTGTGTGGCTGGAAAAGCGGCGCCTACACCGTGGACTGGTGAGCGACATGCGCTCCCGGCAAAACGAATCGAAGCAATCGGAACTATTCGCGGCTGCGCAAGCCGGTCGCATCGGAATGGAGGTGAAGCGATGCTCACTCTGATTACGCGACGACGCATCCGTCGAACAGGTTGGGCCACGGTGGTCCTGGGCGCGGTGGGGTTGGCACTCGCGGCGGCTCCGACCGCGTCAGCCCAAGATATTCAGAATCCGCTCGATGGGGTGAGCCCGGACTTCGGGTTGTTCTCCGGATCCCTCGACGCCACCTGGAAACGGATCGTCGCCTTCATCTGGGCGCTGATCATCATCGGCTCCGCGGTACGGGTCATCGTGGGCGCGTTCAAGGTCAAACGAGCCAAGTCACGCGGCTATGCCAACGATCTGTCCGAGGGCTCCGAAGAACTACAAGACGCCCTGATCTCGGTGGCGTTGGTGGCCGCGGCATCCCCGCTGGTCGCAACGATCTTGTTCGTCGTCGGCGGATAGCCGCCATCAGGTCACGCGACCCGCGCCGGCCTGACATCGATGACCGATCCCGCCTGGTGCGGGTAAGGAGGCATTTCCCCATGAAGTGGAACGCCAAGGGATTCGGCGACCTGACCCCAGACACACCAGGTCAGGCGCCTGGCACCACCCAGTCGACTCGCAATAGGAAAACTCCACGGCAGATCCTGATCGCGGGCATGGTGCTGGTTTCGATCGCGGTCACCGGAATGCTCGTCCTCAACAGCTGCGAGAAGGACGATCCCGCCAGCGCCGGCTCCGGCAATTCGGTGCGCGCACCCCACGGGCCCACCGGTGTACGCGACGGCGTCCCAATCGGTTACAGCCGCGACCACGAAGGCGCCGCGACAGCCGCGGTAAACACCGTGCAGGCATTGACCCAAGCCGGCCAAGGGCGGATCGCGATGGCAGCGGTCGAAGCGGCGTTAATCGCACGTGATCCGGGTCTGCGACTGCGGAAGTGGATCGAGAACGGCCGAGATCGTGCCGAGGATTCGAGCGTGCTCAATATCGTTCCCGCTGCGGTGAGCGTCACCGGCCACAGTGAATCCTCAGCCCACGTCGGGGTGTGGGTGATGGTGGTGTCGCGCTCCCAAATCAATCCGCAATCGCCGATGTCGGTGAATACCGCGTGGGCGACCGACACCGTCGACCTGGTGTGGGAGGACGGGGATTGGCAGGTCAAGGAGCTCTCGTCGAAAACAGGGCCGGAACCCGGGGAGCTGACCAACATCACGAAGGATTCGCCTCTGGGACAACCCCTGGAGGCCGGCCACTACTCGGTCTATATCAACTGAAAGGGGCTGGGTGAGATGAGAATTCGGGATCGGCTTCGACTAGCGGCGGGACTGCTGTGTGTGATGTGGATGTTCGCCACATTGGGCAGCGGGCTCGCATCAGCACATCCCGCACAGCCGGTCCCGGCTGGGGCGCTTCCTCAAGGATTCCCCTTCGACCTACGCCAATTCGTCGATCGCACAGAGGAATTCCGGTCGGGTCCCTGGTTCTCCGGCGCCTGTTCGGGCCGTGGCGGTGATATCGGTGCCTACGTCAATGCTGTGATGGCGGTGGAAGGCCGGCTCATCTACTGGGCCGTGACACCGGAGAAGCGAAAGGAACTGGTAGGTGGCGAGGTAGGGACTGGAACCGAGCCGCCGCCGCAATCGCTTCCTCGCGTATTTCCCGCGGGTGATTCCTCCTTCGCGATGCCCTCCGCCTGTGCGGACGATCTGAAACAGTGGGCCCGGCCTGCCGAGAATGCCTGGGGCTTCAACTGGGCGAAGACCCCAGACCAGAACTCGCTGCAGGCGATGCGCAAATCCGTGGGCGCGGAGGAATTCGCGATCGTGCCCTTCGAAGCCTGGACCGACCCCTGCTCGGTGAACGGGATGTACTGCAACCATGGCTTTTTCGTCGAATGCGATCGACCGGAGCTGCCGCACATCGACCAGGAAACTTGCCTCGATTGGAATCGTGCGGTGGGCCGGTTGTTCGTCGGCACGGCGCATTGGATCGATCGCAATACCAGTTTCGGTGATCGGCTCCGTGGGTCGGTGTTCGGGGAGGTGATTGCCGCCGGAGCGGCTGTGGTAGAGGCGTTTTCGTGGTTGTGGCACACGGCCGCGGCGGTGGTGCGGTTCATCGATGACCCGCAGAGTGTGATCGATGACTGGGCGAATTCCTCAAAGGACAGCGCGGTCGATCTGACGGCGCGAGTGTTGGAAGGCTTGTCACAGACCGGGCGTTTCGACCCGGAGGCGGAATGGTTTCACCGTTGGTATGCGCTGAGCACCGGTCTCGGTGTGATGGTGATGGGATTGATGACCCTCCTGGCGATCTGGCGGACTGCGGCCAAGGGTCAGACGATCAAATCGATCACCGCAGACCTGGGGGCATATCTGCCCGCGGGGATCGTGTTGATGCTATTCGCGCCAGCGTTGGCGGCCTGGGTGATGGCGGCGGCCAACGCCGTGACTGAGTCGGTCGTAGCGGCCTCCGGCCCCGAACAGGGGGCGATGGTCAACAACCTGCAGCAGTTCACCAGCGACCTGACCGACAAATCCCTCGCCGGCGGCGTTCTGGTCGGACTGTTGTTGTTTCTGCTTCTGATCGTGGCGGTGCTATCGGTGTTCTTCGGTCTACTCGTGCACCAGGTCGCGCTGCCCTGCCTCGCGATCGGCGCCGGGATCGGATTCGGGATGTGGGTGCACCCGCAGTGGCGGCGCAAAGCGTTGCGGCCGGTTCTAGTGTTCCTGGCCGTCGTAGTGTCCAAACCGCTGCTGTTTCTGCTCCTGGGCACGGTCAGCGGGCTGATGAACGCCGCCCTGACCAATACCGGCGGCCCGGAAAAGTTGTCGACACTGAGCCAATTGTGTTTGGTCATCGTGGCTTTCGCTGTAGTGGGGCTTGCGCCGTGGTCGTTGCTGCGGTACGCGCCGCTGCTGCCGTCGCGACCAGACGCCACCGGGTTCGGCCAATCGGGTTCGATGATGGCCGGCGCGGCCAGTGGAGCCGGTGCGGCGATGTCGTGGCACGCACGCAGCGGTCGCGGGCTCGGCCGCAACGCAGCCAGCAGCAGGGGTGGAAGCGGTGGCGAAAGTCAAAGCAAGACAGGTGATCCGGGATGGCGGACCGCGGGAAGTAGCGATGGCCGCTCGGCCACCGAAGCCCAATTGGGAAACCGGCTCGCCGCCAACACCAACGCGCAGGGCGCAAACCAGGGGAGCGGGAGCCGCACGGGTCGTGCGCTGCAATCCATGGCGCAGGTCGGGAAATCCGTCGGCGGTTTGGGCGTCAAGTCGGCTCTGGCCGGGGGCATGATCGCCGCCCCGATCGCCGCTCAAGCCGCGGGTGGGGCGTTGAACAAAGCTCGGTCGGTCGCCGAATCCGCGCCCGGTGAGGCCGAGTCGGAGCCGGAGGCCAAATGACTACCGAACAGCGCACCTGCATCCTCGGCGGTGAAATCGCCCGTCGCTCTTGGCTTGGCCTGTCGCGTCCGGTGCTGATCAGCTGGGGGATCGGGCTGGGTGTGGCGGTCGCGCTATATCTGCTGGCGGGCGGGGCCTCCTGGTCATTGGTGGTGGACCTAGTCATGTTGGCCGCGATGTTCGCCGCCACGATGGAATGGCACGACAAACCCTCCTGGGCAGCGTGCCGACTCCACACACTGCGCAACTGGCTGCGGCGTCGCCGCGGGGAACACGTGTACCGCAACTGCGAGGACCCGAGTTTCGGTGACCCGAACAAGGATCCGGGGTGGGAGTTCCCACCGCCCCTGGGCAATACCACTCCGCTGCCGGTGGCCGGGACCGGTCTGGACGACATGTTCATTCTGCGCACCGCCAATCCTGGTGA
The DNA here is from genome assembly GCF_000308715.1 of Nocardia tenerifensis NBRC 101015. Classification (GTDB taxonomy): domain Bacteria; phylum Actinomycetota; class Actinomycetes; order Mycobacteriales; family Mycobacteriaceae; genus Nocardia; species Nocardia tenerifensis. The sequence goes on from NZ_BAGH01000612.1 coordinate 7,508, forward strand.
ACGCTCGAGCTACTGCACGATCCTCGCGGTCGAAGGCGTCGCGGACGGGCTACGCGGCGATGCCGCCTACGCCGCGTCCTCGGCCGCATTCGGAACGTTCCTGGCGCAGCTGGCGCGATCGAGCTCCCACATCCGCGGGATACAGCTGCTGCACCGCAGCGTCCCGCATGACATGACCCAGCACACCCGTTGGGCCGAAGCCCGCGTCGCCGAACTCACCGACCCCCGCTTGGCGCCCGCGGTGGAATCGTATGGGGCACTGATCGATCTGGCTGCTCCGCTGGCCGAAGAACACCGGTCGGTGATTGTGCTGCGGATCCCGCAGACCGAGGCGTTCATGTCCGAGACCGCGCGCATCGCCCGCACCAAATCTGCGAGCCCCGCAGCCGCTATCGCACAGCTTGTCCGCGACGAAACCGAACGCGCCACAAGACTTCTCGCGCTCGCGGGCATGGGACGCATCGACGTCCTCGGTGAGCGGCGCGCGTGTGCGCTGATCCGGGCGTTCATCGACCCCAGCTTCAAAATCGATCGCCACCGCGACGCTGCGTGGGCAACCTGCTGGCCGAGCTATGTCGGCGGCCGCGACAACGTCGCCATCGGCGCCGATGGTGCGTGGCGCACCCGGGTCGGCTACCTGCCTCCCCGCGCGATCGAACCCGTCGCGCTGGGACCCTTGTGGCTGACGCCGCTGCTGACCGGCGTGGAAGCCGATCCCGGCGACGACGACACCGCCCCGATGCCGACCATTCGCACTGTAGCCGTGCGCATTGATTTCGTGCCCGCCCACCGAGCGCGCGCCGCCGCCCGTGGCGACTTCACCGCCGACCAGGCCCGGCGCACCAAGGAAGCCCGCAAAGGCAAACTCGACGACGGATCCACCGAAGTTCTGGCCAGCGCGTCCGATCGCCGCCGCAATGATCTCGTTCCCGGCTCTGGACATCACGGCGCGATCTACTCCGCCGCGATCGCAGTCACCGGCCGCGACTCCGATGACGTCGAACGGGCCTGCCTGCGCGTCACCGAAGCCGCCCACGAATCCGCGATCGCCGAAATCGACTGGGCCACCGGCAATCACGACACCGCACTGTTCCTCACCCTGCCCCTCGGGCGAGGCCTGGCCGCCACCCGCTACAGCCGATAGGAGGAAGCCGCGATGCCGAAACGACTACGCAACAACACCATTCGTGCCCGACGCGCCAAACGCCACGCCCGCGCCCTGGGGCTACCGGACTCGACCTTCGGTGCCGCCAGTACCGCATCCTCGGCGGCCGCTCTGTCTCCGGCGACCGACTCGTCCCCGGACACCGACCCGTCTCCCGTGAGCACCCCCTCCGCGGCGAGCGCCTCATCGTTGGTGACTGTGCCGCGGCGACGTGTACCGCGGCGGCGACGGTGGCTGGATCGCTACGGTTGGTACGAACCTCGCCCGGAAGGCGCATGGACCACCACCCGCCAAGCTGAGGCGTGGAATGTCGCTACTAGTCGGCGTCGCTCCCGTCATGACGGTGTGCTGGCGGGATTGAACACGCTCTCGCAGGAGCTCGAGATCGTCGATAGCTTCGCCGCCTATGGCAGCGAAACCAGCGGCATCAACGTCGTGGTCATCGGCGATATCGGCCGCGGCAAAAGCTCCTGGATCAAAACCGTCTGCGTGCTGCGCCAATTGGTTGCCAACCGACAGGTGGTGATCTTGGACAAGAAGCCGCAGGCCGGGGTGGGGGAGTACACGCCATTGGCGAAAGCCCTTGGCGCGGAAAGCATCCGCTTCCGCGTCGGTGGCAGCGGCGCCTGTCTCAACCTGCTCGACCACGCCATCAGCGTCCGCGGCGACCACACCGGTGGCATCGACGGTGTCGTGCCGGCCGGCCAGGAAGCCCTCGTGGTCGCGGTGCTGACCGATGCTATGGGCAGAGAGCTCGACGAACGCGAGAAAGCCGCTGTCGGTGCTGGGCTGTTCGCGGTCACCTCCGAGGCACATCGGACCGGCCGTGACCCGGTGATCCGCGATCTGGCCCACCGACTGCTCAACCCCGAGCACCACGACGGCGCCGGATTCGGACCGCGCTGGTGCGAGCGAGCCCTGGAGTGGGGTGTCGAACCTGGCCTGGCACTGCTGCGGCTGGCCGAACGAGACCTGTGCGGATTGGTGGACGCGCCCACCAGCCCCGCCGTACGGGTTGCACTCGACAACCACCCGCTCGTGCATTTCGACCTCAGCGCGTTGCCGACCGAGGGCCCGGCCTTGCGGGTGGTGATGACCACGGCCAACACGTGGTTGGCCAACAAACTCGCCGCCCGCTCCTCGAACTACCAGCAGACCATTCTGGTGGTCGAGGAAGGCTGGCACGTCGCCGCCGGCTCCACCGGCGAGGTATTTCGCGGCAACGCCAAACTCTCTCGGGGTCTGGGCCTTTCGACCGTTGCCGCGTTCCATCATCCCGCCGACCAACCCCCGGACTCGCCCGCGCAGGCGTTGATGGGCGAAGCCAGCATCGTGGTGCTGTTCGGGCAGGCCCGCTACGACGACGCCGCGGAAACCGTGCGCCTGTACCGACTCCCACCTGGCACCGAAGAGACCCTTATGCGCCTCGGACGTGGCCAAGCTCTGGTCAAGATCGGCAGCCGGGACCCCTTCCTGATCAACCACATTCGCTCCCCGCAAGAAGTGCTGCTCACCGACACCGACGCTGCGATCACCGGCCGCCAGAGTGACAGCGCAGAAACAACGCCCACCACGAGCGAGCCGGCGGCCGAGCGGAATGGCCCCGGCTCGGGTGGCCCTCAATCGCACGGGCCCGGACTGCAGGGGGGTGCGGAGTGAGCGGGCGGCGGGGGTTGCCCAATCCCGTGCGTAGCGAACCTGTTCTGCCTGCTGGCGTTTCTCTGGCAGCCTATGCGGCGACGACCGCGGCTGTCGGGCTCTGTGGTGGCGGGGCGCTCTCGGGTGTGCTGGCCGGGCACGGGCCGTCGGTTTTGTGGCCTGCGGACGTGATCCCAACACTGGCACGGTTGATGTCCGACCCCGGCGCCCCGGCCGCCGCGTGGCCTGGCGACCCGCGGCCCGGACCTGCCTGGTTGACCTGGCTGTGCATCGGAGTTGTCGCCGTTGCGTGGTGTTCGTCAGCCGTGATCGTCACTGACCTTCTCGACAGCCGGTTGCGTAAGCGCCACCGCCCCGGCTTGGCCACCACCGCCGATCTACGACGAGTCGGGTTGGATCGACGACGAGCTCAGTCAAAGGCCCGGCACGAATATCCCAACCTGAGCCGGCGGGGAAGAAGGCGACAACGATGACCCCGCGCCTATCCTTCGGATCCCGTCGAACCGCCCACGCCCACTCCGCAGCGATCGATATCGGCGGGTTGGCAGAGCGGCCCGCCCGCCATGTCTACCTCCAGCACCGCGACGGCGTGATCGTCCATGGCCCGACAGGCGCGGGCAAAACATGGCGAGTGGCCTACCAAAGAGTCTGTGACGCACCAGGCTTCGCGCTAGTCACCACAACAAAAGCCGATCTGGTCGCGGCGACCTTGGTCCAGCGCGCCCAGTGTGGGCGGGTCGCAGTATTCGATCCGGAAGGGTTGACAGGCTGGCCAGCGTGTCTTCGATGGTCGTTCCTGTCCGGGTGCACCGATCCCGACACCGCCATCCGACGAGCCGACGCCGCAGCCCGCGCCATGCCCCTGGAAGGCACCCGCAACGGCGCCTACTTCGAGCAAAAGGCCTCGACCATGCTGCGCTGCTGCCTGCACGCCGCCGCCCTGAGCGGGCACGGCATCCGCGAGGTGCGGGTGTGGATCTCCTCGCGCAGCAACCGCACCCCCGTCGACATCCTCTCGAGTAGCGTGCCGGACTGGGCCAGCGAGCTCGACCAGATCCTGTCCTCGCCAAGCGAATCCACCGACGACGTCCTGGCCGCTGCGGCTCGATTGCTCGAACCGCTGGCATCGCCGAAACTGCTGGCCGCCATCGACATCGACCCGGCACGCTCGTTCGACGTCGAGGAATTCGTGCTCTCCGGCGCGAACACGCTGTATCTGGTCTCGCGCGGCAGCACCCGCTCGATGGCGCCGTTCGTCGCTGCGCTGGCCGCCGAAGTCCACTACATCGCCGACCGTGCCTCTCAGCACAAACCGGGAAAACGTCTCGACCCGCCGGTGCGGCTGGTACTCGACGAGGTCAACAACGTCGCTCCGATCCCGGATTTGCCGCAGATCATGACCGACTCCGGTGGCAAAGGCATCACCGTGTGGGCCTTCGCCCACAACCAAGACCAAAACGAATTACGTTGGGGCACAGAGGGTGGCCGCGTACTGGCTCAATCCGCTCCGGCGATGCTGATCCTGCCCGGCCTACGTGGCGCCGACGAACTCGCCGCGCTCTCGCGACTCATCGGCGAGCGTCGCAGCTGGGAAGCCAGCCTGCACCAGGGCGGCCGAAGCTACCAACTCCACGACGCAACCGTGCTGCGCGCCGACGAAATCCGCGAACTACCCAGCGAACACGCACTTCTGCTCTATCGAAACGCTCCAGCCGCGCTGCTTCGACTGCCCAGTGTCTGGGAAGTCCCCCGATGGCGCCAAGAGGTCCAGGCCTCGACCGCGCGGTTCGATCACATCGTCGCCACCGGCGAGGTGCCGGACCAGCTTCTGCCGCAGTCGAGTTCCGGAGCCGCGTCATGAACGCCGAACGCCCGCGGCTACCCGGGCTGCATCCCGGCCGCTACGCCTGGCGCCACCTCGACCGGGTGGGCGCGGCACAACTCTGGGAGGAGCTGACCGACTGGGTCGACTGGCTACGTACGACCTACCAGCTCGGCTCCCGCATCCCCGGCTGCTGGTACCGCCACCCCAGCGTGCGAGAAGAACTCACCGCCCTGATGGCCGCCCACTACGCCGCCTACTACTGCGACTGCGAAAGTCCTGATCTGCCAACCGAAGAGCCGATCGCCTGGCACACCCAATGGCTGTGGCCAACCGTGGAACGACTGACCCGCAACTCCGACTTCTCCGGTTGCCGACCCGAGAACTGCCGCTTCACCACTCAGCCGCAACCCACCCTCGGGGGTCTGGCCGACTACATCGCCGCCGACCTCAACAGCCGCGACGGCCGCGATCCGCAAACCCGGTAAGTCACCGCTGGATTCGACTCGAAGGAGTGATCACCGACAAAGGAGGTCGACCATGAACAACGCCAACGATTCCCACTCGCGCACAACCGAATCGGCTATGCGCAATGCCTACGACACCGTCTATCGACTACGCCAAGAGAGCCTCGACGCCACCAGCTCGAAGGAATACCGCGCCTTGCGGGCCAAAGCCGAACGCGTAGACCGCCGGTGGCGGTCGCGATCGGATCGGTGGAGTGCCGAATGGGCCTTCTTGGACCAAGCCGTCCAAGGATGGGCAGAACGGCCCGCCGAGATGCGACGAACTCGCTACAACACTCTGCGGAAGGTGGTTTCCGGAGCCAGTGCACTCGACGAGGTGCGAGTCGAGGTCGCCAGCCTGCTCCAAGCCGATCGCCTCACCGGCCGCGGACAGCGCTCCCTCAACAACCGCCGAGCCACCGTCGCTGCGCTGGCCTATCTGGTGTCGTATCGAGAGCTTCGCTGCCCCAACGAGAGTCGAGCTACGGTGACGAGCTGGTGGCAGGCCCGGGAATGGCTATTCGCCTGGGCGGCCGAGGCGGCCGACGGTGAGCAGGACACCGAGGCCGAAATCATCGCGGTCGACTACGTCAGCGGCCACGATTACCCCTTGCTGACCGCGGACGGGCTCACCCACGACGAGCTCCGCACCGAGCTGGTCCGTCTAGGCGAGCTGTTCGGCGACATCCACCGCGACGGCCAGCGATTCAGCACCGAGCCCCGCTACGACCACCTCACCGCCGCCTACGTCGAAGCCTTCGCCGCCGCCAACCATCCCGACGCCGGCGAGCACCGGCTCGAATACCGACTGCGCGCCGATGACCTGCGCGACCAAGCCCTCGCCGTCGCAACATATCTGGGCACACCGTCAGCCGATCACCTGGCTGCCCTCGATTGCGAGTACACCCAACGCACCAAACCCCTGCCCAGTCCCTCGTGGAGCTGGCTCGATCGCTGCGTCAAACAGGCCGAACATGCACGGGAAACCCTTTACAGCGAAGCGTTCACCATCCGCTACGGGCTGACCGCAGGCCGCGGACTTCAACTCGGCTGGAGCCCTGTCCAGCGCGAATCGCGGTGGCAGGCCTACGAGATCCATCTGTCCCGTGGCAACGATCTGCAGACGGTGATCGGCTGCTATCGCAGCCTCGGCGATCTGTTGTATGCGGTCCACGAATGGGGCAATGAGCAAGGGCTGCCCCATGAGGTCCGGGTCCATCCCTATGCGCTCGAGCGACTGCGTGCCTGGGACGACTACGTCACCAGTTTCGAATATCGCGTCGCCGCCGGTGCGTTGCTGCGGGAGGCGATCAGAACCGGCAAACCCTACGAATTGCTGCCCGCCGAAACCCTGGCATCACCCTGGGCAATGGAAGAACGCGCCGAGTTCCTGCGCTCATTTCACGAAGACGCAGCGTGAGAACAGAACCAAACACTGTCCGCCCCAATCCCTTCGAAGGAGTCGCCAGACAGCTCGAGGAGGTCCCCGACTTTGGATATCAACGACGATCCGCATCTAGCCGGCGACGAAGCCGCGATGCGCGAAACCTACGACCGCTGCTTTCGACTACGACAAGCCAGCCTCCATGCCACCACGTACGAGCGGTACCACGCCCTCCGCGCCGAAGCCCTCCGTATCGAGCAGGACTGGCTGGCCAGCGCACCCGGGCACCTGTGGGACGAATGGCGAAACCTGCAGCGGATCGTTCAAGACTCCGCCGACCAGCCAGGAGAGGTCCGCGATCGACGTGCTGAATTGCTTTACCGCGCGGCCTTCGGCGACCCCACTCTCGACACGACAGCGCTGAGCCTCAACAGCTACTTCCACGCCGAGCGCCTCACCGAACCCGCCACAAGCCCGCATCGCGTGCACACCAGCGGCCTGGCCTACTTCGCGACCTACCAGCGTTCGGACTCCGACGACCCAGCGTTCGCCCATCTCACCAGCTGCTGGAAGGCCCGCGAGTGGCTCTACCAGCAGTCGGTCAACCACCCCGACGAAGAACGGCTCACCGTCGACATCCGAGCAGTGGACTACGTGAGCGGCGCAGAAACCATGCTCATGACGGGGGCGGGCATCTCCTCGGAGGAGCTACGCGACGAGCTGGACCGGTTAACCGACATCCTCGGCGGAGAACGCGAACTCGACGGCAAACCGTTCGTCGACGAGCTGCACTATGACATCCTCGTCGACGATTACACCGACGCGGTGACCGCCGCCAATCACCCACATGCCAGCGTCCTGCGGTTCGAACACAAACTCCACGCTGACGACGTACGTGACCAAACCCTCGACTTCGCCTTCCATCTCGGCCTCAACGCCAGCGACCGGCTCACCGACGCCGACAACACCGCACTAGTCCGGCACCGAACCACACCAGCGCCGCCGACCAGCTGGCTCGACAACGCGGCTGATTACACCGCGTGGTCCCGAGAAAGATTGCAAGAGAACGCCTTCGGCATCCGCTACCTCGCCAGTAAGGGATCCCGGTGCGAGATCCGATTCCGGTGGACACCACTCGATCCGGAACGTCCCTGGTACGCGGAAGAGTTCCGCTTCACTGAGCAGGACGCCAACACTGGCGTCGTCACATCCATAGGCCGATACCGCAGCCCGGGCGAACTCGCCTTCGCGGTCAAAACCTGGTCCGCGGCACGCTACTCCGACAACGACGCCGCACAACTGCACTACGCCACCCGCCGCGCGTACGACTGGCAGCACCGCCTCGACCGGGCAGACGATAACACCAACACCGCGCAGCGCATTCGCGAATCGGTACGCCATCGCGAGCCCTTCGAAATCTCGAAAAACGAACCGCCGCAAGCGTTCACACGGCCGAGCAACGCTGCCAACGCTGAATCCGAGATGCGAAACCGTGGTCCGCAGCAGGACTGCTCGACAACCGCTGCCAATCGGCGAGCCGCACACACGCGACGGCAACGCGCCAACCGCCAGCCCGGCAGAAATCGACCCGGCCGACGCCGGATGTAGCCAGCACTATGTCAACCGCCCACTGGCCGGCATAAGGAGGTCGATCCCATGACCCAACCCAACACCGGCGCAGACAGCGCCGACGATATCGGCGCCGCAGCGATCCGAACTGTCCGGGCACTCGTAGAAGCCGGGAACCTACGGGCGGCCAAACGGCAAATGCGACAGGCCGCCACCCAGATCGACGACCAAACCTGGGAAATGATCGAGCAAATCGCCAACACTCTGCGCTTCAAAACCCATGAAGACGCGCTGGCGAAGCTGCGGAAACTATGGCTGAGCAACGAACAACACCGACCGCTGATCGAAGCCTGCGTACCCAAAACCGATGACCACCAACATATCCCGGACATCCACCCCGCAAGCCAGACCCAACCCGGCACCGCCTACAAACTGCCGAAACCGGTCAACAGCACCGAAGCCTACGAAGACGCACTCGGCAAGGACGAACGATCCGACCCGGGCAAGGAACGCGACGAAGTCGTCGTCGACCGCCGCGACTACGACCGCGACGCCGCCGCTGACATCCGCTTCGGCCTATGCGTGTCCTGTCGACTCGAACGTGCCGGCATCGATCACCTAACCGACCGCTTCCGCGAAGGCCGCGGCGACGACGGACTATGCCACGATTGTCGCGACGAAAACCGCCCTGGCGTCCCCGAACTCCCAACCGGCCACTCGATCGCTGACGCGGTAGATGCACGGCTCACTTATCTCTCCGAACACCACGCCAGTCCAGGACTCGGTGTATACCGCCAAGAATGGCGCACCGCCCAACCTCGTGAGCGCCAAGCCATCACCGAATGGGTAAAAGCCCAGGGGCACAAGGCAACCCCTACAAGACACGCACAGCCGATCCCACCCGAGATCAACGACTATTGCGACCGTTGCACCGAATACGGCCAACTCCGCTGGGCAGCGAGCGGCCACAAGGTATGTTCCGATTGCGATCCCGGACTTGGCGGCGAACTGACCCCCGCCGGCAGCATCGGACCCTCCGACCGCCGGACAAGCGACGCTCGTAAGGTCACCGGACAGACCCGGCGCGTCAAGGCTCCAGCGAGCGGCGAAACTGCCCGGAGCTCAGTCGATCCTAGGGTGAAACCGGAACAGGTACCGCCGATCGTGGCGAGCGGAGACAATCAAGCACCGAAGCCGGCAGAGAAAACGACCCCGAGGCGTGTCAGCCCAGAGGTGCGACGCCGCGTATTGCGCCGCCAGCCGAAGGTCGCGAGACGGTCCATGGGCCGTTAGCCGCCGTCTTCGCCAACCGAACACGAATATCCTGTGCCAGTTCACATTAGGCTCGGTGCGTTGACCAAAGGTCGGGAAACAGCCCAGCTCGAACCCTCTGCGAATTCGAAATGGAGTTGGCTTGGAGCTCCGCACTGACCCTTGACCTCAGCGGTGGCAAGCTTGGATCAGGCGCGCTCAGCGCCTTCGGGCCACAAAATGACAACGGGGATACCTTTCGTAGACGCCAGGTCAACGACTGTGCCCGTTCCGCCCTTCTCGCTGGGTTGTGAATCCCATACCGCAATCAGCTGGTCGCACGTGCTGACCAGGGCCTCGTTCGCGGCCTCATAGGCTTCCCTGCCCGCGTCCTCGAAGTCCATCACTCGCACGGTGTCTGCGCGGGCCAGGAGGTCGTCGAACTGTGGGGCGTGGTCCGGTTTGACCTTGCGCTCACGGTAATTCCGCGAGGGCAGTACGACTTCAAGGCGTCCGCCGGCGTCGAGTACGGCTTGGGCAAATACGGAGTCAGCTCCCCGCGCGATGCAACTCACTCCGGCCAGCTCGGCCGGATCGCCGACGGTGGCCAATAGCTTCCTGATCTCCTCATAGACCAGAGGCATCGTGGACTCGGTGATGTTCATGTGGCCGGTAACTCCGAGCCGCACCATACAAAATGCTCCTATGCTGTTGCCGCGACGAGAGGCCGCATCCGCTCCCGCAGATCGGCCACCGCGCCGACTCTCAAGTTGCACCAGCACGCTACTGCCAACGATTTACCAGGACCAGGACATCGAACTGCGGTGTCGGTCCCGGTCGGAGGTTGCCGACGCGCTGAGCTCCCCAATGCCGGTAGATCGCATAGGCATTCGTGTTAGCTGGATTGACCATCCACGTCACCCTCGGTTCGCGGCGACCTGCGAGCAGCGCGCGAAAAAGAATGCCGCCGATTCCTTGTCCGTGACGCTTCTTGTCGACCATTAGCTCGCTCAGGGCGAACGTTCTTGTTCCATCCTCAGCGGTGAACTCCTCGTGCGGCGGCTGCCCCGGTGCGAGTACGAGCCTGGTCCACCAGGGGGTGCCAGCAGCCAACGGCCAGCCAAACGCCTGTCCGACAGCCTCGTCGTCGATTGTGCCCAGAATCATCGAAAAGCCAGGGTTCAGGGAATACTTCTCGAAGCGCTGCATGAAGGCTTCGGTGGACTCGAATGGATCTCCGGTCGCGATCGCATCCGCGTACCCGCGGGCGTGTACGTCTGCGATCGTGTCCCGAATTTCTTTGGCCTGTTCTCCGGTGAATCGCTGCAGCACAACATCGTTCGGCACGTCAGCCTCGCTCACACTAGGGACGACAGTCGATCGTATCGTTGCTGAAACTCCAAGTGGTGGGGTTTGGAGGCGGCGGCCCGGACCGGTTCCAGGACGCGAAGCGTTCGACTCGAAGAGATCTTGGCGGTGGCGATGCGTGCCAGGACGTCGTCTGCTTCCTTAACAGCGGTATCGACATCGCCGAGGGCCGCCAGGGAAGTCGCGAACCAGGCTCGATAGGTGGCAGCGTTGCGTTGAGCAGCATGTTCGGCCGCGACCTGTTCGAACAGCTGCGCCGATCTTGTCGAGTCGCCGAGGTGCATGGCTCCGCTCGCCTCGTGGTACCGAACCTCGTTGTGGCACATGAACTTCAGCCAATCGGGGCAACGGTCGATCGGCTCGTGGGCATAGGCACGATCCATCTCGCGCCACGCGGTGGCAATCGCGCGCTCAAACCCCGATCGATCACCAAGGCAGGCGTACGAAAGGGCCTCGCGTGCAGCGATCAGAGCATGGACTCGACCCGCGGGCTGGCGCCGGGTCAGGTCTGCGGCTCGCTGCGTCAACCGGAGCGCGACCTGGGGGTGTGCGCTGCCGCGCCGAGCCAGGATGATGGTCTGGAGGGCGCTATTCAGGCAGGTGTGGGCCGCCAACTCGTCGTCACCGACGAAGTTCGCCAGTGCCATCGCATCCCGGTAGCCGGCGGTGGCTTCGTCTTGGTTGTTCGCATCGTAGAACAGCCACCCTGCGGTGACTGCCATGTTGCCGACCGCAGATGTAAACGTAGAGACGGCCGCACTTTCGATGTCGCAGGTCTCCAGTATCTGCATGGCCATTTTGAGCTCGTCCCGCGCCGCCTTGGCCAGCTCGCCCCCGCCGACTGTCTGTTCGGTCGTGACGTATCCCTCGACTCTGTCCGCTAGGCGCTGGGCATCGAAAAGGCTGACGCGGGCTGGGAGCGGCAGGGTTAGGGCGGTCAGGCCCACGGCGGTTCCCCCGACGAGCAGCTGTCGCCTCTTCATGTCGTCCTCCTCGTCTGGGTAGTCCCAAGCAACGGAGTGCGCGTTCTTTACCTCCCGCGGCCGCGCCTCAGCGACTTCGGCTATCGAACTCGAGGTCAGGCTACCCGGGGAATCCGAGTAGAAGCCCAGAAGTCGAGCAGGAATGCCGAACGATTGCGAGATCTTTGCGATGAGGGTCGCACTGATCAGTTGGCGTTCTCCGCGGATGACGGCGGACACGCGAGACTGTGAAAGGTCGACCAGGGCACCTAGATCGGTTTGTGACAGTCCGGTGTGGTCTCGGATTGCGATAAAGACGGTACGGAAGTCGTGAGCTGCCAGCGCATTTCTGATCGCGGGGGCATCGAAGAAGGCAATCGGCAGCAATTGCTTGAAGCCTGCCACACGCGAACATGTCGCGCAGCGGGGTCCGGCGATGCCCGCCGGAACTGTTGCGCGACAAATATGGCAGGAACGTCCCCCTGCTCCCATGGTCCACCCTTAGTCGGTCGACTTCGCGGTGTCCCAAGCCTAAGCGCAGATTTCGCACCCAGGAAGCGAATCAGTGATCTCAGCCGGCCCCGCTGGGGCTAGCCCCGTTGGGCGTTGGAACCAACCGACCAACTCGCGACGCTAGTAGCGGCACCCCGACGCCGGGCGCTGGCGATTTCCTCATCTCGGATACGCGAAATCGGCTGGCGGAGAGAGGTTCTGCACGGCCGATCCGGCGTCGGAGTGCCCCTATCGAGAGGCACCGACATGGCCGCGATTCTGTGGATCGGTTCAGCTGCCACGGCAGCGGGGTTGATCTTAGCTGCGGCGGTTGTTCTCTGGCCTGAGCGGCCGAGAGGCCCCCGCGTATGGGAAATCCAGCAGAGACTCGACAAAGAGAAGCGGGGCTGGAGATGAGGCCCCTACTGTTCGAGGGCGCCAGCGCTCGGCTGATGTTGCCAGGCGTTCAGGAGCTGATCGACGCCTTCCGCGGTACGCGGGGCGTGCTGCCGGGCGATCACCTGGTCTTACGGTGGGCCGGCGTGCTGGCACACCTGCACCGGGTCCGCCACATCGATGACACCAGAGACCGCGTCGACCGTCGCAGGGCTGAAGTTGTTGCGCTGATCGATGATTGGGTCACCACCCACATCTGCCCAGAAGAAGCTGCCGTGGGCCAATTCGCCGACGAGTTCGCCGAGGCATACGTCAGCGCCGAAATCGGACTCATCTCGCGGGATGCAACCGCAAGCGCAATCCGCGAAGCCTGGGACACCGCCCTTGCGCGCGCCATCGCCTGGGAGCGCCAACGCGCACAGGTAGTCGCCGGGCTCTCCCCGATCCCATGGCCCGTCGAAACATCCCAAACGAAAAAACTCCGATTGGAAGGACGCTCGAAATGATCGATCTCGCAACGGATTCCCAGTTCAGGGCTCTCTGCCACGACGAAGGTTTGGACCCTGTCGCTGCAGCTGGGCGCGTCAAGGACGGAACAATGGTCTTTCTTCGATCGGTAGCGAGCCGACACATGGAGTCGTTCAGTCCGCTGCTCGTCGGTGCCGACACACGCCGCAAAGTCGCTGCGCTCATCGGGTTGGGCCCGCGTGACAACAATCGCCAAGCCATCCTCGACAGCATGTCGGTCATTTTGGCGGCAGGCCCAGACGCCGTCATGGACCTCACCACAAACCCTGAAGGCGTGGCGCTGCGCGCCGAACTGAAGGAAGTCGTGGGCGTTCCGTTGGGTGCATGCCTGACCTACGACCTGTTCGCTGATCCGCGAAAGAAGCTGGGCCGTACAGAATTCCTGGATCGCTTCGAACTCGGCCTGACCCCCGGCGTCGACTTCGTGCTGATCCACGCGGGCATCACCCCAGCCCTGGCGGAGGCCAGCGCGAAGTCCGGCCGAATCATGCCCACCACCTCTCGCGGTGGCGGACTCATCGCCCGCTACATGCGCATGCACCACTGCGAGAACCCACTGATCGAATACTTCGACGGCATCCTCGATATCTGTCGCAGCATGGAGGTCGTACTCGATCTCGGAGACATCTTCCGGCCCGGCGCGACTGCCGATGCGGGCGACGAACTGAAATGGCAGGAGATCGAGTTGCTCTCCCTCCTTCGTGGGGAAGCGCTCCGCGCCGAGGTTCAGGTGCTGTGCGAGGCCGGTGGACATATTCCGCTGCAACGGATCCCGGAGCTGATCCCCAACTACAAACTCGCACTCGGTGGTGCGCCGCTGTGGTTGGCCGGCCCCATGGTGATCGACAACGGCGTCACTCTCGACGACACCGTCAACGTTCTCGGCGTCGCTACCGCAGGCCAGCACGGCGGCGACATGTTTGCCTCGATCACCCACAACGAGCACTACGCCATGCCCACCGCACCCGACACTGCAACATCGGTGCGGATGATCCGGGTAGCGATCACAGCCCTGGACGTGGCACGTGGGTGGGCACCTGAAATCGCAAGGCAGCGGGCGATCAGTGTGGCGCGCCGCGCCAACGACTGGGAGATCCAAACAGGGCACGCTCTCTACCCCGGTCTGGCAGGCAACGTCTTTCTCCAGCACGGCTTGCGCAAGGGAGCACCCTGCACCATCTGCGGGCCGCTGTGCCCCCACATCACCGCGAAGAAGACACTCGAAGAGGTGCCGGTGGCAGCGGTGCAGTCCGGACCGATTCCACTGCCCAACCCCTCTGTTGGCGCTGAGCGCGATCCCGAAATGGATGAGGCGGACACAGCGATGACCAGGGCGGGAGAGTGAGATGGATGTCATTGAGTTGGCTGGACGGCTGACCGCTCGACTGTGCGACGCGGCGAAGCTGGAGCAGGCCGCCACCCAGATCGCGAATGATCTGCTCGCTCTAGGGGAGTGCGTCCCCGCGGACGACTGGCTGATCGTCGGTGGGAGTCTCGCGCGGGGCGAGCCCACATTCATCGACAGCCCTTTGAGCGGCGAGAGTCTACTGATCAGCGACGTCGACTTCCTGTACGTCCACTACGGCGACGAACCCTCCACGCCGATCGCTCAGCTGAGGGCCAGTGGTGAAAAGATGTTCGCCACTGTCGATCTGATGACGCTGTCGCTGACCGACTACCGAGCACTGCAGACATCGCTCGGGTTCGACTTCAAGGACATCGGCCTCTCGGTAACCGACCGCGGGCTGCCTCACCACGACCCGGTAAAGCTCGATGCCCGCGACGCCTACGAGATCTTGCTGTACTACATCCAGGCCTATTTCTGGCTCGGTGTCCACGACCAATGGTGCGCTGGAACCGACACCATCGGTTTCCACCTGCTGGTCAGCCGACTCTGCATGAAGGTTCTGCGTGCCACAGCGATGCTCGACGGAGCCTATGCGGCACACGATTTCGACTGGATGACACCAGAGCTCGCCACCTCGATGCGCTCCGAACTAGCCTGGCGCCGCGACCCCACACAGCCACCAATGGATCCTGGTCGCTTCTGGACGTACGTACACGAGGCGTTCCAGCGGTTCGACCTCGAGTTCGGCCAACCACGTTCGGACGCGGTCAACTACAGCCGATACGCGACTACCAGCAGTGGCCGAGTAGTGGCACGCCACCATCAACACGCTCACGATCTCGCCCGCGCTATGGCAGCAGCATGGGTCCGTACGCTCGAACCGGTGGATCTGGCTACGGTCAAGCACCGCGCCTTGGCACCAGATCACCCGCTGGACGGGCACCGGCAAGCAGCCGACACCCGAGGACTACTTTCGGGGGCACAAGCAGGAAATCTACGACCACCTACTCGCCATGAAAGTGCAGGTCAGATAAGTGAAACTGCTGGTAACCGGGGGTGCGGGTTTCGTCGGCGCCACCGTCACGAGGCTGCTGCTGGACGCCGGGCACGAGGTGATCGTGGTGGACGACCTCTCTCGCAACGACGCCAGCCAGATACCCGCCGGCGCCGACCTCATCGAGTTGCGCGTCCAGGACATCGCGCAGGTTCTCACCCCCGGAGCCGGAATCGATGCCGTGCTGCACTTCGCCGGCCTCATCGCCGCCGGCGAATCGATGGTTCACCCAGAGTGGCACTGGGACAACAACACTCGGGCATCGCTGGCCTTGCTCGACGCGATGCGTGTCGCCGAGGTCGACAAACTCGTGTTCTCCTCCACGGCCGCCGTCTACGGCGAACCCACCGAACTTCCATTGGTGGAAACATCCCCGACCGACCCAGTCAATACCTACGGCGACACCAAGCTCGCAATCGACCGAGCGATCACTACTTTCTGCCGCGCGTTCCCATTCGGCGCTACCTCGTTGCGCTACTTCAACGTTGCGGGCGCACACGACTGCGGCGACGGAAGGATGATCGGCGAGCGCCACGATCCGGAAACACACCTGATTCCGCTCGCTCTCGATGCCGCCCTCGGCCGCCGCGACAAGTTCAGCTTGTTCGGAGACGACTACCCAACCCCCGACGGGACCTGCGTACGCGACTACATCCACATCACCGACCTCGCACGCGCCCACCTGCTCGCCCTCGACGCGATCCAGCCCGGCGAGCACAAGATCTACAACCTCGGCAACGGCATCGGTTTCTCGAATCTGCAAGTGGTCCAAGCAATTCGGGAAGTAACCGGCCTGCCGTTCGAGGTCGAGCACGCTCCGCGGCGACCAGGCGACCCAGCCACGCTGTTCGCCTCGTCCGAACTCGCCCAACGGGAACTCGGATGGACGGCGGAAAAGCCCGACATCGTCGACATCGTCCGCGACGCGTGGCGCTTCCATCAGCTGCAAGACCCAACATAAGCGCGTGGCCGCGTCAACACACACGCTCTTAGATCCCTAACCTGCTGGCCGAACACAGTGGATTCGGCGGTCAACTCGCGGAGGGCCGTCTCGGTCGTGATGCGTCCAGGCGGTCGGAACCGGTCGCGGGTGCATCCACTATCGGTGACGTCTCGGCTTCCGTCCCGATGTGGGCGGTCGCCGGCGTCGCCGTCGAGCGTTTGTGTCACGGTCCGGTTTTGGACTACGACGGGCACCAGGTTGGCTGGGTTCGGGTGTGGTTCCAGCGGTGCCGTGCGACTGTGCGGTGAATCGCACCGCGTGGTCCGCGAGGTGCACTTTTTCTGCTTCTATACGGCGGTGAAGTTCTGCAGCGAAGTCCACGAGGGAGTTGTCTCGGCCTGGATAGTTCGGAATAGGACGCAGCGGCCCCTCGTAGGGGTAATCGGTCAGTGCCCGGAACTGGTGCGGAGTCTCGTGGTGCATGCCCTGAATGTTGTGGCTGATCCAGTTGTCGGCGCGGTCGCGGAGTTCGCCGGCTGGGTCACGGAGTTGGAGGAGTGATTCGCCGTCGTCGGTGTAATTGTTGGTGGCAATGGTCGCGACCAGCACCGTGGTGTCGAGATGGTGGGCGTCGGCGAGGGCAATGGTGTCGAGAAGCGTCTGGTAGCGCCACAGCTTTCGGATGTGGTGGTAGATCACGACGGGTAGGGCGCGGTAGAGCAGCTGTTCGGATCGTTGATCGGCCAGTTCCTTGATGTAGCGGTTGTAGTCGTCGGTCATGCGATCGATGCGGTCGCGTCGGATGGCATCGGGGTAGGCGGTGGCATCTTCGGCCGAGTGAGTTTCTTCGGCATCTGCGTTGTCGTCGAGGTCGAGGATGCCGATGCTGTCTGGGTTTTCGGGTGGGAGGAGTTCCTCGGCCGTGGGGGTGGTGAGGCGGCGTCGGATTTCGGTGGCGTAGTTGGCGAGTTCGCTGTCCATGCCCGGATGCGGCGGAGGTAAGGGCTGGATTGAGGTGGCTGCAGAGGCATCCTCGAGCGCATGGAAGGTGAGGTTGAGGTGTGCGTGAACCTCGGTGGCGTTGAGCTGGGCTGAAATTTTGGCCGCGGCGGAATGGTCGAGGTCGGTGAGGATTTCGACCGGTTCGATGGTGTTGGCGGGTGGTGTGATCGGGAGGTGGTCTCGGATCCATCTGTCGGCGCGGGATCGAAGAAGTGCCGCGGTATCACTGGCGGTGGCGAGGGATTCGCCGAGGTCTTCGCCGTCGTTGGTGGCGACGGCCGCGACGAGTTGTCGGCTGTCGAGGCGGTGGGTGTTGGCGAGATCGATCGTGTCCAAGAGTTTCTGGAATTGCTCGGATTTCGTCGTGGCGTGGAAAAGCGCGACTGGCAGTGCGCGTTCAAGCAGGTAGCGTCCGTGCCCGTCGGCGAGGAGCTGGCGGGCGCGGTGATAGGTGATGCGGATACGGTGGTCAGCGGCTTTCTGTTCCTCGCGCATGACATCGGTGGCGGACAGGTTGTCGTCGTCGCGGGCCAAGACGCGGCCGAAGGCTTCTCGGGGTTTGATCGGTTCGTCGGGTTGTTGGTCGCGGGTCGGGTCGACGAGGGTGTCGGTGGCGACGGCGAGGATATTGAATTGCCAGGCACGGGTGAGTCCGACGTAGGCAAGGGCGCGTCCGAGTGTTTCGTTGAGGAGTAGGTAGGCGCGGCGGACGGTGATGCCTTGGGCGCGGTGGATGGTGCTGGCATAGCCGAGTTCGACGTGTTCGCGGATGTAGTGGGCGGATAGCCGCAGCGAGCCGCGGTGGTTTGTGCCAAGGACGGTGATCGAGTTGTCGGAGTGGATCTTTCGAATGAGCCAGAGGTCGCCGTTGTCGACTTGGGTGCCGTGCCGGATCCCTCCGTGGACGCGCAGCAGGCGGTTGTTGCGGCGGGTGAGCACGATGTCGCCGACGTATCCGGTGTGTCCGTCCGAGAGCAGGATTCGGCCGGCGGCGGGTTTGACTCGGCCGGTGAGAACGTGGGCGGCTTGTGCGCCGGCGTTGAGTGCGCCGACATCGGCGATGGTGGCGGCGAGCATCACCGAATCGACGCCGGCCGTGGTGTCGGTGAGGTATCGGGTGAGGATCGTTTCGCGGAGTTCGTCGCTCATCCCGCTGATGACCCGGCCGTGATTGGCGTAGAAATCCCAGGCGTCGTCGATGTTTCCGGCGCGGACGGCGAGAGTTGCCTCGGCTTCGGCCGGGTCGTGGAACCGTACGACCTGGGTCAGTTCGGGGGCGCGAGCATCGTGAGCAATGGTGCGGAAGATCCCGCCGGATTCGACCGCCGAGAGCTGTTCGGGGTCGCCGATGCAGCGGATGATCGCGCCGTTTTTGTGCGCGATTTCCAGGACGGCGTCGAGTGCGGCGGTGGCTGCCATGGCCGCCTCATCGATCAACAGCATCGACCCGGGGGAGAGGCCGGTGGGTAGGCCGAGCGCGGTTTGGGTGATCAGGGTGTGGATGGTGCGGGCTCGGATCCCGAGATCGTTTCCGAGAACGCGTGCCGCGGAAGCCGAAGGCGCCAGCGGGATTACGGTACGACCCGCGGCCCGCCACGCGGCGGCCACAGCCTTCATCGCGGTTGTCTTTCCGGCGCCGGCTGGACCGACCGCTGCAGCCAGTTTCAGGCCGCATCCGCACAGATGCTCGGCTATCACGCGTTGTCCGGAGTTGAGTGTCAGCCCTTCAGACTTCGTGAGCGAGGCGATCGCTTTGTCGACCAGTTCGGAGGGAATGACGTCGGCAGTGGGGGTTTTGGCGGCGTCCAGGAGCCGAGTCTCGGCGTCCAGGACGGCTTGGGAGGTGTACCGGGTCGCGCCGGTGACGGTGAGCTCGCTTTCCCCGCTACGACGGGCCAGCGAGGCCGGTAGTTCGTCGGGTTCGATGGTGAGCTGGATGCTGCGACGATCCCGGACGACTGCCACGATCTGCTCCACCGCCGCCCGATGGGCGGAATGGGACGGGAAAGCGATGTTGGCGAGACGGTCATCAACTGCGGAATAGATGTTGGATTCGGTCCAGGTGGCGCGCCGGCGGGCGATGGTGTCCACCACGTCATCGACGATGCGTTCCGGTTCCCAAATGGTCCGCTGCTGCGCGGCGGAGGCGTCATCGATGCGTTCGAGCAGGGCCAGATCCGGACCCGAGATGAGAAGGTTCCGCACGGCCTTGCCCGCCCGCGTTGCCGCTGCGGGAGTATCGAAGGTGTAGGTGTCCAGGTGACCGCGAATCCGCAACGCGATCTCGTCCGGAGGTGTTCTGAGCAGGGCAGCCGCGCCACCCAACTCGACTCCGATCGCGATCGCCGAGCTTGTCGAGTCGAACGCAGGCGGGCTGTTCGGGTGAAGGACGTCGCGGATGAACTGCACGGAGGCGCGGCCGTCGTGCAGTAATCGGCGGCTGCGGCCGTCCCACTCGGTGATCATGTCCCGCAACCTTTTCGGCAGCGGTTTGGCGTTGCGAGTCTGCAGGGTCGCTTGGGCTGCGAGCCGGTATTGGGTGATGGTGCCGGGATTACGGCCGTGCGCGGCGCGGTACCCGGCGACGAGTTGTTCGGTGCGGGCGATGATGTCGGGAGTGCGGGAGAACTCTTTGATCATCCGGTCGCTGATACCGACCACTTCGAGGACGGGCTGTTTGCCTCGACCGCGAGAACGTTCTTCGAATCGAGCGCCGAGCTCGCGGCGGATCATGGCGATGATGGTGGCGTTATAGCGCGACGAGCACGCCACCGCGGACGCGAAAAGCGGTCTCGCGTCGAGGGATGTCCACTTGCCGTCCGAACCTAAGACCCGGTTGGACACGACGGGATGGGTGTGGAGATTCATGTCCCCGGAGCGATTGTCGAAATGGGTGAACGCCGCGATCGTGAACCCTTCGGCATCGATCTGCCGGACCCCGTTGTGCCCACGGCGGGTTACCGCGCACCGCGATTCCGCCCACTGCAAAGCATCGAGCACGGCCGCGTTGTGGCAGCGCCAGACAGTGGCACGGACCTCGTCATCGCCCAAACCCCACAGGATCGAGATCGACTTAGGGGGAGTGAACACAAGATCGAACCCGGCAACGGCCCTGCGGGAGTTGGCCCTTTCCGCGGCGAGCGCGGATTCGATCTCGCACTGCACCGGTGGACGGCCGAGCGTGGTGGTGAGATGTGCACGGGCGGCTTCGCAGCGGAGGACGGTGCGTTCATCCCAGCTCGGGCGCCGCTTCTCCTCGCTGGTGAACTGGTCGAGCATGCGGTCGAAGATCGTGTTGATCGGCGACGACTTTGTCGAGAATTCGTAATACGCGGAGCCGAGCTTCGCCGCGTCGATGGCTTGCTTCGCTGTCTTTCCAGCAACGATCTCTCGGGCAATGATCGCATCGGCTTCCGGATGTAAACCCTCACCGAACAACGCAGCCATTTGTGACTCGGTGACTTCACCGGAGACACCTAATAGTGCTGCGCCTTTGCCGAGCCAAATGCCGGGCGGGGTGCCGGTTTCGAGGTAATAGTCGGTGAGATCCCTTGTCCGATCCCGCATGCGATCGCCGCTGGCCACCTGCTGCGTTAGGTACAGGTAGCCCTCGCCGGCATGCAAGGGATGGATGGTCATCATCCAATTAACGATAGCGCGAAAAAGGCTGTCTCCGAAAACATTACCGGCCGGTAGCATCACGATGCAAGAGGTGTGTCCTTTTCGTTGAACAGGACCCATATGGGGAATGGAAACAAACCTGCAGACTCTGATTGCGGGCAGGGACGTGTGAATGGGAATCTGGAATGAACAAGGAATTTGATTGGAATTTAACGAATCCACGTCGCCGACGCGACGGGCGCGGCGACGGATGGAGGAAAGGAGGCGCACATGAGCGCAGAGACAGTGTCAGCGCGGAAGTGGGCACGTGCGGCGATGGCCAGCATGCTCGAGGAACAGACGCGCGGCCAAGGCCAATGAGGCCGACCTGGTGGAGTTCTGCAAACAGCGGGAGCGACTCCGGCGCGCGGCGGCACAACGGGACGCGACTGTCACCGCTGCAACCAGCAGGTTCGACAAGGCCGCCGAGCAGGCGACGCTCACGCAGGCAAACGCGTTGCGGCGCATTGCTGGACGAGGGGTTGGCGAAGCGCACTTGTGCGAGCTGACCGGTATCAAAATCAACGAGTTGCGGCAGCTGCTGCACGCTGCCGAGCCCGGCGGACGCGCCGAGCCACGGCGTCGACGCTCACCCGCTGGAGTCCGCGCCTCCAGTGTCGACGAGGGTGGAGCGGGGAATCAGGAAACGCAAGCCCGGCAGAGCGAAGATGCGCAAGGCGATCCGGGATGCCCAGCATCCGTTCTTGAACGCCCACATCCAATGCCCAGCCAGCCAGAGCGCGAAACCCAGCCCGAGCCAGCGGAGTTGGCCCGGAAGAACCGTCTCGGAGTGCTGGGCAATTTGCATCAGCGAGAAGATGGTGAGGATGAAACCGGTAATGCGGGCGAGCGTCGGGAACGCCCACCATCCGATGAGTAGCAGGAGCGCAACGGTGGCTAAGACTGCGATCATGATGGGTGAACCTCCGATTCGCACGGGAAGAGCGGAGCGGGGCAGGTGTTCCAAGTGGAACCCCCGTAGGTAGCTGGAACGCTCAGGCGTGAGGCTGGAGCGGCCATTGAGGTGAGCAGCAACTCGTTGTGCTGGCACAGTGCGTGCCCGGCCTCGCGGTCAAGGCTGTTGTCGAGTGCGATCGTGAGCTCGCGGACATGCGCACGCAGCCAACGGTTCTCGGCTGCCAGATGCAGGCACGCGGTTGTCGTGAACATGTAGGGCGACAGCATCGGACTCACCTCCTCGAGGTGCGCGGAAATTGGGAAGCCCTGCCGGCGTCGACCGGCGATGCTGGGCGGGGCTTGGAGGAAACACGTTCGGGGAGCCGGGCACGCGAGCCGTGCCCGGCTCCCCGAACTGGTGGATCAGAACGGCACGTGCTGGGACCCTGCGCCGACGAGCTCACCGGGTGCCTCGGCCTGTACCGCGTCGTCGGCGGCCGGCTCCTCACCCTCGGCATCCGCTGCGACGTAGCCGACGGCTGCGGTGGTGTACTTCAACGAGGTGGCAATGTCGTCCACCAGCACCTCCTCGATCCACTTGGTCTCCTTGGTACGAGGGTCCTGGTAGCTGCGCTGGCGCAGCCGCCCGGAGACGATGACCCGAGTGCCCTTGGACAGGCTGTCCCTGACGTGCTCGGCCATGTCGCCGAACACGACGCAGCGCTTGAAGACGGCATCACCATCACGCCACTGACCGGACTGACGATCGAAAACGCGGGCGCTCTGCGCGACGGTCAGATTGGTGACAGCGGCCTTGCCCTCGTTGTGCGTGAACTTGGGGTCGGCGGTGAGGTTTCCCATGACGGTCAAAACGAGCTCTCCGGCCATGACGATCACTCCTGACGAATGAAGGGATGAATGGGACGCGACCGACACCCGGAAACCGAAGCGGAAAACGCGTCGGCTGGTCCGGGAGGACTGTCGATCTGGCCTCGGCCATCAGGGGTGCGCCCGGGCCGGCGGGGGTTCTGCAGGCCGGGCGGGACACCTGAGCGCAGCGAAGGTGCATCCCGCCTGGACCGCAGGTTCATCGGTGGCCCTAGCGTGCCCCTGATTCGCTGGGAACAGATCGATGGGCTCCGGAACAGACCACGCCCACCAACAAGCTCAATGTCCCAGACGACTTGGCGTGCGCGGAATTCCGCCGAGTTAACAGTTCCGCTCTCGGTGGGACGGAGTCACGGGTGAAGGTCATGTCCTCGGGGAATGGCTATCCACGGATGCCGTGAGCGGCGCTGGCGGCGCGCCAGAGTGTGCGTCGTCGGCGTCGGTTTGCAGCCGTCGGATTGGCGAAGCTCTGGGGGCGACCCCTCGGTTGGGCCTGACCAGGACGGGAAAGCGGCTGTGTCCGTTTCCGTTTGCAACAGTTCGTCGCTGCTTGACGACATTCTGGATGTAGTTTGATTTCGCACTGTGGTGCTGCGCGGATCGGTGGATGGCGTAGTTTGGATTGTTCTCGAATAGGGGGTCGTGGTGGCTTCAGAGCAATCGGTATGGCGAGTGGTGGTTCCCACGACGGTGACCGCGGCCTTGTCAACGGGGTTGGCCGTGGCGGTGAACTACGCGACCGGCGGGGACCATTCGGCTTGGATGTGGCTCGCTGTCGTGGTGTTGACGGTGGGTGTTCTTGCGGCGTCGATTTGGGTCCAGCACACTCAGTCCTCATCACCGGCCGCCGCAGAACCTGCGCCCGGTGTCGATCTGCGGAATGTGCGAGCTGGACGAACGATGAGGTTCAAGGGGATCCGCGCTCCAGGTGTCGGTGTCAGGGCGCGCAAAGTCCGTTCTGGTGGAGACATGTCGTTCGAGGACGTCGAAGCCGGCCATGGTGATGCCTCACACCCATGAGCAGAATTACCGGGGGCGTGGCTTCCCCCGGCCGGGCGCCGCTCCGCCTGATACCCGACCTGCGGTCTCCGTCGCCGGCGTGCATGTCGAGGGTGACCAATCGATCCAGGTGGTCACGACACAAGCACCCCCACCGCGGGAGCCTGTCACATCGAGTCTTCCCGCCCTTCCGCGTGATTTCTTAGGTCGTGACCGGGAATTGCAGCAGATCCTGGATGCCGCCAGCGGGGGTCGGGTTGTGGCGATCCACGCGATCAACGGTATGGCAGGCATTGGTAAAACGACCCTCGCTGTTCATGCCGCCCACAAACTGGCGCCGAGATTTCCCGATGGTCAGTACTTCGTCCAGTTGCATGCCCATACTCCCGGAGAATCCGCAGCAGGTCCGGCGGAGATACTTGCCTGGCTATTGATAGCGATCGGTATCGACCCCGGCCACCTGCCCGCGACTGTGACCGAACGTCGCGACCTGTGGCGTCATTTGCTCGCCGGCAGAAAGATGCTGCTGGTGCTCGACGACGCCGTCGACCGCGAACAGATCGAGCCACTACTGCCGAGCGGATCGGGATGCCTGACCCTAATCACCAGTCGGCGCCGGCTCACTCTGCCGGACACCAACCCCTTGGAGCTGGAGCTCCTCGACCGGCCCGCGGCAGTGGATCTGGTCTTCACCGTTACCGGCCGCGACTCCACCGACCTGACCGAACGTCACGCTGCGGGCCGCATTGCCGACGTATGCGGGTGCCTGCCGCTAGCGATCGTGCTGGTCGCAGGGCAGCTCGCGCACCATAAGACATGGACGGCAGCCGACATCGGCGACTACGCAGGCGAGGTCGAAGCGGCGGCGAATCTGCTGGCAGCGCTCGACGACGACGCCCCGGCCGTGCGCGCAGCGTTCGACCTGTCGTACCGTGCTCTACCGCCGCAGCGACAACAGGTGTTTCGGCGCCTTGGCTTGCATCCCGGCCGCGAGCTGGATGCGTACGCAGCGGCGGCGCTGATCGAGGTGGATATCACGACCGCCCGCCGGGAGCTGCTGGCTCTCTACGATGACCATCTACTCAACGAAACCCGCAGGGGCCGGTACCGACTGCACGATCTACTGCACTCCTATGCCAACAGCCTCACCACCACCGACTCAGAGGCCGACACTGACGCCGCGGTGCAGCGGCTGCTGGACTACTACCAACACGCTGCCGCCCAAGCGGATCGATGGCCAGCATCGGTCACCCACATCGGCACCAACCACACCGCGCCTGCCAGGGCGCGCGATGCCGCGGTGCCTGAGTTCGGCGATCAACTGCAGGCACTCACCTGGCTCCGCACCGAGCGGGACAACCTGCTGGCCTGCCTGGACCACACAGTCAGCCACGACCTCGCACAGATGGTCGCCTTGACCAAATCGGTAGCGAGGTTGCTGGAGTTCGACGGGCAGTGGCCGCGGGCCGCGGCACTGCATCAGCGTGCCGCGGAGACCACAAGCCACCTCGGCGACCGTCTCGGGGAAGCTGACGCGCTCGACGCGCTCGGCCGCGTGCACCGATTCACCGGGCACTACGAGCAGGCTATCGACCTGCACCAGCAGGCACTCACCATCTACCGCGACCTCGGCCACCAGATCGGCGAAGCCGATTCGCTCCAAAACCTCGGTCGAATGCGCTTCCTGACCGACGAGTACGAACGCGCTGCCGAGTTGTTCCAACAAGCTGTCGCCATCTACAACGCTCTTGGCGAGAGCCTCGGAAAAGCCGATACCCTCGTCGTCCTCGGGCGTGTACGCGAGACGACGAGCGACTACGAGAAGGCTGCCGACCTGCACCAGCAGGCACTCACCATTTACCGCGACCTCGGCTACCTGCTGGGTGAAGCCGACGCCCTATGTGCCCTCGGCCGCATACGCGAGACCACGGGCGACTACGAGCAGGCAGCTGACCTGCACCAGCAGGCACTCACCATTTACCGCGACCTCGGCTACCTGCTGGGTGAAGCCGACGCCCTATGTGCCCTCGGCCGCGTGTGCCGACTAAGCGAGGACTACGAACAAGCCGCCGGTTTGTACGTGCAGGCGTTGACTCATTATCGCGCCCTCGGCCATCGTCACGGCGAAGCTGATGCCCTCGATGCCCTTGGCGACCTACTTCGTCTTACCAGGGATTACGGGCAGGCGACCGCCGTGCATCAGCAGGCGCTCACGCTCTATCGCACCCTCGGCAGTCGCCTCGGCGAGGCCAGCGCACTGAAAAACCTCGGCCACGTATGCGAGACCACCGAGGATCATGGTAAGGCCGCCCAGCTGTATACGCAGGCTCTGACTCTCTACCGCGCCGTGGGCCATCCTCACGGCGAAGCCGATGCCCTCCGCCGGCTCACCCAGCATGACGGGGAGGCTGCCGCCCTGCAGCAGCAAGCATCGATGTGGCTGCGGGCGAGCGCGTCGGTCGCGGTGCTGATTTCCGCCTTCCAGCGCGTGCGCGCTCAAGGGGGACGTTTGATCAATGGGTGGCGCGCCGTCGCCGACGTCAAACCTGCGCTGGCGCCGCTCGCCTCGGTACACCGCGAGCTGTATCCGAAGGCCGACCTGCAGCTGCTGGAGCGCGCGTTTGATGTTGCCGACGAGAAGCACGCCGACCAGCGCCGCAAATCCGGCGATCCATATATAACCCACCCACTGGCGGTGGCGAATATCCTTGCCGAACTCGGGATGGACACCACAACCCTGGTGGCCGCGCTGCTGCACGACACCGTCTCCTACACCGACTATTCATTGGAGCAGCTGACCGGCGACTTCGGTCAAGAGGTCGCGCACCTGGTCGACGGCGTCACCAAGCTCGACAAGGCCAACCTCGGCGCGGCCGCCGAAGCAGAAACGATCCGGAAACTGATCATCGCGATGGCCCGCGATCCGCGCGTGCTCGTCATCAAGGTCGCCGACCGCCTGCACAACATGCGCACCATGCGCTTCCTTCCGGCGGAGCAGCAGGCCAAGAAGGCCAAGGAAACCCTGGAAGTCATTGCGCCGCTCGCACACAGACTCGGTATGGCCACGGTCAAGTGGGAGCTCGAGGACCTCGCGTTCGGGATCCTGCACCCGAAGAAGTACGACGAGATCGTCCGCTTGGTCGCCGATCGCGCTCCCGCTCGCGCCGAATATCTGAATCGGGTGCGCGCTGGGATCATCGCAACGCTGGATGCGAGCCGCATCACCGCGGTGGTCGAGGGCCGCCCGCAACATTACTGGTCGATTTATCAGAAGATGATCGTGAAAGGTCGGGATTTCGACGACATCCACGACCTGGTCGGTGTCCGTATCCTCTGCGACTACATTCGCGACTGCTATGCCGCGGTCGGCGTGGTGCATTCGCTGTGGCAGCCGATGGCGGGCCGGATTAAGGATTACATCGCTCAGCCACGTTATGGCGTGTATCAGTCACTTCACACAACTGTGGTCGGTCCGGACGGCAAGCCGCTGGAGGTGCAGATCCGCACCCAGGACATGCACCGCGCCGCCGAATTCGGAGTCACGGCGCACTGGCGCTATAAGGAAACCAAGGGCCACAGCTCCGGCGATATCGCAGAGGTCGACGACATGGCCTGGATGCGTCAGCTGCTGGACTGGCAGCGGGAATCTGCGGACCCGGCGGAGTTCCTGGAGATGCTGCGCTTCGATTTGAAGTCGCCGGAGATCTTCGTGTTCACCGCGAAGGGTGATGTGATCACGTTGCCGCAAGGGTCGACGCCGGTCGACTTCGCCTACGCGGTGCACACCGAGGTCGGCCACCGCTGCATCGGCGCGCGCGTCAACGGCCGCCTGGTCGCGTTGGAGCGGCAGCTCGAAAACGGTGAAGTGATCGAGGTTTTCACCTCCAAGGCGCAGAACGCCGGCCCCAATAGAGACTGGCAGAATTTCGTAAAGTCTCCGCGCGCCAAGGCCAAGATCCGGCAGTGGTTCGCCAAGGAGCGCCGCGAAGAGGCCCTGGAATCCGGCAAGGATCAGATCGCCAAGGAGGTCCGCCGCGTCGGACTTCCGTTGCAGCGCTTGATGAGTGTGGACGCGATGACCGCCGTCGCACACGAACTTCACTACACCAACATATCGGAATTGTATGCCGCCGTCGGCGAGCGCGAGGAGGCCGCGCAGCACGTGGTGCAGCGCCTGATGGCCCAGCTC
Source organism: Nocardia tenerifensis NBRC 101015 (assembly GCF_000308715.1). Taxonomy (GTDB): domain Bacteria; phylum Actinomycetota; class Actinomycetes; order Mycobacteriales; family Mycobacteriaceae; genus Nocardia; species Nocardia tenerifensis. Next base: position 35,590 of record NZ_BAGH01000612.1, read on the forward strand.
GGCGGCATCGGTGACGTGGAAAACGAACTCGCCGACCGCTCTACGCCCTCGACCACGCCGAACCGTCCGCGTGCCACCGGTGACGCGGGCGTGCTCGTCCCCGGCGCCACGGGCACCAGCACCAACTTGGCCAAGTGCTGCACCCCGGTGCCCGGCGACGAGATCATGGGCTTCGTGACCCGCGGCGGCGCGGTCAGCGTGCACCGCACCGACTGCACCAACGCGGGCTCACTGCGCGAGCAGCCCGAACGCATCATCGAGGTGGAATGGGCGCCGTCCCCGTCGTCGGTGTTCCTGGTGGCCATCCAGATCGAAGCGCTCGATCGCACCCGCCTGCTCTCCGATGTCACCAAGGTGCTGGCCGACGAGAAGGTCAACATCCTGTCCGCCTCGGCGACCACGCACGGCGACCGAGTCGCGATCAGCAAGTTCACCTTCGAGATGGGCGATCCGAAACACTTGGGGCACTTGCTCAATGTGGTGCGCAATGTGCAGGGTGTCTACGACGTCTATCGGGTGACTTCGTCGACCTGACCCGCGTCCTTCGATTTAGTATCGCGGGGGGGCGGCCACAGCTCCAGTTGGGATTTGAATCCGCTCTCCTGAGATCTGTCTGTCGGCGCCCGAATGTGGCGGCACATCGCCTGTACGTGTGCGGCCTACTGCCCGACATCCGCGCATATCGCGCGTTTTGGTCGATGGCGCGACATCATTGAGGCCAAGTATTCCTCCTGATTCGGCGGGGCCGCTGCGCTCCGGCAGCGAAGCCATTGGCGATCGTCCGGGTTACTTCTTCCGCAGTGAATGCATGGCTTCCCACGTGGACCGATGCGGCCACGGCGAGCGCGCTGTCGGTGTCGTGCCTGTCGAGCTCGCCACCGGCTACGAGGCGCCCGAGGGTGAGAGCGGCGCGGAACAGAGTGTCGTTGCGGGTGCCGACCCGCGCCGAGACTATCCGCTGGATCTCGCTGTCGAGAATGGCTGCCAGGTATCTGTCACGGTCGTGAGGCGGTGATGGCGGGCGGTCAAGTGTCGGGTGTGGTGCGGGCTGGTACAGGTCGTAGAGCCACTGCGGAAGGTGTGTGGGTGGGCGCGCGTCGAGTCTCCGGTACGTACCTCGGGAGGTGAGTGACCCTGCTGCCACGATGTAGCCGCCTTCGCCGCGTGAATCTATCCCGGGACCGAGGCGCCCCACGGTGCAAGAGAGTGCCTTTCGCGGGGGTGTTCGGTAGTAGAGATGATGGCCGCCCGAGGGGGTGGCCACGGTGTAGGTCGCGAGGGTGCCGGACGCGTCCGCTGCTGTGGCGAGATCGTTGAACAGTTCCCAGCCCGAACGGTCGCCAGCGTTCGGGCAGGCGGCAGTGTCGAGATCGATGACGTAAAGCCTGCTGGGGCCGGTGGCGATCGCGATATTCCGATACGGGTCCTCGCGCCACCAGCTGTGGATTTGGCTCGGATCGACAGTAGCTCGTTGTTGCCACTGGCAAATCGCGGGTCGCTTGGAACCGGGACAGAGCGGGAAGACCGACCAGCCGCGGGCAGCTGCTGAGATGGCTGCCTGCCGAAAGTCGACGGTGCCCAATTCGAACTCCTTCCGTGTCGGCATCACAAAGGGCGAAACGAATTGCGGGCGGACCGATTTGCCGATCCGCCCGCTTCCGTTTGCTGTGTCAGGAGTTGATGTCGATGGTTTCCGGGTCGAGGTCGCCCGTAGCGGCCTGTTCGACCGGAGTGAGGTGGTGTCCGTGCTCGGCGAGGAACTGCAGATACCGGCGGACCCCGCGGGCGTTGTGTTTCCAGCAGGAGCGGTCGGTGCGCTTCTCGTAGGCGCCGAGCACCAGTCCGAGAGTGACCACCTGGCAGCGCGCGGGCTTGGCGGATCCGACCGCCTGGAGCAGACCGTTGCGCCAGCCGGTGATGCCGAGCAGTTCCCAGGCGGTGCGGTCGGCGTTGTACTCGCCGAGAAGACCGGGTTCGTCGGCGAGCGACTCCGCGACGAAGACCGCGGCTTGGGTGGGTGGCGTCTTGCGAGTCAGGAACTCCTTCAAGAACTTCCTGCGCGCGGCCAACGCGGCGTCCCCCTGCTTGTTGAGCATCTCCGCCCGCTTCCTGGCCAGCTGATTTTGCCGCCGCTCAGCCACGACTCGTTCGGCCTCCTGCTGGGCCGCGGGCTGGGCGTCGGCCGACCTGCCGCCGCGTTGGTCGTCCACATGTGGATCGGCATCGTCGGGGACGGCATCATCGGAGACTGCGAAAGCGGTGGCTGGTTGGACGCCAGCGTCGGGCAAGCGGTCGGCGCGCAGATAGTAGGTGGGAGCCCATACGGCCCGTACCTCGACACTGTCAGCGTGCCGAAGCCCGTCTGCCGCTTCGATATCGGGTCGGCCCTGGGTGTTCCAATCGACGGTGTCGGAAGCGACGACAGCGCCGGTGTCACGGTCGAGTACGGCCTTCGCACCGCTCGGGCGGCAGTACACAACCCAGCAGCTCGGGTGGGCGTGGATCGTCTCCGCGAGGACGGTCGATCCGGCGTCGGTACGAAGGTCGTCGATATCGACGAACCGCTGGTCGGCGGCGTCGGGTTCGCTAGTGAGAACACCGAACCCGAGCGCGGCATACGGCAGTGATTCGAGGAACCGATCGCGGGATTCGGCGCGGTTGGCGGCGATTCGTTTGGCTTCGTAGTTGAACATCGACCGGCTGACCGTCGACAGTCGCTGCACCGCATCGGTGTCACCGACCGCCTCGTAATCTGCGATCACCGCCGCTTGCTCGAAATCGAGCTGTCCGGTGTCGACCGCCTGGCGGGCTGTGGCACTGGCGCCCACGGTGACAGCGAGTTTCACCTGGTCGCGTTTGTGACCGACGTCCTTGCTGATGCGGGTGATGGAGGCACCGAACGCGAACATCTCCGCGATGCCGGCGGCCCGGTCGCCTTCGGTCAAGGGGATCCGCTGATCAGTCACGCTGATCTGTTGCGCGATACGGCTGATCGCGCGTTCCGCGGTGTCCAGAGCGGGTGCCGGGGTAATCCACACCGGCACCTCAGGCACGTCGAAGGCGAGCGCGGTGAGCGTGCGTACTTGTCCGTCGAGCACGGTGATGGTGCCGTCGGACTCACGGTGGGCTTTGATCGGGTTGATGACGCCGTGGTGGCGGATCGAATCGGTCAGATCCGGGTAGTCGCCGATGTCGAAGGACTTGCGCACGTTCTCGTCGATCACCAGTTGGGAGGGCGGCAGGAAGACCGCTTCCGCCTGGACGCTAGGGGTGGGGTCCGAGTCGGTGGATTCGGCGATGGGTTGATGTTCGGCCGCCGAGTCGTCGGACTCGGTTGCGGAGGTTTGGGTTTCGGGGTTGGCGGAGGTGAGGGAAATCGTCATCGGGTACTCCTTCGGGAACGAAGAGGGCGGGCACGACGTGGAGCTGTCGTGCCCGCCCTCGATGGATGGGTTCAGCGGAGGATCAAATGCGGAGGATGCGGTGTGTTGCAGCGACTCGAACCGGAGCGGATTCAGCTCCGCAGCATGGCGGGCTGGTCAGGGCCGGTTCTTCCGTGTCGACACATTGACCGCTCGGAGTGTCCAGACACCGTCGTCGCTGGCGACGAACGTCCAGTACTTGCCACTCCATCCGGTCGATTCCTTGCGCCAGCCGGAAACGACTTGCTCACCGATCAGCGACGCAGGTCCGGCGGTGCCGAAATGGCGGGCGTTCTCGTAGTCCTCGCGCGAGAGAGTGTCGGTCATGATCAGGCCTCCCAAATGACGAAAGGCGAGTCCTGGATGGACTCGCCTCGGATCGGGTAAAGATGTTGTGGTGGTTCAGGATTGAGGTGCGACGAGCACCTCGTCCTCAGATGAATAGCGGCGCGGTTCGGCGTCCGCGGTCAGTACGAAATACACCAGGACCTCCCCGGTGTCGGGATCGCGTCGGATGGCCATGACCGGATGCTGCTCGGTGAGCGAGTCGAGCACCACCATCGCCAGCGACAGATCCTGGGCGGCGACGCTGCGCGGCAACATCCCGTTGGCGTGCAGATAGCGTGCCGCGACCTCGGCCTCGGCCGCGCCTGCCGCGGTGACCAACTGCCACCATGGACGCGCATCGGATTGGGCGCCGGTGAGCGTATCGATCGGAACAGCGCCACGAACCACTCCGGCCAGGGTCAGCTTGTTCGCCTTGGTCAGCGTGCCGATCACGGTGAAAACCGCCATCGCCACCTCCTTCGGTGAGTGCTCCTAGTGATTCTCATGGGTGAACCTCCTTGTCGTGGAACGAAAGTGGTCAGACCAGGCTCATCGCCTGCACGGCCAAATCGTCGAGGGAGTCGGCGCGTACCGGGTTGGGGACGGTTTGGCTGTAGCTGGTGACGGCGTTGGCGATCCCGGCCGCGGTGAGCTGACCGCCGGCGATGAAGTGCGAAAGGATCCCTGCACGTTCGGTTTCGGTGAATCCGAGACGCTTGGTCAGCACCTCCATCGTCCGTTCGGGCTGGTGTACCGGTGTGGCAGCTTGGTGTTCGAGTTCTTCGACGCGGGCGGTGAAGAACTCCGCCGACAGCCACTCGGCGACCTTGTCGCGGGTCTCGGCGGTGATGACCGCGAGTTTCTTGCGGTAGGTGTCCTGGGACCAGGCTTGTCCGATCTCGAGTTGGTCGCCGATATGACGGCGGGTAGAGGAGAACATCGGCATGGTCAGGCCGTTTCCGCAGATCTGGATCACTACCTCGGGGGTCAATGTGACTGCGCGGTGGCCGGTTTCGTCGTTGCTGAACCGGAAGCCGGCGAACACCACCGGCTCGCAGCCCGGTTCGTAGCCGAGCCCTTCGGCGGAGGCGATGGGGCGCACGCGCTCCAGGTGCCCGGCGACACGTTGGCGTTCGGCCTCGAGTTCGGGGTTGGCGAACGGGGTGCGGTAGTGGGCGAGGAAGGTCGGTGCCAATGCCGACATCTGCGGTGCGTACACCTTGCAGTGCATGGAGGATTCGGTGAGATCGCAGGACCTGATCTCGGCGTCGACGTCTACGGCGTGGATGCCGTCGAGGACGGCGGCGAGAACATCGAGGTTGTCGATGATGCCGTAGCGATCCGACAGCAGTGCCCGCAATACACCGGGTTGATCGGGTGTAGGAGCGGTGAACAGCCTCAGCAGGAACGACCGATCGTCGGGTTCCGGATCGGCAACGTCAGCGCGGCCGTGGAGCAGCCCGTTGACGTTGCTGTCATAGAGATCCAAGCGGGCGTCGTCGCGCAGGCGGCGCAGATAGCGGACGGGAATGTCGAGCTTGGCCGCGATCTGGCCGTCGGCGGATCCGGTGGGCCGGTAGCGGCCATCGACCGCGGTGACGCCACGATCGTCGACAACCGGTGTGACACCGAACAATTCGATCGTGCCGTCGACCGATCGCAGTGCCGAGGCAGGCGCGACGACATCGACCTTGGCGGCTTGCTGATGGTTGAGCAGCGGCACCATGTCTTGCAACGACATGTGGCGAGCGCTGGTGATTACGGGCATCTGAATTTCCTTCCAGCTCTGACACACTCAGGGGAGTGCAGTTCAGGGGGCAATGGGGCGCGATGAGAACGGTTGTGGCGCTACCGATCTCATTGCTCGCGGTCGGCTTTGGCCTTATCGCGGACCGATGTCACGAGCGCGTAGGCGGCCGCCGTGGCGGCACGGGCATCACAGAGGCGCCGATAGGTCATTTCCTGCTGCATGGACAGCACATCGGCTCTGCGGGAAAGTTGCTGGCGGCGCTGCTCGGCATGTTCCCACCGGTATTCCGCCACCCGGCTATCGGTGAGGAAGTCCACCGAAATCGCCTGCACCAGATCCGAAACCGTCTCCCGCAGGACCTGAGGTTTGCGACTGAGCTGGCGGCCGTAGTCGGTGATGAGATGGCCTGACTCCCCGAGAATTTGGACCGATTCGCCGAACCGCAGCCCCATCCAGTCGGGATAGAACGCGACTGAGCACTTCAGTGTGCCGAGCCATTCTTGGTCGACGGTGAGTCCGAAGAACCGGAAGCCGGCTGCCGGCCGCGGCTCACGGTGCCCGTCGACCACGATGTAGTGCTCGCGCAGGTTGACGAACACCTGGCCCGACACCGGTGCGTCGTCGGTGCGGAAGATCGTGTACGCCGAACCGTGATCGGCGCAGTTGTCGCTCGGATATTCAGTGAAAGCAAAGAGGGACATGGCGATGGAACCCTTTCTGACAGTGGCGATTTCGGACAGAACTGATCAGCGATCCGGCGACGGAGCGGTGATCCTGAGGATCGGCTGGCGTGGACCACGACGACATGTCCACGCCAGCCGAGAACAGCATCCGCAGGTGCGCGGCGAACCGAAGACGGCGGCCCGCCGCTACGGGATGGGTCGGTGGGGCGCCACGCGCTGACACCGGCGGCACGTGGGCGGTCAAGCCGCAGCCAGCGGCCCCGGCCAGCGGGCCGGACGCGCAACATCGAACGCGAGTGGCACGATGCGGCTTGACCGCCCACACCGCCGGTGTAGCGTGCGCCCGTCCCACCGACCAGCCCGCCCGCGGCGGTGATTCGGCGGACTGCGTCAGCAGGTGAAGTCTTCGGACGGTGGGCGCATCGCGGTCACACCGGTGGCGCGAAGAGGGGCCAGCCGTACGCTTTTCGCGGCTTGACCCCTCGCTCTGCCGGGTGTAGCAGGCGTCTGCCTACCACCCAAATACGTTGTCGCACTGAGGAATACGGCCCGGACGAACCATTAGCAGATCACGCCATCGGGCCCTAGCAACCCGATCCCGGTCGACGCCGCGGCTGCCGTCGGATCCTGGGTGGTGAGGGCCTGAATAACCTCGTGTGCGCTGGTTGCCAGCTGGGCCTCGCCGCCGGCGATGAAGTGGTGACATCCCCTCGACGTCGCCGAGGTGATCGGGCCTGGCACCGCGAAGACGGGACGACCCATCCGCCGCGCCCAGGTCACCGTGGGCGCGCTCCCGGACCGCATGCCGGCCTCGATGACGATCACGGCGCGGGACAGCGCGGCGATTAGCCGGTTTCGCTCGAGCAAGCTCTGTCTACCTACCCTCGCCCCGGGCGGGTACTCGCTGACGATCAGCCCTCGCTCAGCAATCTGCTCGAGCAGCCGCTGATGGTCAGGCGGAAACACACGATCCACGCCGCACGCCATGACCGCCACGGTGAGGCCGCGTCCTGCCATCGCGGCCCGGTGCGCGGCGGCGTCGATCCCGAACGCCGCACCCGAAGTGGCCGACCATCCTTGGCGGACAAGGTCATTCACGAACTCGCCAGTCACGTGCTCGCCGTAGCTGGAGCAAGCGCGCGCCCCGACCACCGCGATGGCGTGGGCAGTCGCCTCACGCAACGAGCACGACCCTCGCACCCACAGCGCGAGCGGTCTGACGAGGGCGGGCTCATCGGAATCCATGAACAGACATGCCAGCGACTCCACCGGCCACTCCGCGTCATCCGGAGTGACCAGCCGTCCACCGAGTCGCTCTACCTCTTCGAGATCGCTTACCGCCCGATCAAAGGCGGCCGTACTCTGCGAGCCTCGACGCGTGCCGGCCAGCATCGGATCCTCGGCCATCGCAGCCGCGGTCTCCTCGACGCCCACCTTGTCCACCAGTGCCAGCAGCGGTGCGCACGGGCCCGACGCCATCCGCGACAGCATCGCCCACGCCACCTTGCGCTTGTTGGAATCGCTCACCGCGACACCTCCGCGGATTCGACCAGCGGTCCGAGATCGACACCCAGGTCGGCGGCCATCGCGTGACCGCTGCGCCCCACACGGCGCAGCGGCCCGGGCCGCATCCCTGAACGCAGGCCGCACTCCAGTAGCCCGGCCATTTCGTAACCCGGGTCGGATTCCAGCGCCACATCTAGGGCCATCCCGGCGAAAGCGCCGTCGCCACGGACGTAGGCGCTATACCCCAGGAGCGTCGCGGCGTCGGCCCGGTAGTGGAGCGGCAGTGCCTGCACCAGCCGTAGCCACAGCTTTTCCACGGCGGTGGCCTGTTCGGTGTAGGCGAGCGCGAACAGTGTGCTGCGAACCTTCGGATCCTGGAGTGCGGGAAGCAGTCCGGCGATCTCGGGGGCGTCCGGGAGTACGTGGGATTCGGCGTGCGCGACCTGCCACAGCACCCTCTCCAGTAAGGCGCGCCGGTAGCTGTCCTCCTCGCCGTGGCGCGCGGCTCGGACCCGCCGTTCCCGCGCGTTCTCGAGAGCGGCCTCCACCTGCGCCGAAACCTGCTCGCACAGCTCGGTATCCGGTGCGAGTACCGCTGTCAGCTCCGATCGCGAGGCGTGAATCGGCCGCCCGTCGAGCACCGAGGACATAGCCACTGAGGACTGAGCCGGGTCGGGCAGCACACCACCGCAGGGTGCACCCAGCAGCGGCCACCAGTGTTCGCCGGCATGGATCGCCGACACTGCCCAGGCACCGGCCAGCATGACTTCGTAAGCGGCGAGGCATTGATCGAGCGCGACGATCAGCGCGGTGTGCATCGCGGCCTGCTCCATCCGGCGCGGATTGGCCTGGCGCGGTCCGGGTTCGTTAGCGCGGTCGTCGATGATGACAGCCAGCACTTCATCGGCCTGTTCGGCGGCGCAGATCCGGGACAGGCATTCGGCGATCCGGGCGGCCATACCGCGCCGCCCGCCAGGTGGTTCCAGCTCGAAGCGCGCGACTGCATCGATCACCGGAGTGACGCAGGGCGGCTTCCCGGCACGCAGAACCGCGATTACCAGCGACCGCTCCGGAACGAATCCGAGCATCGCCGGCATCGCGACGATCAACTCGCCAGGGTCATCAACGCGAATCCAATCGGCCATGACAACTACTCCTCAGGGAGAAGGAACCCCAGAAGCACGGCGGGAACGAAACACCGAAGAGACCGTGCCCCTTGGGGTGGTGGGCGTATCACGCCGACACCGGTGGCGCACAGCGGGCGTCAAGCCGCACGCTCTTCGCGGCTTGACCCCGCGCGCCGCCGGTGTAGCGTGCGCCCGCCCCACCGCCCCAAGGGCTGCCGGTCGACCTCACGCAACGTCTAGGCCGCAAACGCGAAACGAGCTACGTCGTGCCCAGCAACGCGTCAGCCCCCTCTGTGATATTTCGCCATATGGAATGTAGTGGGTGATGTGTTTGAGGTGTGGAAAACGACTGGAAACTGACTACCGTTGATTTCGAAAGGCGAGTGGGTATCGGTCGGCAATTGTGTGGCGCACGGCAATGTTTGGAATGAGAGGGGGTGCGTGAATGGACGACGATCAATCTGGCGCGGAAAACGAAGATTCAAAGGCGAGGTTTGGAACCGCGGATAAACCGACGACGCGGGCGGACGTGTGCGAGTTGGCAACTCCCGCAGAGACTGCCAAATATCTGCGGACCACCGTCGGCAAGCTTGCCAACGACCGGCACCTCGGCGTCGGGCCGCGCTATATGAAGTATGGCCGCAGTGTTCGCTATCCGTGGCGTTGCTTACGGGACTTCGTGGAAGAGAACATGTCCGGCGATCGGTAGTGCTGCGTGCGCAGAGGCCCTATGGCAATCATGCAGTTACTGCCGATGGTCTTTTGTGCATGTTCTGGATTTCCTACGCTCTCGCTGCACGGCACAGCTGAATGTTGGTGCCTGGCAGCCAAGGTGAATGAGTGAGTGGGAAGGGGCAGGAAAATGCCTAGACAGGCGCCGCAGCCGGGGGATCCGAGCGAGGCAGGAGCCCGACCTTTGTCTCAGCGCCGCTGCGATCGAGGATGCCCATCGGCCGACCCTGAAGACACTGCACAGTACTCGTGCCACCCAGTGGGCGGAGGCTTGCGGTGTTCCGGCTCCGCAGTTGAGAACAGGGCGGTGGAGTATGTCGCAGATTGACCTGGAGCCGGGGGTCCCAGGGAAGTTCAGCGAACCGAAGTGGAGTGAGTCGCGTCAGACGTACCAGATCCATTGCCTCGTCGGTGAGCCGTTCGGTGACCCGACGAAGGTCCACGCCTCCGGGAAGTCGAAGCCGAAGGCCGTCGCGAATCTGAAGAAGAGAGTCGCTACGTGGAAACCGAAGGCCGAGTCTCTTGGCGTGTACAGCTCGAACGTGACGGTCGAGGAGTTGTGCCTGGCGTGGCTCAAGCTGTACGAGCACGACGACAAGAAGCGCCCGCAGAACGCCAAACACTATCGGAGGGAGATCAATCCGGCGACGAAAGGTCGTGGGAAACATGACAAGATTACGATCTCAGGTTCTGTGCTGGGGAAAATGAAGGCGTTGGAGGCCAGGCCGTTCCACATCCGCATCCACCTGGAGCAGATGAACGGAACCGCGTACAAGAAGGCCCGCCAGAAGTCGATCCTGCGCAACGCGTTTCAGATGCTTGTAGACGACGGTCTCCGCGACGACAACCCGGTAAACAGTGTGCCGGGGAACAAGGGCACTCGGACGAAGACCGTCGTCAACCGGAGCCGCGTGCGCACTGGCGTCAACCCGTACTTCTCTGACGAACCTCAGCCGTTTACGGCGAACGAGATGAACTGGTATCGGGAGGCGGAGCGCGATTACTTCCCGCGCCCGTTGGCGTGCCGTTGGTTTGAGCAGCGCTATCTGGACTTCACAACCTTGGCGTACGAGCTTGCTGCGCGCCCCAGCGAGGCGCTCGCCGTCCGGTTCGACGACATCGACTTCGATCTGGGCGAGGTCGCTGTCACCGGAACAATCGTCGATACCGAGCTCCGCGTGCATCAGGTGAAAAGTATCGTCGAGCAGTACGGACTCCCAGACGACGAGATCGTGTACCCACGCGGCTGGCCAGATTTCGACAACGAGGACGTGGTCTGTTTGGCGTATCGGCAGCCGTTCACGAAGACAGCGAAATCGATGCGGACGATCAAGGTTGGCGGCGATTGTATGGCGATGCTGCGGCGACGGAAGATCGCGGCTAAGCCGCGGCATCGCCTTGTGCTCCCTTCGCGAACAGGGAAGGTGGTGCGGTCGGAGCAGATGTCGCTGACTTGGGCCAAGATCGTTCGCGGAACCGGTCTGGAGTGGTCGACACCGAGAACGCTGCGCTCGACCCGTGCGACCCGTGTCGCCGAGAAGTACAAGCTCCCGGCCGCTCGCCTCATCCTCGGGCATGAGGAGAACTCGCCTGTGACAGCCCGGCACTACGTCCCTGACGAGCGGATGGTTGTCGACTTGGCCGATGCACGGTGACTCCCAGGGATGCCGGCTGAGCCGCTCAAAACGGCCACAAAACAGCCACATGCCAGCTGATTCCACCGCTTTATGCAGGTCAGGATGGGTGGACGGATCCAATGGGCTACACCGAGCCGATCCTGCACCGGCGTCGGCGGGAGGCCAAGGCGCTCAACTGCCTGTAGGTTGCTGTTCGAAAAGTAGGGTCTGACAGCGCTTTTCGGCTCGAGGCCCCGCACCGGAGAAATCCGGCGCGGGGCCTCTTTCGTCACTGGAGATCAGCTCGACATGTGATGCGGCGGGCGCGACGTCGAATCCGCCTCCGTGTACGGTGCGATGGGGGAGGACGAGGACGGAACATTGGGTGAGCAGAATCGCAGGTTGCGGACGGTTCTGGATGAGATCGTGGCGTCCGAGGTCACCAGCAATGCCTTGACTTTGCACGGCAGCGTTGAGCGGTTCCGCGCAGCGGGTTGGAGCGAACGTGCGGGCATGCTCCGCGCCGACCCGCAGCTAGTCGATCCGGTCGTCGTGAGGAGCCTGTACGGCCGAGATCTCGCCGCCGCACTGTATGTGGAACGGGCGGTCGAAGTCGGTGTAGAGCGGGCGGTAGAGGACAGTGCGATGCTGGCCGATTTTGATTCGGCCCTGCGGTCGAAATCGACGCCCCGACTTGTCGATACGGTTGTGCGAACTGTCTCCGAGATGCGCAATGGTCAAGTGAACTGGGTGCTGCCGCTGCTCGTGCAGGGGGTCACGGAAACGGCAGCGAGATGCAGCGATCCCGAACTTCGCCGAGCGTTCGTATTCGTCATTGCGCGCGCCGCAGGCGTGGACGAGGCATGGGTCTATGCAGTCTTGGAACTGGCGGACGACCCTTCCGGAGTTACCGGAGCCGACCTCGCGCGCTTCGAAGGCCATTTCGGTGAGGTGGCGGCAGCGGCCGAGGTCGCCGAAAACTACGTGACGACATTCGGCCTCGGCCGCGACCGTGAGCGCGCGGTCGGCGAGATGACTGGGTTGCTCTGTGCCGCACGCGATCGGGGGACTGCGGCGGCACTAGACGAGTATCGCCTAGTCGTCCGCGCCCGATCGCTAGCCTCCTCGGAGCGGATAGGTCCGGAGTTGTACAGCGAGCTCGAGGATCTGCTCGGTGAATTGATCAGCGGCTACGAAGCCGACGGGGCAGTGTGGCTGCTCGGCGCTGCGCTACCGCTCGGACGTAGGGCGATGCGCGAGGTACCCGCCGATGATTCGCGGTATGCGGAGGTGATCTCGGCGGTGAGCTCGGTCATCTCGGACCAGGTGGACCGTGGCGACCGGCCTGCGGATCACATGGTTGAGGCATTGACTCTGGCGCGGGAGTCGGTGCGGTTGTGCGACGAGAAATCCCCTGCCCGAGCGCGTTTCGAGTCCAACCTCGGCTATCGGATCGGTGTGGCGGTTGAGACGGGTGTTTTGGCGGCCGACTCCCTACGAGAGGCGGTGGATTGGCTGGAGAAGGCGTTGTCTCGAACCGAACCCGGTGATCCGAATTTGCCGTGGCGCTTGTCGAGATTGAGTTCTCATCTGTGCCAAGCAGTCTGGGCGATGGTCATGCCGGTGGAGGAACTGACGACTGCCGTCCGGTACGCTCGGGCGGCCACTATGTTGGTCGAGCCCGATGATCCGGATAGACCGGCGTTTGTGATGCTCGAGTGCAACGCGATCTCGCGTGCGATCGACGCCGGTTTACACGACGCCGACGAGCTGGTCGATGCGATCCGTGCGGCAGAAGCCGCAGTCATGGCGACTTCAGACCATCATCCGGACAAGATTTCCCAGATGGCCAACCTCGGTAGTCTGATCGCGGAAGGCTGGGCTGCGGGACGGTGCGATCAGGAACAGTTGCGCACCGCACTGTCGCTACAAGAGGCCGCGCTGGCCGGCACCGAGGTCGACAGCCCCTACCGGGCCTCACGCATGGACAACCTCTCCGTGCGCATCTCGGCAGCAGTGTCGAGCGGAATCGTCCCGGCTGCGGAGATGATTCGAGCGATGGAACTCGGTTACGGTGCGGTTGCCGCTACCGAGGAGGGACATCCGGATCGGGTGGGATTCCTCGCCAACCTGTCGGCCACGCTGTTCACCGCTGCCCAGGTGGGGATCGTAGAGCAAGACGATCTGTGGATCGGCGCCGAGCTCGCGCGGCACGCACTCGACGGCACGCCGGAAACCTATGCAGCACTTCGCGCGTCGCGAGCCGGTACCCTTGCGAGCCTGCTGGCCGAGCTCGATGAAGGGTATCTGCCCGAGGCAGTGGAACGGGCCGAGGACGCGGTGCGCCTTTGTGGTGCCGAGGATCCTGACCGGGTGCTGTACATCTCCACACTGAGCAGCATTTTGGTCGACGCCGTACGCGCTGGACTCGTGGCGAGCGACAGGCTGGTCGAGGCCCTGCGACTGGCTCGCGAAGCGGAGGCCGTTACCCCTCGCGGCCATCCGGAGCACCATATCAACAGATCCAACTTGGCTGCGGTGATCGCGGAATGTGTACGGGCCGGCATCGTTGACGATGTCGATTTCGGTGAAGCGGTAGACCTTTCGCTCGACGTCCTCACGATGCTTCCAGTTTCCGATCCTGACCGCGCTCGTTGTGTCACGAACTTGGGCCTCATCCTCAACGATGCAGTGCTGCACCGAACGCTGTCCGAGCAAGATGCTGCGCAGACGATGATCGAGCTGATCGATGAGTTCTGGAACTGGGCCAGGCACGGTGCGCCGAGTCCGGACCAACGCGCCCATGCGCTGACGGTCAGCGAGGGTCTGATTGCTACCGCTGTTCCTCTCGTGCTGGCGGGCGCGGGGGCACGTGAGGCGATACGCGCCGCAGAAAGTGTCCGCCACTGCCTCGTCGACGCGCGGAACGCGCCATTCCTACCCGACCTTCCCGGTCACGAATTGGAGGTAGCACGGTATCGGGTCGCATCCGCTGAATATTCTCGCGCGCAGCGACACTTCGAGGAAGACTTCGGCGACGCGCGCGACACGACCAGAGCGGCCACGCTGCTCGCCGAAGCTGTCGAGACGATCCGCGACATCCCGGGGATGAGCGAATTCGGCAGGCGGCCCCAAATCCAAGACCTGATCAGAGATCTGAACCCAGACACGCGGGCGATCTATCTGGTGACCCACTCCAGTGGCGGCACAGCTTTGATCCTGGAACCGAGTGGCGAGGCTTTCTCGATCGAATTGCCAGACCTAGACGAAGCGACTGTGATCACACAAATCGGGCATCTCCTCGACAGCCCGGACAATGCGATCGATACCGCTGCCTGGCTGTGGATCGCCGTGGCAGCGCCGCTGATCGAAAAACTCGGCATCGACAGCGCATGGGTGATCGTCCCCACCGCGCACACCGCAATGTTGCCGTTGCACTCGGCAGGCCTGGTGAACGGACCATGGCTCGACCATCTCGTCGAGGTCCGGACGCTTCCGACATTGCGGCACCTTTCCGCAGTCACCGCGCCCCGGGCCGATGGAGTGCCGACGATCGCGATGAGTAGCGCGCCCGACCTCGCCTTCCTGAAGGGAGACTGTGAGGTGACCCGTGGCTTCTTCCCGGATGCCGTGAGCCCCATCGGCAAAGAGCCGACCACGGTGGATTGGGCTCTCAACAACCTCGCCGAAACAAGCTGTGCCGTACTAGGTGGGCACGCACGTTACGACTTCGAAGACGGAGTGTGCCTGGATCTCGACGACGGAGCACTCACCGCGGCGTTGCTGGACCGCCTACCACGGCGTCGACGTGCGATTGCGATCGTGACGGCATGCTCGTCGGCGCAAGTCTCCACCACATTCATCAACGAAACTATCGGTCTGCCTTCGGCATTGCTCCAAGCCGGCTTCCGCGGGGTTTGCGCGAGCATGTGGCCAGTGGATGACCCGGTCGCTTTCGTCACCATTGGACGATTCCTGCAATTGCACACAAGCGACCCGCAACGCGCGGCCGCTACTGTGCTCCGCGACGTTCGACACTGGCTGCACGCGGTCACGACCCGCGATCTGCGTCGATGGTTCGCCGAACTCGATGACCAGATCGGATTCTCAGAAGCCCTCAGCACCGAATTCGACGATTGGCTGGCCGTGCACGGTCCCCGCGCCCGGCCGTTGCGAGATCCGGTGCACTGGGCTGCATTCGCCTACATCGGCCGATAAGGCGCTGGCGCCGCATAAAAGAAATCGTTTGCGCTGCAATCGATCTCGGTGCCATCAGCGCTCTATGGCAAGTGACGAGCTAGGATACTTGCGCAGGTAGGGGTGACAATGGGCGATATGCGGAGTCGTTTCGAGGTCGAGGCCGAGCAGTTGATCAGCGATCTGTTGTACACCGAGAAGGCACACTTCGCGTCGGCCGAGTCCGCTCAACGGTTCCACCGCAGTCTGGGGGGAGCGGCTGCGGTAGCAGGCGCGGTCGCGGCGGCCGCAGTTGTTTCCGAATGGTCGCCCTCGCTCGCGGCTATCGCGGCACTTGCGGCCAGCGCCTCCTCCGCGGTGCTCACCCTGGTGAACCCTCAGGAGTCTGCGCAACAACATCTGGACACCGGCCGTTCCCTGGCCGCTTTGCGAGCCGAGGTGCGCCAAACCCGGGATTTGGATCTGGACCCGGAGTCCTCGGTGCCGCTGCCCGAGGTGCGAGAAGCGTTGCGGCGGTTCGCCGATCGGAAATCGGAGATAGATCGTGGCGCACCGGGCTTGCAGGAGCGGCCGTTCCGTCGAGCTCAGGCCAAGGTGGCCAGGGGTGACTTCAAGGTCGGCTAGGTGGACCCTGTATCGACGGAGTGTTCACCCACAGTATCGGGAGAAGACAGGAGGGGGCGCATTGTCCTCGACCGACTCGGATTTGACGTACCCGCACGACAGCAAAGGGTACCGGCCGACCGCCGCAGACCTGCGGTTCCTCGGCGTCTCAGTCGAGGAACTCCGAGAGATGTCCGCACAGACAGTTCCGCTCGGCATGACATCGGACGACTACCAGAAGTTTGTCGACGAACTCGTCAAGGCCGCCGCTCTTGACGGCATCACTCAGATCGACGTGCGACTGAAAGGAAGTTCCGGTCGGTTCTTCTCCGGCAGGCACAAGCAGATGACCTACGACCGAAATCTGATTGGCCAGTACATCCGGCAGGTAAGGGGGGACTTTGCGTTGTCTTTCGAGTTGGACGGCATCATGGAGCAGTTGGCCAGCGTGTGGGCCGACCCAGAGAATCGCCCCCACGAACGACCGTTCGACTCCTATTGGCGGCTGGGCATATCCGGACAACCCAGCGACTACGACATCCAGGTATGCAGCAACACGATCGCCGAACGCGCACGTGGACGACTCGCCGAGTTCGGCCTCACCTCGGAGTACGACGAGAAGGACCCAACCTACGGGTACATCGATCACAAGCTTGTCGAACGGGCAGCACCACGGCTGCTCTTCTGGTCACGACGCGAGACCGAACGGCTGCGCCGCCCTGTCACAATCGCGGCATTCCCGTCGGAGGGTCCACAGCGGCTGACCGGAGAGCAAGCTGCATTATCGAATCACCTGTGCTCTGCGGACTGGATCGTCTGGAGAAGCGGACATGATGAGTGACCCTGCAGCGCCGGTGAGCACAGTATGGGCC
Organism: Nocardia tenerifensis NBRC 101015; assembly: GCF_000308715.1. Taxonomy (GTDB): domain Bacteria; phylum Actinomycetota; class Actinomycetes; order Mycobacteriales; family Mycobacteriaceae; genus Nocardia; species Nocardia tenerifensis. The sequence continues at coordinate 52,425 of NZ_BAGH01000612.1, forward strand.
CATCACCTCGGTCATTGGCCTGACCGCACCGAAGTCGAGCATCTACAGCGACTCGGATTCGCGTTCCCAACCATCGAAGACCAGAACGAATGGATCGTCGGGTTCCTGATCCTCGACGACAGGCTCGAATCCATGGCCGTTGTCTACGCCACGCGCAGCATGACCGATGCGGGTATCGACTTCGAGCTTCGTGCGCCGGCCGCCCCCAGATCGGGCAACCGAAATACGTTCGGAGATTATTAGATTCGTTGAGTCCGGCGCGGCTTCGACTCGTTCGATGACGAAATTGCCCGACTCTGGCAACTGTCGGACGAACAACTTTTGCAAGAGTTCGGAGCGCATCTCGTTCGCGGCACACGCGATGATCAGGACAGCGAACAGGACTTACGTCGACGCGCGCAGAATTGGTTCGCTACCAACCGAGCGGACCTTCAGGATCTGATCTGCGGCAACCCCGACGTACAGGACCTTGCGAAAAGTCCCGAAGGCGTCGCACGACTGGCCGACCTGCTGACCGAACTGCTGTCGAGGACAACCGTGCGCGGTGTCGCCGTCTACCTCGTCAAGCAAGGGCTCGATAAGCTCTGCAGCCCTACCGGTATCGTCGACCCGGACAACTAGACTCCACCCGTGCCATTGGTGTCCAGGGGTGGGCTGACCGCGCTCGACAACCTGCAGACCTTGTGCTGGCGGTGCAACCGCACCAAGTCGAACAAGGTCCGTCCCGGCTGATCGTCGGCCGACCTGGCGGCTGAAGGTTCTCTGCTGCTTCACTCTCGGCGGCCCTGCGGGGGCAGAGACGTGCGGGCGTTGTCGACCGCACGATGCTTGGATCGGTGCTGGCGCCTCCTGCCGCCAGAGTTGGTTGTCGTGTGGCAGGTCGACGTCGGTCCGGCAAGTTACGGCCGGCGCGTTTTGTCGGGGTGCACGACCATGACCGGGCAATCGGCATGCTGCACAAGCCAATTGCTGGTCGAGCCGAGCAGAAGGCTGCGGAAGCCGCCTCGACCTCGACTGGCGACCATGATGAGCTGGGCCGACTCGGACCATATGCCGAGATGTTCGCGGGGCCCGGAGGGGTGCACGAGGCGGGTGACGTCGACGTCGGGTACTTGTCATCGGCGTCGAAGTCTGGCGGGATACACAGCACTCGAAATCGATGGGGTGCGACATCTAATGTGCTCGAACGGAAGTCGAGCATTACTTCCGAAATAAGCCGACGCGCTCGCACTGTATCCTACGCAACGTAGACGCAGATTTCAGCTTCTGAGTTGAGCAGAATTGTGCGAATATCTTTGTCTACACCTTCTATATGGCTCCAGAGCGTTTGCCCGACAAGAGGTCTAGACCAATCGCGGTCGAGTTCACACGCGAAGTCGCATTTTCTGCGTTCCGCCTCGACATAGGCGTAGAGGCGGGTCTTGGCCATCTCGCTCAGGGCCTGTGCGACGCATTCGGACAGAAACTTGTGCTCGACAGATTCAGTCACCAAAGAACTCCCGTTCCGGGCTAAAATAGTCGATTTGAGAGTAACGCACGGATACTCCCCCGCGCAGCCAACTGGCAGGAGCTTCACTGGTCGGAGTCAGTCAGGTCGATCTGCCATTGTCCAGACCGATGCCTGCGATAGGTCAGGGTCAGGATCGGCTGTCGCTGGTTCGGCACGATGGTCAAGAGAGCGGTGTTGCCGAGGATGGCCACCGCGCCGCGCTGGTCCTCGGTAGCGGGGCTGTCCTCGGCGTACGCCGCTCTCGACTGTTCGATCCAGTGCGAGCGGGATATCGCGGAACGGCTTTCTCGCGTGAGGTATTGGTCGTATACCGCGCCGTATTCACCATTGCGTACGTGGTCGCGGACTCGCGCTCGCGTGTGATCGAGCATTTCGAGGTCGTTGTCTCGGTTGCGGCCCGCCCAGCGCAGCTGGGTGAGAGCGTGCCACGCCGCACGTTTGATGTTCATCGGTCTGACGGTTCGAGGCATGCTTCCGGAGACGAGCCATCGGCGGAGATCGGTGTCTTGCGAGCGACGAGATTCCGAAGCTGGTGTGTGTAGCCGGCCCTTCGCCCGGCCGACGAGTTCAGCGCCGACCTGGGCGACCATCGCGCGGTAGGTGTGATCGTCGCGTCGATCCGCGGCGACCAGGACTGGACGGCCATCGGGTCCGAAGTACACGCCGAGCACGGCGCGGGTGTGCGCCGCCGCGGCACGTAGCAGCTCGGCCGCGGTACCGGTCGCGGAAGCCAAGAGCACCAGCCGGTCCCAAACTTCGTCCTCGGGTATCGGGGGAATGACGAGAAGGCACTGGCCTAGTTGTCCGAGCGTGGCCATTGTGCGGAGTTCGTCGTCGGATCCCGGGCTGCGGCCCACTATGACGACCGTGAGCACTGGTGCGGGATCAATCGACCTCACCGCCGCCCGCCAGTCGTCGCGGCTGTGAAACTCGCGGGCGATGTCGGCCTCGGGCGGGTGATTATCCGGGTCGACTCCGGCGTGCACCGGCCCGAATTGCCACAGGGCCCATGTGAGTACCGATTCGAAGCGCTCGAACGGGAGTGTAGCTGCGGCTTCGGCGGGATCGGCGATGGCGCAGCGGTGGGTGCGTATTTGCCGCGCTGCGTCGAGGGATGACCGGAATAGCAGTACCGGCGGTCGGTCGTCGGCCTCCATCCGGACGGCCGCCTGCAGCACCGCCACTGCTTTCGTCCAGCGCAACGGGCGATCGATATACCGAATTGCGCGTTGTAGAAGGAACAGCAAAACCGGTGCGGCGATGAGGTACAAGGGCCGTCCGAGGACGAGCAACCACAGCGAGACAGCGAGCAGGACGGTGCACACCGCAACGACAACCATCGCACCGGCCGTTCCCGCCATCGCCATCAGGAACGCGCCCTTGCTCGGCCGCCGGCGGGCACGGTAACCCCGCAGTGCGATGTCAGCCAGCAGCACCACCGTCACGATCACGGGAGTCGTGACGTAGAGGAGCACGATCGAACGGAACAGTGCGAGTTGCCCGATGATCGCCAGGGTTCCGAGCACGGCGGTGACCCCGGCAAGTGCCGCGCAGCGTATCCGTGCGTGTCGGCGCAGTCGGGCGGCTTCTTCGGATATGTCTCGGATCGGTACCGATGGCACTGGCTCGGCAAAGACTCTCCTGTTCGAAATCCGTTCCAGGAGTGCGGTATCGCGGAGGTTGACGTACCCGAGCAGGAGCAATGCCAGCAGTGGCATGCTGATTGCGTAGGTGACGGCGCTCGTCAACCACGTACCGACCGCCGACCTGTTGTCCGAGAGATCTGCGGAATCCGGTAGCTTGCCCAGCTGCGCCGAGATTGCCCGCTGCAGTATGGAATCCGGGTGTTCCGGCTCGCCGGCGGCGGAGGGCAGGGTGGTGGTCAGGAAGACGATGACCTCGACTCGGCCTCGTACCGCGTTCGCGAAGAGGGTGTGTCTTCCGTTCTCGTCGCGCATGCGCACCCGGGTACCGGGTGAGTAGCCCGGTGTCGGTTCGCCTGAGCCACGGAGTGTCTCTGCCCAACGGTTGCTGGTGAATTCGATCATCCGGATGTGCAGTTCGGTGGTGCCCGCGGTGAAGTAGCGATCCCAGCCTTGCCGGGTGTTGTCCTGGACGTAGAGCGACAGAGGGTCGTCCGATGGCAGCGCAGCGGCGGCGTCGAAGCGGCGTTCCGACGAAGGCTGGAACCGGAACTCGTCGGTCGACACCTCGGTGCTGTCGACGGTCAGTGCGCGTAGATCGAGAAGCGGTTCCGCCGCGGCCGCGGCCGACGCGGAGAGGCTGAGAAAGCCGGTAACGATGACTGCGATCCTGACGACCAGACGCGCTGCCGGGCTGAACACGGTCATTGGTGGATTCCCGCCAAGGTCAAGGCGGCGGCGGTGAGTTTCTGTTTCGCGCCGTCGGGATCGACCTCGGCAAGCTGACCCCAGAGCCGCACTGCCTCTTCGGCTGCCACCCTGACGATGTCGGCGTCGAGTCCGTTGCGAGCGTGGACAATGGCTAGTCCGTGCACGGCATTCGCGAGTTCCGGCAGCCACCTCCCCGGGGTCGCCGACTCCAGCAGGCGGAACTCCGCCACCGACTCGGACACCAGGGCCGCTGCCTGCTCGGCCGCGCGCCCTGGAGGCATACAGCGGCCGAATGTTCCCGCGCACCGGGCGTGCAGTCCCCGCAACTCAGGAGTCGAGCCCGCACCGAACTCACGAGTGATGTGGTACGCCGTCCGGGCGGTGGTGAGCGCCTCCACGCCGCGGCCGGTGATGTTGGCGCACTCGGCCAAGGTGCACAGGGCGCGGGCACGGAGTGTGGGCCCGGTGCTGTCCTGGAGTGCGCGGACAGCCGCCGAGGCGGTGTCGTAGGCAGTCGCCGTCGCACCCGAGTCGCGCAGATAAATGGCAGTGTCACAAAACATTTCGGTCAGTGGCGGTGTGCTGCCGTCCGCGTGGCGGCGATAGTGTCGGACGAGCTGGCCCGCGATCTCGACGGCGTCGTCGTGGCGTCCGCAGCGGTGGTTTCGGGCGGCCAAGACGCGTCTGGATTCGATCCAGACGCTGGTGAATCGATCGGAGTCCGCCTTCGCGAGACGTTCGTGGATCGCGGTGGCTTCAGCCGCCATTTCGAGAGCGTCGATGGCTCGTCCTGTTCGAGACATCAGGTCACTCGCGGTGCACAGGGCGCGGGCTAGTGCTGGAAGGCCTCGGCTCGGATCGGCTGAGGCCCGTTGCCGCAATGTTGGGATGGCCTCCTGGACGATCCGTGCCCACGGCTGTCTCGGGTCGCGTACCCGGGGCACGTCGGCCCGCCGGGTGCGGCGATCCCGCATCGCTACGAGGAACGTCTCCGGCGACTGTCCGGGTGCCACGGGCGCCGCGATCGCACCTCTCGTCCGAACGATGTCGATTGCCGCCCGGCGATTCAACTGAGTGCGAGCGCTTTCCGGCACGACTCCGCGCTGCAGCAGCGCATCCGCCGCAACGGACCGGCCGTCCCGCAGCAGCCCGAGCAACAGGTGCTCGGCCCCGAGCGCGGGGGCTCCGGCGTCCTGGAAATCCCCGTGCGCGAGCCGGAGGATCCGCTTCAACCGGCCCGCCATCGGGATCTGGGCGCCGTCGTCTTGGGCAGGGATTGAGCCAGGCCCGCGCGAACCGAGGAGCGCGCCGCGCAACTCGGTCGGATCTACTCCGCTCGCGGCGAGAAAGGTGGTGACGCCGAACGCCTCAGCGCGAGGGTCGAGCAGGGCCAGCATGAGGTGCTCGCCTTCGATGGCGTCATGGCCGAGTTCGCCGGCGTACTGCTGGGCGAGGACGATGGCGCGCCGTGCCCAGGGGTCGAAATCATCGAACAAGGTCGGCCTGCCTTTCCGCTGCGCACGGAACACCCTCGCGGGTGAGCGTTCCGACGCCGAATCCGTAATAGCAGTAGCTCTGCCAAATGAGCGGGCGCACCGGTTGCCCGCACCGCGTGGCGTGCAATGCCGCGCGCTGCCGGTCGCCGACGACGGTCCACGGACTACCACTCGCGGCCATCGCCTCGACCAGTTCGTGGTCGAAGTCGGTGGTCTCAGCGGAGTCGGGGACGCAGTACCGGGTGGCGACGATGTGCCGCGCGCCCGCCATCGAGCAACCGATCGGGAACCCGATCCACTCGGGGTTGGTGCGCAATCCGAGGCGCCCGTCCGGACTGGCGCCCGAGCGCAGTGTCCCGATGTCCGCGCCGAGACTCTCGCATGCCGAGACGACCAGCCGATCGGGCATGGGGTACCGGAATCCGATTTCTCGCGAACTCAACAGATCACCCGCGGCGAGCGGACCATCAGCGAGTTGAATGCCTGCCGTCGCAGGCCTGCCCGTGGCGCCCGGGTCGCCGTGGCAGACAAAATAGGCGACTCCCGGTGCACCGCAGCCGATTTCACGCAGAGCCCGGCCGAGTGCCGCGCTGCCCACGTCGTCCGCCAAGACTTGCTCGGCGGCGTGGGGCGGTCGGGCGTGCTTGATCCGGCCGGTCGGTCGCGGATCCGGTGCGACGACCGCGAGCAGGACCGGTACCTGCGCGACGCGGGGTGCGGAATCTGTGGTCAGGCAGGCTGATTGCGCCACCACCGGCCACGGCGGCGGGGTGATCAAGTCGGCTCGTTCGATCACCCGGAGAGGGTCCATGGAGCGCGGATCGGTGGTTTGATCTTGGACCGGAAGCGCGGCGAAGGGGACCGCTGTCAGCAGTCCGGTGAAGCCGATCACGAGCGTGAGGTGCCCGGAGGCTTCGAGCAGTCCCAGCCGGAGTGGGGGTGGCAGCAACAGCCGTGAGACCGGTTCCAGCACCTCGATTCGGCCGATCGCGTCATAGTCCCGGGGCGTGGCGAGGGTCCGGATATCGGGAACCGCGTCGAGCAACTGCTTCAGTGCATGTTCGGTGGCGCCATGCAGTGGAGTGCGCTGGAAACTCCAGGTTCCGGATGGATCACGTAGCGATGTCCACAGCTCACCTGCGACGATAGCGCCCGCTAAATACCACGTTGGAGCTGGGGAGAACGTCTCCAGACAGGTCTCGATATCGATGGCAGCGAACTCCGCAGGGCCGATCCAGGAGGAACCGTCGATCCGCAGCCGGGCAGGTGGCTCGATGAGGTCGGCGCCGAGTGCGGCCGCGCCGATACCGGACCCGTCGGCCGGGTCGGTTTCGCCACCTGCGCCGGACGAACCGAGCGCGATGGTAAGCAGGGACGAGCGGTTGTCCGAGTCGTCCTCGCGGCGGTGTTCCGGAACCGGCTGCGAGCGGATCAGTTCGAGTACCTCCGCCACCGCCACCACGTCACCGGCGCGGGCGGCGGTGTCGAGCGCCAACGCGTAAACCAATTCGATACTCCCGGCCCAGTCGTTTCGCCAGCGGCTGGCGGGGAGCCGAAAGCGCAGCCGCTCCGATTCCCGTATCGCCGTGAGAACCCGGGCGAGCACCTCGTCCAGCGGTGTGCCCATACGGTGTCCCGCTCTTGCCCATTCGTAGTACGCGGAGACCGTCAGAGCGGTGTTCGGGTGATCGGCCAGCCGGATCAGCGCCTGCTGGACTTGATATTCGGCCTCCGCAGGGTCGCCGTCCGGCCGCTCCAGTTCTGCGTGGGCGCGGAACAGGTGACCGGAGACATGGTCATCGGATGTCCAGCTGAGCGACAGGCGGCCGTTGTCGGCATCCAGCGGGTAGAGCAGGCTGCGCCGGAATCCGTCGAGATTGCCGTGCTCCAGCATCATTCCCAGCAGAATGAGTTCGGTCCAGTTCAGTTCGGCGGTATCGGCTCGCCGGATCGCGCGTGCCCGAATGGCCATCAGTTCGTCCATCGCGGCGTCGAAATCACCGCGCGCGGTCCGCACGGCGACGATCTGGTGCCGGGCGTGGGTGGCTACCGCATCGGCCGCGCGGCCGCGTGCATGGCGCAGCGCCGCAGTGAAGGCCTGCAGTGCCTCCTCCTGTCGGTGGGTGGCCAAATAGATCTCGCCGCGCGCCAAGTGGACCACGGCGGTGGTGCGCGAGGTATTGCCGGTCAGCGTTTCGGCCTGCCGCAATGCCAGCAGCGCGCGTTCTGGACGACCCACCCGAACATTGGCGACCGCTTCCGCGGCGAACATCGCGGCTTGCACCGAATTATGTTGCGGGCCCGCGAATTCGATGAACTCCAGCGACTTGGCGGGATCGCGGGAAAATGCCGATTCGACAGCGATCGAGACATCGGACCACTGGCGCGGGCGGACCAGCCGACGCCACCGCGGCATTACGCTGCCCGCGTGAGGCGCGGGAGTCACCAGCCCGGTCGGCAGTGCCGATTTGTGCAGAAACATCCAGTAGTGCTGCAAATACAGCATCGGCACCAGCAGCCACCAGGTTTTCCAGTCGATCACCATCGCGACGGCGACGATGAGCGCCGGCAGCAATTTGGCTGCGAGCATCGCCCGGAGGAAAGCGCGTTCGGCCGACAGGAAGAGCCCGGCGACCGCGACCAGCCCGATCTGCACCATGGGAATGTCGAGCAGGTAACCCACGCCGAAAAGAAGCGCTGTCGTGAACACGCGGGCGGCGACATCACGCATGGAGTCGCGCAGCAGAACCCGATGCACATCGACGAGATGATCGCCGAGTCGCTGCGCGGTGCCTCCGGTTCCCGTCCTTGTCCGATGGTCGGCGAAGAGCCGCCGCGTGGACCACCAGGATGGCAGTACTCGGGGCAGGTGCCATGGCTGGGTGGTGAGTGTGTACCAGAGTTCGTAGGTCGAGAAGTGGTCTTCGAACGGCACGATGTTGCGATGGGCGAGCGTATCCGCCAGTTCCTGCGACACGCCCCGCTGCTCACCCGTCATTTCTATTCCTGTTCTCGGACCGGAAGGATTCGAACAGCACCGGCCGAATCCACCGTCCGAACAGGGTTCGGGTCATGTCCGAGGAAAGGTCCTTGGTTCGAACATCCGGATAGCCTGAATCGGCCCGGCGCAGCCGGACCTCGAACACAAGCGCACAAAGCTGCAACAGCGCGTTCACCGCCACGACGGCTTTGAGCGGTGCCGGGGCCTGGAAGCAGACGCCAAGCATCAAGAACGTCCAGGGTTTCCAACCCAGGAGACTGGGCCTGGTGGCCATGGCGACCGGAATAAACAGCGTCAACCACGATGCGCCGTGCAAGATCTCGTATCCCGCGAATAGCCATCCCACCACGTAGCAGCAGAGCTGGAGGTAAAGCAGTTGCATCTCGCGCGCGCCGAGCGCGTAGGACAAGCGGGTGACATCGGAGGTGAAGGCCAGGGCCCTCGCCATGCCGCCCTTGTGCCGGGTGATCGGGCGCACAGCCTCCGGAATTACAGGCACCTCGATGCCGACGGTCGGTCGCGGGCCCGGGTCGGTGAGCCGGTGGACTCGGTCGAACTCGGCGATGGCGCCGCGGCGGACGTTGTAGTACGCGCTGGCGAGAGCGGTTCTGCTGCCTGCCGCGGCACGGAAGACGTCGGAAAACCGGTCCTGCGGTGAGATCGTCATGGCGGCGGCTCGAAACAGGTCCGCGGTATCGACCGGTCGTCCGGTGCGCTCGAACTGTTTGCGCGCGACGACGAGGTAGTCGCGCAACTCCGGACTCCACGAAGTGCTGTTACCCGCCTCGGCCGGCTCGGTCATCTCGTCGAGGAGTTCGCGCAGCGGTTCGATCTCGACCCACAGATCGGCCAGCATGGCGTGCGCGGCCGACCCCGCCAGTCCAGGGCTGAGCAGAGCCGCCAGTAGATGCATTGCGCCTGCTTCGTGTCCGCCGAGGCGGGCGATCCGGTATGCGGCGGGAGTGCCTCGGTCACGGCGCAGGTGCTCGCCGCGCCGGGGAGCGCCGCCTCCGCGGCGACCAGGCATTCGCCCGAAAGCGGATCGAAGCCGTGGTCGGTCAGGACTCGCGCGACCCGATGGTCGGCGAAGTAGGCCGCCCAGAGATAGTCCGCGGTGATTCGACTGGTGTATCCGAAACGGATACTGAGCCAAGCCATTCTGAGCTCCGGATCGACCGGGAGAAGTTGAGGACTCGCCGTAACCAGCTCCGCGCGTAGCGATTCCGGCGGGACGTCGATGGCGCCGAGCAACGCCGCGGCGGTCTCATCCCAGGCTGTCGCGGTGGTCGCGGCGAACGCGACGTGCAGCCAGTCGACAGGCTGGGCGAGTTCGCCCGCGATTGTCGTCGCCTCGAGTGCGACCCGCGATTCCACGGAGGCCGGACCGAGCCGCGTGTCGGCCAACCGGGGGAGCGTGATCATTCGCGTGGCCCCCCGCCGCTCCGCACCGGCGGCGATGTGGAGGCGGCGACTATGTGGTTGCCGCTCATCACGTTCGCTGTCTCTGTCTTCCCGTTCATCGCCAGGAAGACCAGGAAGAATGCAGTCATTCCGAGCGCAAGACCGATCGAGTACCACGCGAACGCGCGGCCGGCCGAGTCATAAAGGGTGGTAGCGGTGCCGCCGCCGATAGCTCCGATGACGGCGGTCAGATCTGTGATCGCAGCCTTATCGGCCGTCCTGACGAGGGTGCGGTAGGTGATGCAGCCGACCACCGTACCGAACACCAATGCCCCGAATGCGATGAGTGTCAATGAATTTCCTTCTTGGTGAGGGAATCGGTGGTGGCGCGCAACCGGAGGTCGGCAAGGCCGTGCAGGGTGTAAGCGAGGCCCATGACATTGCCGCGTTGTAGGCCTGCCCAGCGCGCGCCGCGCAGCGCCACTCCCGCTGTGGCGCCGCGGGTGAGTTCGGTGAGCAGGAGAGCGCCGAACCAGCCCGCCATGCCCTGCTCGAGCGTGACCTCGGTGCCGATGAGTGCAGCGCCTTCGGCGCGCACGACGAACGACTCGACGAAATTCGACAGGGTCTCCGAGGTCAGCGCCGCGGTGTGACAGCCGTTCAGCATGATCAGAGGTTTTCTGTTGGGCCAGTGCGGGATCGGCCAGTGCTCTCGTCGCCAATTGCCGATGTCGAGGGGGTGCAGATACCTGCGGCCGAACTGCAACACGGTGCCGGGCCGAGCGAGCGGATGCGCCGAGGCGGACGAGTAGCCGCCATGGCAGTACAGGTAGACGATGTCCATCGACTCTTCGGCCAGCGCCTTTCCGAGGATGTCCAGATCGGACACCCGAAGGGTTTGCATAGTGCGTGCGCCCAGGCTGCCGACGAGGGTGACTATGTGCTGGTCGGTCGAGTTCGAGTCGAGGTCCGGGTCATAGGCCATGAAGACCGACATCGGTTCCGGTCGTCGGAGCACGGTGTCCACCGGGCTACTGGTGCTCGGCGGCTGTTCGATAACACAGGAAAGTCCCCAGAATCCGAACGGGCACAACACGGGTCCCCGATGATCCGGTTCCGGGCAGTGCGCGGGGATCGGCTCGCCATTGCCGCCTGGGCCGAATCGTCGTACCGACGGGCACACCGAGAACGGCACTTGCGGATCGCCCGGCATCGGGAGGTCGTACACCAGGGACCAGGGCACGCTCGGGGTGGCGGGATCGGTCGACAGCGCCGCGTCGGCAACACTCAGCACGACCGAGCGCGCTCGAGCACGGCTCTCGTGCCGGATCAGGTCAGGAAGCGTGTCGAACAGTATGTTGTCCCGGAACAGCGCGGTGTAGATCTCGGCGCCGTGCCGGGCGAGGATCGCGAGATCGGTACAGAAGTCCTTGTCCGTCTTGCCGTGCCGGGCGTCGAGCACGCAGAGCGGGCCGTCTTTCGAATCGAGCAGGTGGCGTTCGTAGAGCAGTTGACGCGCCGAGCGTACGGCGTTGTTCGCCGCGGCCGGTGTTATCGAGACCGGGTTGTCCAGGAAGCTGAGCCCGTTGACGATCGCGCGTGCTCCTACTGCCGGGACGAAGAAACTCGCGAGCCTGCTGCGCAGCGGGCCGAGATCGGCGAAGGACTCGGTAAGCCGATAGAGCAGCCGTGCGTGCAGCCCGTCGTGTGTGTCGGTCGCCACTGGCAAGTGCAGCCGCTGGGCATGCACCGCGACCACCTCGTAGTAGATGACCAACTCCCCACCCCAGCCTGCATCCGGCTGTTCCGGGGTATGCAGCGGGAATCGGGCGGCGGCGTGTGGCACGCAGTCCGGTGTGTGCGGCCCCTCGGGGCAATCGCATGCCAGACTCGCGCCTCGGGCGGGCAGTCGCAGCGTGCGGGTCTGCGATGGATGCCCGTTCATCATCAGGACGGCGCGAAGTAGCAGTTCCCCGGTGGGCAGCATGTCGTCGGGCCAGCGACTCTCGACTTCCTGGAGAAGGCTGCCGCTACGGTGCGGGCCTATGTCTACGAGCAGGTCGTAGCGGGTGTCCACGGCGAGCGGCCGCTCATGGACGACATCGATGTCGGTGTCGCAGTGCACGATTCGGGTGTTCACGCTGCGTGCGGTGTGGGCAGGTGCGGCTGTCGGCGTGGTCGTGCCGCGCCATCCACCGGGATCGCCGCGCGGAACGGTGGTCGGTTCGTCGCCCGAACTTGCCGCAGGCGGTGAGTCCGATGAGACTTGATCCGATGAACGCCACGAGACCAGCGCCGCGAAGACGGCTGCACCGATCGGGGGTACAACTGTGAGCACGATTGTGAGCACAAGAACGGGACCATTCCGCACTGCGGCGAATCCCACCAACGCCACGACGGCCGCTAACGCCAGGCACGCCGCTACAGCGAAAACCTCTCGCCGGTAACGCATCTGGAACCTCCGAGCCGAACGCGGACTGCCCGACGCCGTACCGGGCTCGCGTAGCCATCGTCATCACGACGAAGCCTAAGGAGGGCGCTGCGCCTTCGGTATCGACTCAACGCATGACAGACAGCCCTCGTTCGCCGCGTTTCCGGTCAGCCGGCAGCCCTGCGGACGAAGGTGCAGGCTCGGGTGACGGCGCCGACAACGATTTCCGCTGGCGCGCCGATGAGCGCGGGGGCGGTTCGAGGTCGAAGCACTTCAGCTACGTCGAGTCGGCAGACAGGCGTCAAGGCGCGCGTTCTTTGCGCCTGACCGCGTCGCCACCCGGCGCAGCCTAGACAAGATATCGTGCTCAACGCCGAATGCACTGCACGGTGTCGGTGTCACGCAAGGGCACAGTCTGTAAAGCAAAGGGTGCCAATCGATGTCGTAGATTCAACTGGAGCCCGGCGGTCCTGGAAATGCATCAAGTCCGGCCCTTCCACGTTCGGATGCATCTCGAGCAGATGCTTGGGACCTCCTGCAAAATATCGCGACAGAAGAGCATTTTGCGCGGAGCTTTCCTGCTGCTTGGAGACGACGGCCTCCGCGACGACAACCCCGTCAACAGCGTGAAGGTCGGCAGTGCCACGACCTCCGGGGCGGCGAATAAGCCCAGGCAAGCCGCCAATCGTTACTTCCCGCGCCGTGATGGGCGAGTTCTCCTCGTGCCCCAGCATCAATCTGGCGGCCGGGAGACCACGCGCTTCCGCGACGCGCGTAGCTCGCGTAGACCGGAGCGTCTTCACCATCGACCATTCCAACCCTAAGCACTACATGCTCGAGGAGCGCGCCGTGGTGGACTTCGCTGATGCCAGGTGAGACTGCGTGATCGGGGATGGAGTGCTGAAAACGGTCACAGGGCGCAGGATTCCACGCGTCCGCGCGGGTCAGGCGGGTTGATTCGCTTGAACGGCTACACCGAGCCCATCCTGCACCGGCGTGGCGGGAGGCCAAGGCGCTCAACTGCCTGTAAGCCGGCGTCCGAAAAGTAGCGGCTGGCAAGGCTTTTCGACTCGAGGCCCGCACCGGAGAAATACGGTGCGGGGACTCTGCCGCTTCTGGAGATCAGCTCGCCTGCGACGGCGATGCGTACTTCAGTCAATTCGACGGGCTCTTGCGAAACATGTCCCGGAGCTGGACGTGCTGTTCAGTGGGTCCGGCCGGGGGATCGTTGCCGGGTGACTTCGGCGATGCTCGCCCAGTCGAGATCCGCGCCGATCTGCTAGACCGCGGTGGCGAACACGTCGTGCAGGACCGGTCCGGTCGGTAGGTCGACGCCGAGTTCAGCGGCGGTGCCCAGCGCGAGGTTGAGGTCCTTCAAGCCCAGGGTGGTGGTGAACCCTGGCGGGGTGTAGGTGCGCGTCGCGATGGCGTCGCCGTAGCCGCCGTACACCGCGCCCGGAAAGACCGAATCGTTGATCATCTCGACGAACCGCGCCGCGTTCAACTCGGCATGCTGTAGCAAGGTGATCGATTCGGACAGGGCCTGCAATGCGTGGATGATCAGGTAGTTGACCGCGATCTTCACCGTCGGAGCGGCGTCCACCGCGTCACCGAAGTCCCACACCCGCCTGCCGAGCGCGCCGAGCATCGGTGCTGCCGCGGCCCGAAGATCCGCGTCGCCCGAGACCAGCACGGCGAGCTTCCCGGCCACCACCGCCTCGGGTCGACCGACCACCGGGGCGCTGAGATAGGCCCCGCCGGCCGCGGCGAACTCGCGAGCCGCGGCCGGACTGATGGTCGCGTGGTTGACATGCACGAACCCCTTCGGCGCGGAGCGAATTCGATCGGTGGTGAAGACCTGCCGCACCGCCGCTTCGTCGCTCAGCATCGAGAAGACCGTTCCGGTGGCGATCGCGTCCTCCGGGCGGTCGGCGAGCGTCGCGCCTCGCGCCAGCAGGTCGTCTGCCTTGGCGGCGGTCCGGCTCCACACGGTGACGTCGTAACCGGCGTCGAGCAGTCGGCCCGCGAGAGCGCCGCCCATCTTTCCGAGTCCGATGAAGCCCACTTGGCGAGTTGTCATGGTTGTTTCTCCGTTTCTCCGCAAGGGCAGCGGTCATGAATTGCTGTCGAGTACGCGGGACATTTCCGCTCCGATCGTGCGCAGCGGTTCCCGGTACGGGTGGAGGGTGGCGTCGAGATCGCGCAGTTGCCCGTTCTCGTCCATGTCCTGCTCGGTGATGACGGCTTCTACGTGTGTGCCGAGCGGTCGCATGTGTAGTCCGCGCAGAACGCCGATGAGCTGTTCGGCGGCCTTGCCGCCACCGTGGGTGCCGTAGGTCAGCAGGCTCGCGGGCCGGTCGTGCCATTCCCGGTAGAGGTAGTCCAGCGCGTTCTTCAACACCCCGGGGTAGCCCCAGTTGTATTGCGGGAAAACGAAAAAGAAGCCGTGATAGCTCCGCACGAGCCGGCTCCAGGCCCGGGTGTGTTCATGCTCGTACTGCTGCAGCGCGGCCTGGCGAGGTTCGTCCAGGAACGGAAGTCCGACCTCGGCAAGATCGAGCAGTTCGTAGTCGAGCTCGCTCGTCTCCCGCAGGGCGTCGCGTGCCCAGGCGGCTATACCGGCGCAGATACGGGCGGGGCGGGTGCTGCCGATGACGACGGCGACGCGTTTCTTGTCCGTCATAGGACCACTTCTCCCTGTCTCGGTCGTGTCGAGCCCGGCGACACCGCGTGCGGATCAGCGCATGCCAGCCAATTGTTCGTCACAAATACTGTTCGTGTCACGAACCAATATAGTTGGTGTCGCGAACCGAATCAAGGTAACCTGGCCTACTGTGACCACCGACGCGCCCGACCCAGTACCGGACCTGGTCGACGGCCTGATCCAGCTGTCGTTCATCGTGCAGGCCGTCCTCGGCCGTCTCGCCGGTCAGCAGGGGCTATCGGTCACCCAGCTGCGCATGCTCGCGGTGCTCGACGATCGCGAGATCGGCATGCAGCAGCTGGCCGGCATCCTGGAACTGGAGAAGTCCAGCGTCACCGGTTTGGTCGATCGAGCCGAGCGGCGCGGGCTGGTACGACGGATCGCCGTCCCAGGAAACCGGCGCGCCGTCCATGTCACCGTCACCGCCGCCGGCCGAGCCGTCGTGCATCTGGTGCGCGACGCGGTCCGAGCCGAGATCGGCGATCTGGCAAGCACTTTGAGCCAGCGGCAGCAGGGCTCCTTCCACCGATCGATCGAAACGCTGATCCAGCATTACGTCACCCAGCACGCCATTCCGGTGTGAGCGTCCTCGGTACCCGGCATGACCCGCTCCAGCATGAGCCGCAGGGTGTGGTGGTGAAATGGGGAGGGCCTGCTGAGGCGAGTGGCAGGTTCGGTTTGCCGTCGCCTTATTGGAGGACGGTCCTTGATCTCCTCCCTCTACGACCGGTCACCGAAGCGCCGAACAGCATGAACGCTTCCTAGCAGGCTGCGTCAACTACTAATTTCGGCCGCGCATTACACGAACCGCGGATAATCCCGCCCACCATCCGGCTACGCAGGTCGGACACTATTACAGCTCATCGGTATCGAGACTCGCTTACCACGGATTCATGGTCACCTGATTCAGCTGTTGCGCCACCGACGGCGACATCGCCACCGCACCGCCGCCCGGGTACGCGAAGGATTTGCGGTGGCGTAGCGATCAAGCTGTTTCACTGGTAATGCTGTTTTTTTAATTCCTGCACCTTCGCGAGGAAATCTTGCGCCAGCTTCGTTGCTGCTTCGGAAGCGCTCGCGCAGAATTCATCTGCGGACAATTCGTACACGGTGCCCGGCTTTATATCGACCGAGAAACTGTCCATACCCGATGATGATATCGTGATCCGCCCGTCGCTGGACTCGGCGACAGATACGATATTGGCGCGGTCTGCGAAGAACGTCAAGTTTTGTGGATCATTGCTATCGGTGTAGAGACCGGTGCCGTCCAGCGCTTCTCGATACTGCCGCACCCACCCGACTCTTAATAGTCGACCGACTGCCTCCATGGCGAGCGCCAGCCTCGATTCATCGGCCAAACCGTAAACGCTCTCGCCGAATGAAAACGTGACACCGGTATGACCACGCAACTCCGCTTCGATTTCCGCCCTAGGCGCGCGCACATGTACCCGAAGATCATTCAAACGTTCAGCGAGATCTGCCACAGTGGCCCCTTTCGCTCTATTTCGTCAGCGTACACATACCGTTGTCACCGATTAGGCTTACCCATGCCCCCACGCCCGATGAGCTCGCGATCGTTCATGTCGGCCAAATTGGGGCGAGCGGAGACCATTAGGTCCCTATTCTTGTGCAGCTCGTCAACCCATGTTCGCGACGCCGGTACAATTTTTTGTAACTGGGCGTCATGGATACGGGTGAAGAGTTCCTCGATCGCGTGCGTCATCGCTCCGATGATAGCGCTGGCCGAGTTCATGGGCAGCTGAGCGGCGTCGTTCATGGCATTACTCATAGTCGCGGCAGCTCCAACGGCTGCAATCGACGCAACACCCCCGGTCACGGCGGTAATGCCAACCCCGATGACGGTGGTGATCGCAGAAAGTACTGTCGCGCCATATTTCCAATTGGCCGGACAGTAACCACCTGAATTGTTGAGCGCATCCCTCGCGACATGCGCAATGTTATCGATGTCAACGCGCGCTGCTCGCCACATCGCCTGCTGTGCCTCCAAGACGCCCTTCATGACAGACATTGCCGTGAACTGGTTTCCGGAAATCGTCGTGAAACGGTCTATGAAGTTGGCCTTGAACACTATTGCGGCATCGCCGGTCCAGGCGTCCAGGTAACCACCGGTCGTGATCATCCTGGCGAGATCCGTGCCT
Source organism: Nocardia tenerifensis NBRC 101015 (assembly GCF_000308715.1). Lineage (GTDB taxonomy): Bacteria > Actinomycetota > Actinomycetes > Mycobacteriales > Mycobacteriaceae > Nocardia > Nocardia tenerifensis. The sequence goes on from NZ_BAGH01000612.1 coordinate 69,481, forward strand.
TGCAGCGCCACGTCCTTGCTGAGGTCGGTATGCGTGACAGACTGGTTGTTCAGCTCCGCCATGGCGGCCTTCAAGGCGAAGATCAGCGGATCGTACTTTGCTGGATCCGGTAGCCTGGAGAATGGCTCAAACAATGGTTCGATGTGTTGATACCGTTTTTCGGCCAGCTCCCTGGGCTCCTCCTGGGAACCCACTTCGACAGCTTTCTCCCTAATCTCTTTGGCGTGTTGCATGAGCTGGTCGTAAGTCACCGCTTACCCCTCAGCTCGGGATCGTCATTTACCTTGCGATCCAGCTCGTCGGCTGCCGTCCGGTCTGCGTTCGCGTAAATCTGCACCGTTCTGTGCAGCGCTACGGCTGTAGCATCTAGATTGGATTTTGTCTGCTTTAGAAATTCGATCATAGTATCGTGTAGAGCAAGATAGGCCGGAAGGACCGGATCGGGACCGAATTCCGCTGGCCGCTGCATCGCCTGGCCCAATCCGTCCAAGACGCGTTGGCAACTGTCGATCGCCTTTTCATAGTGACCCGCGATAAGCGGGAAATCCGCTTTTGCTACATGCTCCAGTTTGTACAGGTCGACGCCCAATGCCCTTCCGGCAACGTCCATGATCCCCCACTTTCGGTCCCCCACGGCGAAAATTACCCGGGCGCTCTTCATCGGCGCCACGCTGCCATCGTATAGTCAGACCGGCCGATGATGGAAGACCCGAGAAGACAGTAAATCTGGGGCCCTCCCGCGCAGTGAGCCGGAACGAGGGCATTGATCTACAGGTGTATGAGGGAGTGCAACTCGAGGTTGCCGGTGTGTCGTTGTGCAAAGCACGCCGGTCTTGCAGTGATCAAAGATCAATATGTCCCCGTGGATGCCCACTGCCCGCTGCCGTGCCCGCGGTTCACGATCGCCGTGGCAGACGCTGGTCGTCGGTAGCGCCGTGAACGGGGAGCGCTCTCGGGCGAACGGCTTCAGTCGCCTAGAGGCAAGCGGATCGAAACACGTCTGGTGGGGCTTGTGAAATGCGTTGTGCGCAGTGCCTTTCGTGTCCTTTGCGGCCGTACGGCCGCAGGCGTTCCGCGCGTTGCCGACGTGGCCCAAGATCTGGGAGTCACCGACGGCAGCCTGTACCGGTGGAAGCAGCAAGCGCGCGTTGACCGGTAGCGAGGCGCCTGGCACCTCAACGGTCGAATCGGCACAGTTGCGGGCCGCACTGCAGGGGATCAAACAGCTGGAGGAGGATCTGCGCGTGACGCGGCCGGCAGCCGAGATCCTCGCCGATACCAGATCGCTTCCCCGTGGTCACGGCCTTTGGCCGAGTAATGAGGCGGCCTCACTCTCGATGGAATTGGGGGCATGACTGTAGTGACGGGCCTTGCTACTCTCACGGCTCGTCGCATTCACGTGGAGGATGTCTTGTACCGTCCCATGCTGAACGTCATTGTCGGGGGCGCGTTTGCCGTCGCGCTCGCCCTGCAGCCCGCGCTCGCCGCGGCCGCGCCTCACGGGCTGCCGGTGGCGCCGTCGACTACCGCCTCGACGCAGATCACCGCGCCGTTCGACCCCATCTGCCCGCTCTGCTTCATCCGGGAATTCATCGAAAGTTTGTCGGCGGGCAGATAATTCGTCCGGCAGGGGCAAAGTACGGACGAAGCATCCGCCCAAGTCGACGCCCTACCCCAATGAGATGGGTGAGTTCGCCGCCTGCTCCACAGTGAGCTGGTCAGTTTCCCGGTTGTTTTCGCAGATCCGCTTCGAGGTACCGGCAGCCGGTCACGCCACTTATCACTGCGGACTCGGCGGTGATGAGCACGATCTCGTTGCCGTGATCGGGCGAGTGCAAGATGACATCATGGCGGTCCGCCGTGTCGGCACGGACGGTGAGCGCGGTGATGCCGTCTCGGGCGGCCATGTCTCGGGCGATCTGTAGAACGCCGGGCCATTGGGTGTCGGTGATCGGCACTGACGAAACTAGGCTGTCGGTCACGAACGACACACCCTCGGTTTCAAGGTATGGCGAAGGACAGCCGAGTGTATTTTGTCCACGGCGATTCTTGGTTCGCCAGTCTAGTTCCGGTGCAGCGGTTTTCACGGCTTCGGCGATCTGCCTGATCAGGGCGATGAGGTCTCGTTCGCTCGCTTCGGCCGACGGAAGCTTGCGCATCTCGGCCTCGGCATGAGCGATATCCTCTTGCGAAGCAGGGCGATCGGTGTCTTTCAATCTATCTCCACATCCACTCAGGACCGTCACCGCGACGAGCGCGGCCAGGACTCCCATCGCCGTTGTCTTTGTCATGTCACCGCTCCGCTCGCTCAGGCAGCCCTGCGACGACTACGGCCATGTTGTAGGCGGCGGTGCGCAGTTCACCGTTCGCGCTGGGGCGCGGGTATTCACTGTGGCCGTTGGAATCCTCGCGATGAACGCCGTCCTTTGTGGTGGCTTCGGCCACCGAGAGTTGCTCCAGCTTCGTGGTCACCGGGTCAGGTCCGAGCACTCCGAAGCCGTCGACCAGCGAGATCGGGTCATCCGGTGCACGCATCACATAACCGTGACCCTGTGGCAGTCCGAGGTCCGGCTCGTCATTGGCGTTGATGCCGGGGGAGCCGTAGAACACCGCGTCGTCCACCGGCTGGCTGGGTCCGGCATCTTGCAGCGCTAGCGCGGTGGTGTAGGAACCGTAGGAGTGCCCCAGCGCGGTGATGTGCGGGTCGGGTTTGTTGGAGGCGACCTCGATGCCGTCGAAGAAGTTCGCCAGCTTCGGCGCACCGTCTTTCGCTCGTTCCGAACTCGCCGCTTCGACCCCGAGATCGGGCGGCGGTTCGTAGCCCAGCCACGCGATCGAGGCCACGCGCTCATTGTCTCGGCCAGCAGCATCGAGTTGACGCTGCGCCTCCGTCTGCAGGGCTACCGCCTCCTTGGTCATCCCATCCAGCGACTGCACGGTCGTAGATACCCCCGGCACGGTCACCGACACATGATCGGCGTTGTCCGGATCGCCCACCGCGATCGCCGCCATTCCCTTGTCCCCTGATTGCATGTCCAACAGCAGCAGCCGCGCGCCCGTGTCCGGGTTGGCCGGGTCGAGCGGATGGTCTTTCAAAGTGGATTCGAGGGAGTCGAGGTCCTTCAGTTTCGCCTGAACCTGGGCGAGTTTCTGTTTGTCGGCGGCGTAGGGGTCCGGGGCGTTGGGGTAGCGCGACCCATCGGGGGCGTCTTTCAGTTGTTCTTGCAGCGCGTCGCGTTCGCGGGTGAGCCGGGCGCGTTCGTCATCGATGCGATTGACGTTGGCTTCGTGGCGAGCCATCGACGGAATGCCGTCGCGGTTGCCGATCCATTCCGGATGCTGGGCGATGACTTCGCGGCGTTGCCGTTCGTCCATCGCGTCCCAGTATTCCTTATTCTGTTGCGGTGTCGCGTTTTCCGGCGGTGCGGGTGCGGTGAGCCCGCCCTGTGTGGCGCCGGCGGTAGAGGCGGTGGTGACGTCGGTGGCGCCTTTGTCGTCGATCTTGCCGTCAGCGGCGCGATTCAAAACCGCGGCGGCGTCGGCATTGATGTCGTCGGCTTGTTTCATCACCGCGTGCACCGCGTCTTGCAGTTCCAGGCGCAGGGATTCGAGCTTCGCGGGGTCGGGCGCGTTGGGTGCATCGGCGATGGTGACGTGTCCGGCGTCCCAGATTTCCAGGCCGTTCGCCGCCGCGGTCTGCTCGATCGTGGCGAGGGTTTGCTTCAGGTGGGCGACAGCTTCCCGGGTCTGGGTGGTGAGCTCCTTGACCGCGCCCAGAGTGGCGGCCTCATCTATCAGCTGGTCGGTGGTCACGGTGAAACTGCGGCGCGCCGCCACCGCCGCCTCACCTTCCCAACCTGGCAGTTTGCCTATATCGGCCAGCTGGTCCACGACATCGCCCACCGTGACCAGGCGCCGCGACAGCGAGGACTCCAGCATCTCCAATGCGAGCTCGTTCCACCAGCGAATGTCCGGTAGCAACATCGACCAAGATCCCCCACGGAAGTCAGAACTGTCTACGACTGTGGGTATCGTAACGGTGATCGCTTCAGATTTTCAGGAGGTACCGCGCGATGGGGGATTCTGTCTCGGTCGATCCGGCCGTGCTACGGGAGGCGGCCGGCCGGTTGGACACGCTCTACGACACCGCGGGCACCAGCCTGCGCGACACCGACCGGGCGATCGCCGACAGCCACGACGGGTGGCGCGAGGACGCGGCGACCGCGTTCGGCCGATTCACCGGCTACCTCGACAACCGCCGCACCACCCTGCAGCGCCAACTCGCCGAACTCTCCGAAGCACTCAAAACCACCGCGGCCACCCTGCAAACCCAGGACCAGTCCCGCGCCGCGAACACCACCCAGCTGCAATCCAGCCTCGACCTCTGACCGCTCACCCGAACGCGAGCGGGCCAGACTACGCACCCTCCCGGACCGCACTCCAGCATTCCGAGGCTGTCATCGATACGAACCACGCAGGTCAAGGATCGCCGAACATCTGTGCGCGTTCTGGTTCGGCAGTAGCACCTCCTGGCGCTGGTGTCGACGATGCCAAGGGCTCTGGTTCGAGGGAAACTTCGGTTTCCGCGGCATCTGCCCCTTCTCCTGTTTTCAGCCAGCAGTCCGCCCACGAAGCATTCGGCTCCGGTAATTATCGACTGGAGGACGAGGGAAATCGTGACGGGCCGGGCGGACAGGCCAAGTGGCGCTGGTGTCGCAAATGTTCCGGCTTGTTCTTCGATGAGTTCTCTCCCGCGGCCTCGGGTGTGTGTCCGGCCGACAAGCAACACCACGACATCATCGGCAGTGGTAGCTACGTACTCCGTAGCGCGGACTCGACACGGTTGCCAAGGCCGCCTTACTGATCGCCATGCCGATCATGCGCGATAGATACGGCCCATCGCTCCGGCATGCTCGGCGATCCGCTCGCGAAGTTCGTTGGGGGCCAGCACTTCCGCGCCCGCGCCTAGCCGCAGCACGTCCGGCACCGCCCGGTCTACCGATTCGATGGGAAGGGTGATTTCGCGCCAGCCGTGAGCATCGGGCGCGCCGGCCGACTCGCGGGCCGCCTGGACCACCGCCGGGTCGAAATATTCTGGCATGCGGTCGAATACGAGCGGCGACATGCGCAGCGTGGCGGCTTGGCGCAGCCGCCGCCGGTCGAAAGATTCCAAATACTCCCGCCAATAGCCCGTCAATTCGAAATCTGCTGGGCAGCAAGCGGTTTCGTCCAGGACGCGCAGATCGATGATGCGTGAGATCCGGTAGGTGCGCACCCGTCCGTCGACGGCCGCGACGAGATACCACTGCCCGGCCTTGAGCACCAGCCCGAGGGGATCCAGCGTCCGGGTGACGACCTGTGGTTGTTCCCAGCGCAGGTACCGCAGGTGCAACCGCCGCTCGTGCCACACCGCGTTCGCCACCGCGCTCAGGTGCGGCGCGGAATCGTGCTCGCTGTACCAGGACTCGGAGTCGAGGTGGAAGCGGGCGGCCAGGCGACCGGCCCGATCGCGCAGTTCGTCCGGCAGCGCCGACATGACCTTCAGCTGCGTCGCCGCCACCACCGCGCCCAGGCCCAGATCCGCTGCGGCACCGGGCAAGCCGGTCAGGAACAGCGAATCCGCCTCGTCGGCGGTCAGGCCGTTGAGCCGGGTTCGGAAGCCGCCGAGCAGGCGATAGCCACCCTCGTGGCCTGGCTCGCCGTAGACCGGAATGCCTGCGGCGCTCAGGGATTCCATGTCCCGGTACACCGTGCGCACCGACACCTCCAACAGCCGGGCGACCTCCTGCGCGGTCACCCGGTCCCGCGTCTGCAGGAGCAACAGGATCGACATCAGGCGGCTCGCGCGCATGGGGCGAATTCTGCCCGATTCCACTGACAGAAGATGTCAGGGAAGCGGCTCTACCGTTGTGCCCATCCGGGCTGGAATGCGAAACTGGAGTCACTGCAATGCCTTTCATCGAAACCCGCGACGGCGTCCGGCTCTTCTACCGCGACTGGGGCACCGGCCGCCCGGTGCTGTTCCTGTCCGCCTGGGCGATGGACAGCACCGAGGCCCGCGGGGCGATGTCGCAGCTGGCCGAGCACGGTCTGCGCGCGATCGGCCTGGATCGCCGCGGCCACGGTCGCTCGGACGATCCCGGGCACGGCTACGACTACGACACGCTCGCCGACGATGTCGCCGCCCTGATCGACCACCTGGACCTGCGCGAACTCACGCTGGTCGGGCACTCCATGGGCGGCGGCGAGGTCGCGCGCTACCTGACCCGGCACGGCGATGACCGGGTGGCGCGCATCGCGCTGGTGGCGGCCGCGATGCCGCTGATGCGGGCCACCCCCGACAATCCGGGCGGAATTCCGGTCGAGGACGCCGCGCGGCAGCGGGCGAGCTGGAAATGGAACCTCGGCGGCTGGCTCGACGCGAACACCGGACCGTACGTCGGCGACGGGCTGCCCGGCTGCGACGTATCACCGCCGGCTCGCGCCCGCGCGCTCGACACGATCATGACCACCTCGCTGCGGGCGGTCATCGAATGCAACCGCGCCGTCGTGGAGACGGACTTCCGCACGGAACTGCCGAAGATCGCGGTGCCGACGCTCATCGTGCACGGCGACCACGACGCCTCGATATCGCTGGAGCTGGGCGGCAGGCGGCAGGCGGAGCTGATTCCGGGCGCGCAGCTGAAGGTATACGAGAACGCCCCACACGGTCTGTACCTGACGCACCCCGAGCGACTGTCCGCAGACCTGCTCGCCTTCGCCACCGCGCCCGACGGTGCGATCGGCCAGTAACTACGACGGCGATCATGGCGGTGTTGTGCTTGCCTCAGCGTGAGGCGAAGGCGCTTGCAAGTTGAGTGATGTTCGGTGGCTGCGGCTTTCACTCGGATACGTCGGCGAGGTGGGCTGTCGTGAGTGCAGACAGGGCGACCGGGCGCCCGCTGTGCGGGGCATGTTTCGTCTCCAGCACCCGTGGTAGCACGGACGAGGATGGTGACAGCGGTTCGGCGAGGACAACCCGGAAGGAATATCGGATGTGTCGTTTGTTCGGTCTGACCGCGGCGCCGGAACGGGTGCACGCAACGTTTTGGTTGGTGGAGGCCGCCGACAGTTTGGCAGAGCAGAGCCGCCGCGATCCGGACGGCACCGGTCTGGGCACGTTCGAAGCCGATGGCAAGCCGCTGGTGCAGAAGCAGCCGATGGCGGCCTATAAGGACGCGCAGTTCGCTCGCGAGGCCAAAGAGTGCGAATCCGCGACGTTCCTCGCTCATGTCCGCTACGCCTCGACGGGCGCGACCACCGCCGCGAACACGCACCCGTTCGAGCAGCGAGGCCGGTTGTTCGCCCACAACGGTGTGCTCGGCGACCTGGACGCATTGGATCGTGAATTGGGCGATTACCGCGATCTCGTCGCCGGGGAAACCGACTCGGAGCGATTCTTCGCGCTCATCACGAAAAACATCGACCAGCGTGGCGGCGATGTGGCCGCCGGGATCACCGACGCGGTGAACTGGATCGCGGACAACCTGCCGGTATATGCGATCAACTTCATTCTCACGACACCGAACGAACTGTGGGCCTTGCGGTTTCCGCACACCCACGACTTGTTCGTCCTGAGTCGAGCGGCAGGCGGCCCTACCGGCGCCCGGCATCTCGACCACGGCAGCGCCGCCGGACGCATTCGCGCTCGGTCGGGAGCGCTGGCCGATCGACCCGCGGTGGTGGTCGCCAGCGAGCGCATGGACGAGGACCCGGGGTGGCGCAATCTGCCGGTGGGTCAGCTGCTGCACGTCGGCCCGGACCAGGCGGTCACCCAGCGAACCATCCTCGATCACCCGCCGCGGCGACCACTGAGCCTCGATGACCTCGGTGCGCACGCCGCCGCCTCGCAGAGCGGAACCTGACACGACCGTGCCGATCGCTAAACTGACCTCTGGTCACATCGACTGAGGAGGACTATGGGGCCGGCAGCCCGCTCGATCACCCGCGACTCGGTCGACGAGGTGACCGAGGCACTGCTCTCCGCATCGCGGCTGCTCATGGCGATATCGGCGCGCTCGATCGCCCACGTGGACGACACGATCACCCTGCCGCAGTTCCGCACCCTGGTGATCCTCGCGGCCCAGGGCCCGGTGAAGCTGGCCACGCTGGCCCAGCAACTGGACGTGCAGCCCTCGACCGCCACCCGCATGGTGGAGCGGCTGCTGGCCGCGGAACTGATTACCCGCCAACCGAATCCGCAGACCCGCCGGGAATTGATCATCGATCTGACGGCGCGCGGACGCGAGGTCGTCGAGGACGTCACCGCGAAACGCCGTCGTGAGATCGCCGGGGTGGTGAAGAAGATGCCGGCGGCGCAACGGCAAGGGTTGGTGGACGCGCTCAACGCCTTCACCGAGGCGGGCGGCGAGTTCGCCGCGGTCGACGGCGGCCAGGCGCCGCTGCTGTAGCGGTCGAATCAGGAGCCGACGAGCGCGGCCTCCCGCTCGGACGTCGACGTATCGGTGGAGACGTCGCGGCGGCGGGATCGACCATGCCACCATTGCAGCAAGACGATCCCGGCGATCCCGGCCAGCGCTGTCGCGATACCGATCTTCCAACCCGGCGGTCGCCAGGTGAGGACCAGTTCGGCGTCGTGCGTGCCCGCCGGTATGTCGACCGCGACGAACGTGTCCGCCACCGTCGTGAGGGCAATGTCGTTGCCGTTCAGGCTGGCTCGGTAGCCCGGCCAGGCGAGCCGCGCGAAGACGACGCGTCCGCCCTGGTCGGAGCTCACCCGAACCCGGCTGGTGACGTCGGCCCGCGAGGTCGAGGTGGCGCTCGCCCCGCTGGCGTCGGCGATCAGGCCGTTGTGGGTCGAGAGGGGACCGTCGACGCGCTCGAGCACCCAGATGTAGCGTTCGTGTCCGGGGTAGTCGACCCATTTCCAGCCCGGTGGCGCGGGCCGGCTCCGCGCGTCGGGGAACTGGGCCCGCTGCAGCACGACCCGGTCGACCTTCATCAGGTCGACAATCGTTCGGCCCGTGGAGGTTTCGGTCGCGAACGCACGCCGGAACGCGTCCGGACAGGTGCTGCCGTCCCAGCCCATACACAGCATGGCGCTGAAGGCGGCGTGGCCGATGGGTGTGTAGGCGTTGACGTAGTCCAGCCCTAGATTCTTGGCGTAGTTGCCGAACGCGAGCGAGCTGTAGGCGCCCGCCAGGGTGGTGTCGCTGGGCCGCAGCAGGGCGCGGTCGGCCAATTGCAGTGTGACACCGTCGAATCGGGGGAACGCGGCGGTCACTTCCGAGCGCCGTTCCGGGAAGTTGTACGACAGCGGGGTCGGTGGCGCGGTGGACACCTGGAGGTAGGCGATCGGGAACATGG
>NZ_BAGH01000611.1 GCF_000308715.1 Nocardia tenerifensis NBRC 101015
CGATGGAGTCCAATAAACCAAGCTCGTCGAAGCTGCGTATGGCGGGTCGTGTCGGGTCGATCGACAGTTGATGAGCGAGTGCACAGTGTTGTCGAAGATCGTGAGAACGTGTCATGAGGTGCAGAACCGACGAAGGAAGTCCGATTTGCCATGAGCGCAGAGATGGCCGAGATGGTTGCCGCGTGGCGTGCCCTCCCACTCTCGGAGAAAGTCCGGCGCCGCCGAGAATCCGTCATCGACCAGGTCGTAGGAAGCATGGCAATGGAGGGTGAGCCTGTATCCGCCGAGTGGATCCGGCGCGCGCGAGGTCGTGAAAGTTAGGCGCTTCGCTCGATGCCCGCCCGAAACTCCTCCGCGTGTGGCCCCGTCACCTCGTAAGTAACACTCGCTGGTCCAGGATCTCCATCGGTTCGGGGTAGCCGTAGAAGCCGTGGGCAGTCAGGCGGTGTCTCAGCGTGGAACGGTCGGGTCTTGGGGGTTGTTGGGTTTGGCGCGGGTCGGTGCACTCCCGTCCGTTGAAGGTGGAGTGAAGCTGGGCGGGAGTGGCACCGGGGGCCTTGGGGGTATGGGTAGGGGCACGGGTGGCCTTGGTGAAGTTTGTTGCGCGGGGTCCGCTGGTTCGCGGTCTGTGGGGGCGTCGAGGTTGACGACGAGGACTGTTGCGTAATCGGTTTGGGGGCTTGGGGTTTCCGCGTGTGAGTGCATGAGGCGGGTGAGTGTGTGTGCTAGGGGGTCGAGTGAGGTGGCTTGGAGGATCTGTCGATCGGTGGTCGTTGCGGTGTCCACCGGTCCGATGGCGATTGTCACGTTGCCGCGTTGTGCTCGTGGGTCCAGGTCGAATGAGAGCAATCGCGCCTCTGGGGTCGCGAGATCGGAGCGACGTTGCGCGAATGTCGCCTCGAAATCTGCGACATGTAGTGCGGCGAGGGTGGTTTCGAGACTGTGTAAGCGGCGTCGGTGGGCGGCGAATCGTGCCGAGGGAGCGGCGGGGTCGCGGATCCATGCGATCTCGAGCTGAATGAACTTGCGGTTAAGAGTGTTTCGTATGGCGGCGGGGATGCCGTGGCCATTGCGCAGGCCGGGGAAGTCTGCGAGCAGGCGCGCCTGGTAACCCGGGGCCAGATCCGCGAAATGCAGGGCGTGCCACCACTCGCGGCCGTGCTGTTCCCACCATGTCGCTCGGTCGCCCTGCGTGCTCTCGGAGCGCAGTGTGTCGGGGGCGTGGGGTGGGGTGATGCGATCGTCGGGGCCGGTGGGTTCGGGGTGGACGAATATGCCTGCCTGCTGGGTCTTCGAGGTTCTGTTCGCGTTCAGTTGGTGACGCCAGTGGTTCAGCTGTGTTTGCTCCTGGAAGAACCGCTCGCGCGCGGCCCGCCTCGCCTCGCGCGCCGCCGGGTCGTCCGCGGTGGACGCGTTATCGATGTGGTGCAGCGCGGCTCCCGTGGCGGTCGCCAGGATCTGCCGGTGCGTGAGCGCGGTGCGCTGACGCTCCAGCTCGCCGATCCTGTCTCGGTGGGAGGAGTCGCTGTCTATTCGGATGAAACTGGAGTCGAGCACGAGCCCTTGGCGGCGTAGCCAATCCAGCGCGTAATCATTGTTCTCCGGTCCCGGTGGGCCTGGCAGATCGGCGTCGGTCCACTCGGTGAGCAGGCCGTCGGCCGCCTCCAGCTCACCCATGGCGGTGACGGCGCGCCCACCGAGGAACGACGCGTGCTGAATGCGACGGCTGCGCTCGGTGGCGGCGGCGTAGAGATTGCCGGACCCGTCCATCACGAACAGCACGCGGCGGGCGTAGTCCGTCAGATCGTCGAGCTTGGTGGTATCGAACCGCAATCCGTCACTGGCTCGGTACAGTCTGCCGTCCTCGCCCGGGAACAGCCGGTGCGACTCCAGTTCCGCGGCGTCCATGTAGTACACGGGCAGCGAGGAGTTCGATTCCGGATCGGTGAGCCTGGGCGCCACGGCCGCGCGGAGCAACGGAATCTGCGGCGTGGCCAGTCCGAGCCGCGACGGCGGCGGAATGCGATCGGTGGGTACCCGGCCGGTCGGCGAGGAGAGCCCGTCCCAGAGCCGCTGCGGCGGCCACACCGCGAACGGCGCGCCCGTATCGGTGACACCGATCTCGTAACCACCAGGTGCGGTATGACGCAGAAACACCGTTGCCGGCCAGGGGAACTCGCCGATCTCGTGCACGCTTCCGTCGGCATGCACGCTGACGAAGTTCACGTCGTAGGCGCGCGAGACCACCCGCAGCGCCTCGTCTCCGGCCTGTGCGTCCGGTGAACTCACTTGGGCGACGGAATCGACCATGGCCCAGTACGCGGTCGACCGCCAGCGATCGAAATCCTGCCGAACCCGCTGTTCTGCCTGCCACTCCACGTCATCGAGGTCGCCGTCCGCGCGGCTCTGGTCGACTTCCTCGCGCCGTTCGTCCTCCATCTCCAGCTCGTCGCGCAGGTGATCCGAGACGTGCTTGCGGGTGCTCGCTCTGGGGGTGCTCAGGATTCGGGCGACGGTGGCGAGTATCGAAACGCCGGTCGGCACCGGCTCCCAGCGCGACGGCATGGGCCGCGCGAGCGCTTCTCCCGTCGCCGGGGGAGGGTCGATGTGGGCGTGCTGGTCGGCGAGTGCCGGATCGGCGGTGAATTCGTCTGCGCCCCTTTCCATCTGCCGCAGCAGGTCCTCGCCGAGATAGGTGAAGGCGGGGAGTTCGGGCTGCTCCACCCGGACGGACTGCACGCCGAGGTCGAGAACCAGTTTCTGCAGTGTCTCGGCCTCGAGTTCGTACTCGCGGTCGAGGGGTGCTCCGGCGATCCCGCGGGCCACTACCCGGACGGTGTGGTCGGCGGTGACGGTGCCCGTGGTGTCGAACACGGTGTCCCTGAAGCGAATTGTCGTGCCGGGCAGGAAATTCTCCCAGCCGAGATTCTTGTGGGAATTCTCCGTTCGGTAGACCTTGAACGGCCGGATATAAGTCGGCCCCGCGTCGCGGATCCGCACGGCGCGGGCGAGAGCTGCGGTGCGAGTGCTCGCTTGGGTCTGCGGGTCACGGATCTTGACAAACTCTTTCGCGGTGAAAATCACCCGCTGGAAGTCGTCGGCGAATCGCAGGCCCTGCGTCTCGAGGAAGGCCAGGGCGTAATCGTTCATCTGCTCGTCGGGCCAGTAGTGCCCGCTGGAGTCCACAATCCTGGTGACTACGCCGTGTCGCGCCGAGATGGCGCCTGCGGCGGTGACGGTCCGGCCGCCGAGGAAAGACGAATGCTGGATCAGGCCATTGACTTTCCTGGCGACATACAAATTACCGAACTCGTCCATGACGAAGATGTCCTTGCGTTCGCTGATCTCCTTCTCGTCGCGTTCGGAGTGGAAGAGCGAACCGTCGCGGGCATGGCGCAGTAGGCCGTCCTGGTCCACGAAGACCCGATGGGCTTCCCGCTCCGTGTCGTCCATGTAGTGGGTCGGCGTCACGCGACTCCACGCTCGAGGCAGGTGCGCGGAGTTGACCGTCTTGCCGCGGAGTTTGCGGTCCGGCACTGTTCGGTCGCGGATCCACCGCGTCCGGTTTCGCCGACCCCGCTGCACCACTGCGGGTTTCGGCGCTCGCGCGGTCACTGGACGCTGTTCCGCAAGGTAGAGTCGCCGCAGACCGGCACCCTCGAGTAGAGGTTCGGGCCCGCCCGCGAGCATCGTCGTGCGAGGCGGCGGGATCTGCTCCCTCGGCAGTGCGCCGGGCTGGGGCGGCGGGGGCAGGTCCGGCCGGACGACGGTGGCGTAATGACCGGTCGCCGTGATGCCGACCTCGTAGCCCGCCTCCGTGCGCCGCAGGAAGAAGGTCGGCACCTCCGGGTCGTTCGTCACGGTTGTCCGCGGCTTGTCCGGGTGCACCAGTATGTAATTGAGGGAGTAGCGTTTGGCCGCCCCGGAAAGCAGGGGATCCTCGGCGTCCGGCGCGGGGTTTTTGGTGGCTTCCCTTCGCACCTCCGCGGCGTCTACTCGGAGAATGTGAGCAAAAGTCGGAATCGGATTGTCTTGATCAGTCGAGGGAATCCGGTACCAATCGATCGGCGCGGGCAGGGTGATGCGGACCTGCCGCGCCTCGTACTCGTCGAGCCGGCGAGCGAACTCCGCTCGGTCGATGATCTCCAGTGCGTTCGGTGGCAGATCACCCTCGGTGTGCGGCTCGCGGACGGCGAGATTGCCGTCCCGGCGGACCACGGCGACCCGGGGCCGGTCGCCGTCGTGGAAGTGTATCTCGGTGTCGGTGTCGAAATTGTTCTCCGTCAGAGCTTTTCGCAATTCTGCGATTTCGAGGTTTTGCTCGGCGAAGGGATCTCGGAACGGCGGCCTGTGCACCACTGGGCTACCCGCACCGATTCCGAGATCGCCGAGGATCGCGACGCCGTCGGCTGCGTGGTCGGCGAAGATGTGCTCGGATCCGTCCGGGGCGTAGATGATGGCGGCGATCACGCGGACGTTGCGGGTGGGGTGTTCGTCGGCCGGGTAGTGGCGTCCGGTGATCGGTTCGTAAACGCGAACCGTTCCTCGATGGTTCTCGAAAACCGAAGCGTGCGCGCCGATCCCGTGTTCATCGGCCGGACCGTGGTAGGCGTCGACGACCAGTGCGATGGACCCGCCGCCGAGTCGACGGAGTCGGTCGACGATCTCGGAATGGCTTGTGAACGTGCGTAGTTCGGCTCCGGCGTAGTCGTTGAACTGCGCGGCGCGCATGCCGCCGAGACCGACGGAGTCCGCCGCGGGCGAGGTGATGGGCGCGGCGGGGTTTCGGGTAGCGGCGTAGCGCAGGGCCAGGGGCGCGCAGTGGGCGGCCCGCGCGCCCGTGGTCGGATCCCCCGTGTGGGTGCGCGGAGCACTGCCGTCGGTGGTGCCGGGATGGCCGATGCGGCGGTGCTCCGTGTCGTACGGCGACTGGATGTCCGCGCCGTGGTGCTCCGCCGTGCGGTCGAAACCTCGGTCCGTAGCGCTCGGGATCGGCACAGCGACGTGCTTTTCGTCTTTCGCCGCGGGTTCGGCGAAGATCTGGTCGATGTGGTCGTGTTCGCCGGGAAGCGCGTGCCGCAGATCCGCGATCACATCGCGACCCTCGAACAAGTGGCGATAAGCGTCTCGCACCGCCCGCAACCGTGCTTGGTCCAGCGCCGCCACCAGTTCCAGCGCGGCCTTCGGCGTGGACGCCGACCATACCGCCCTGGCATACGCTTCCGCGTCGTCGTGAATCTCGCTGCGGCCCTTGTCGATCGGACCGGTAGACGCCGGGGCCCGCGCGCTCGGCGCACGGCTGGGAGAGCCGACGGTCGACGGCAGCAGTATCTCCGCGTGCAGTACCGGGATACGGCCGGGGCGGTGCTCGACCCTTGTCACCCGATAGTTGGTATCGCGGGGCAGGATGAGTTCGCGCTTGAAGCGGTCCCTGCCATCGCTACCGATGTAAACGCCGGTCATGCCGGGCGGCACCGTCAAGGCCACCCGGTACTTCGCCTGCTCGGGCATGTGGACGACCCGGGAGGTGAACGAGGTGGACATATAGGCGGGTTCGACCTGGCGGACGCCGATGAGCAGTTCGGGGTCACGGTCGCCCAAAGGTTTGCCGTCCGTGGCGATCAGGAAATCGACGGTGGCGAGGCTTCGCGTGATGTGCACCTTGCCGGCCAACCGCAGCCGCGCACTCGTGGCCAGGTCGAGCGAGTCGACGTGCTCTCGGAGCGTGCTCGCGTCGAGCCTGCCCGATGCGTTGGTGCCGAAATGCGCGCGGTACAACTCCTCGATATGGGCATCGCGTTCGATCTGTGCCCACCGGGCTGCGGTCTGTGGCTCGGACAGCAACCGGGTGGGCACCTCCATCTGCCGATCCATGGGCTGATAGTGCGAGGTTCCGGCGCGCCGCAGTTCTTCCTGCCGCGCCCGCCACAGCTCGGCACTCTCGGCGAGATGATCGACCCACCGCTCCAGCCCGGACACTCCGCCCCAGCGCAGCGCGAAGTTGATCAGCGCCGACTCCTCGAAGGCGAGCACCGCGTCGATCAGGTTGCCGGGTAGGTCGTCCCAGACTCGCAGGGTGTGGTGGGCGAAGTTTCCGCGGACGCCCTCATCGTCGAAGTAGTGCACGCCCCCGACCAGGCGTCCCAGCCGGGGCGGGCCGAATGCTGCCGAGTCGATCGAATCCATGAACGACGCCTGATCGTCGCCGCCGGGGATGTAGCGGGCGTCCTCGGGAGCGGGCTCGGACGCCATCACCTCAGCTGTGACCCGCCCACCCGCGTGTATTTCGGTGATGCGGACGACGATGTCGCGGGGTAACAGCACCTTCGGGTGCGCGGCGTCGCCGAACAGCAGTCCATGTGTCCCGGCGGGCACGATCAACTCGACGTCGGGCCGTGTAGTGGACGGCGCTTCCTCGATGACCTCGGCGGCGGTGAAGGTGCGGATCAGGACCTCAGAGTTCGCCTCTCCCAACAGGATCAGTTGCTGTGGGGTAAGGCTGTCATGGGTCACCACGCGCAAGGGTGTGGTGATGGGCAGTCTCGCCGCGGTGGCCTCGTCCAGAATCTGGATCTGGGCGCGGACCTCCTCGATGCCGAACGGTGTGCTCAGGTGGGTGGTGAAGTGGTCGTTCAACTCGGGGTATCTGCGGTGGTTGTCCACCACGCTCTGCCACTCACCGCGCGGATCGTCGGAGGCGAGAATCTCGCGCACGCCTTGCACCGCGTACGGCACGTCCTCGGTCTGCTCCAACTCGTCGAGTTTCGAGGCGAGTTCGTCGAACGCGGGCAAATCCTGATCGGGCCACAGGATCGACATGCCTTCGTACGCATCGACGATCTCCTCCCATTCCCGGATGAAACCGTCGGGATCGGCCAAGAAGTCGTTCACCGCAACGGGTTTGGCCGCATGCCCGAGGACCGCCGCCCGCTGCTGTTCGTCCAGCTGTTGGAACCCGTTCAGCGACAGCGCGAAGCCGCGCGACGTTCGGGGATCCCGCGACGTCTCTCGATCGTGTGACGGGTGCGCGGCGGTGCCGTCGCCCTGAACGGTGCGCGTAGGCGGAAGCTCGGGGGAATTTGGTGTGGCGCTGTCTGTTACGCGATTGCGCCGCCGAACCAGGTCGCTGACGGGGTGCGCCGGTGGGTTCGTGCGCGGCTGGATTCGGAGTGGTTGTGCCGCAGCGGATGCCGTCTCCGCACCGGCGGCGTCGCGGCCGCGGAGCCGAGCGATGAAGTCGCGCAGGCGTTGTCGCGTACCGGCCTGCGGTGCGAGCTGGGAAGTGTTGTCGCCGGTGCGGCTCCCGCCCGATCCGTAAAGGGCGTGTGCGCCTGGACCGGTTTTCCAGAGGGCGTCGAACATCGGGATGGCGGTCGGGCCGCTGCCGGTCGGCGTGCCGTCGACTCCGTCGCGCTCGTCGCCCACGGGTTGGGTGGATAGCGTTGTGTCGCTCGGTGCGCCGATGCCGATATCGCCGAGGACCTGGGCGCCGTCGGCTGGGCTATCGCTGGTGATGCGTACGGTGCCGTCCGGGTTGTAGATGACGGCGGTGATGGCGCGGAGATCGGCGGCTGGGTGTTGGTCGAGCGGGTAGTAGTTTCCGGTGATCGTGTCGTATACCCGAACAGCTCCGTGGTCGTTCTCGAAAACCACTGCGTGCGCGCCGATTCCGTTCTCATCGGCGGGGGCGCTGTAGGCGTCGACGACGATGGCTATGGCGCCCGGGTCGCGAAGGTGGCTCACGATCTCGGCGTGGCTGCTGAATGTTCGCAGATCGGTTCCGGCGTGGCGGTTGAAATGCCCGGCGCTCATTCCGCCGAGGCCGATGGAGTCCGGCGGTGGCCAAGTAATGAGGGAATAGGGCAGTCGGTCCGCCGCATACTTCAAAGCTCGTGGCGCGCACTGCGCGGGGCTGAATGTGGGTGGCGCGGTGGGCCATGCCGCCCCGCGAACCCAGGCGGAGGACCCCTGTGCAGAGCTCTCCCCGGCCTGTGCGGTCGTTCGATCGGATGCGCGTAGGTCGGTCAGCTCTGCCTGCAGCGCGGCGATTCGGGCGAGATCCAGCTCATTCGCTTCGAGTGCTCGGGCAGCGGTGGCTTTGTGATCTCCTTGGCTGGGCTGCCCGAGCTTGTCGCCCGCGCGATAGAGCTGGTCGCGAAATGTGGACTTATTTTTGTTGAGCCGTTCTCTGGTCTCGGTGAAGGTGAAGCCGGCTTGGATATGCTCCAGCCCCATCCGTTGCGTATCGTTCAGCGTTCTGTGCTCGGGACCCTGAGGCGCGGATCGGCCGGCGCTTCCTTCAGCGCGCAGTCGAGCTACCCTGTCGGCGCTGATGATTCCCAGCTCGAGCGCCTTGGCGGCGGTGGCTCTGAAATCCGACGGATCCGGCATCGCGAGATTTCTGCCGGCCCGCGCCAAATTTCCGGTGAGTGTGGACTCATTCTTCCCCGACTGCTGCGCAGCCATGTAAGCACTCTGCCCTGCGGCGACACGCTCGACCGCGTCGATCTGGACTTCGGTCAATGGCTGCCACGGTGGTCGAAGTTCGTCGATGGATTCCTCGTCCAAATACCCTCTATCTCGAGCCAACCGGGCGGCATCAATCCATGAACGCATCCTGAACATTCTTCTGGTGACACCACTCAGGACATTGCGGACATCCTCGTGTGAACACCCGACGGCCTCCGCGATCTGCCGCAGGGTGTATTTTGCGACATAGTGTTCGAATATTCTTCTCTGATCCGATGTCATCGGATTGGGTCGCATGGTGAAGAAGGCGCTGCCGTCCGCGCCGAGGCCGACCTCGTACCCACCGTCGTGGGTTCGGCGCAAGAACGCGTATGAGCCCTGGCCGGCCAGTTGATGCTCGGTGATCTTCCCGTCAGGGCCGAGCACTACGAGATTCAACTTTTTCAGTCTCGCCGCGGTGACCAGGGCGGATTCCTGGTGCGCGAGACTCGATGGGTTCTGGGAAAGGTGTAGGTCCACCTCGGTCCGCAGGACTTCCGCATCGATGTCGAGGAAGTGGCCGAGAGCGTGCAGGTCCGAGTCGTGGCCGAACGGCAAGCGGTGCCACGACTCTGGCATGCGCAAGCTCGTTCGCACGTTAGAAACGCCATCGGCTGACAGTTGATCGAGAAGTTCGGATCTGGTCGAAAGTCGAATCTCCAAGGGGCCGTCGCCGTCGGAGACGAGAAGATCGAAGGCGTCGTCTGGCCGGACCGCCGCCGTGATGATCGTGTCCCGACTGCGCCAAGTAACCGTGGTCCCGGCGAGAAGCTCGTTACGGCTCACCGCCTCTCGCAAGCCACCGGTGCCCTCGACCGGCACGACACGTTCGGTGAAATCCGCACGGAAGCCGGGCTGGACCACCGTGACCAACCCCTCCGGCGGCGATGCCTGTGTCAAGAATTCCCAGGTTTCGGCGGGCGATGATTCCCACTGAGCGCCGTCGGGCCACGTCATCGATCGCACGGCATCGCCGGTGAACGTGGCAGAAACGCCTGAGCTCGCAGCGAAATCGCTGAAGTGTATCTCCGTGCCTGCGGGGAACTCGGCTTCGAAGAACGTCGTGAAGAATTCGCGAGTCGAGTACACCTCCGCGGACACGTCGGTCGAATAGTGCGATCGGCGGGGACCGACAAGGTTGGGTTGATCGGCGACGACAGGGGTGGCCGACGACGTCGGCTGTGTGGTCGTGTCGTCGGACGGTGCGCCGATGCGAATGCCGCGGGGGAAATCGGGGACCGCTTCGTCGGGGAGGCGCAGCGGACGGGTGGGTCTGCCGGTCGGGGAGTAGAGGACGGCGTGCACGGCGGCACCGCCTTGCCGGGGGACTCGATGGTCGGGGTCGGCGGCATCGTGGACGAGGATGGCGCCGCGGACATTGACCATGCGGAAGGCGTGTGCGCCTATGCCGTTCGCGCCTACGGTCGGATGCACCCCGACGACGAGTGCTTGTGCGCCGGGGCCGAGAAACTCTAGCTGCCTGGCGATTCGATCCTCGTCGGCGTAGCCGCGGAGCTTGCCGCCTGCGGCCTGCTCGGCTTCCCGCCGCGAGTGGCCGGGCAGAGTTCGCTGACCGAGCAGTACTCGCTTCAAGCGGCCGAAGGGTGCCGTGGCCCGGTAGTTCGGCTGGATCGCGCGACTGTGGTTGTCGCGTCGGATATCGGTGAGCGCGCGCGTGAGGCAGTCGTAGGCGGGCTCGTGGCTCTGCGAGGTGAGACGCGAGCCGGTGGCGGCCACGTGGTCTACGGTGCCGTCGCCATGCGCGGGGAGCGCGGCCGCACGGGTGATGGAAGTTGTTGTGCCACCGGCGGGTCGGTGCACGAGCTGTTGGAACATAGTGCGCGGATGACGGCCGGGGGCGCGCCCGCCCGATGATTCGTGTGTTGCCGCCGTCGCCTCACTTCGGCCTCGAAGTCGAGAGACGAGACCCCACAATCGGTTCCGCGTGCGAGATCCAGCGACAACGGACTCGCGCGTCGTACCGTCTGTCGGCTCGTGCGCTGTGCTGCCGGGCTCGCGTGTCGTGCCGCCGGTCGACTCTTGTGTTGTGCGGCTGATGGACTCGTGCGTCGTGCTGTGCTCAGGCGATGTGCCGTCGCCGGGCTCGCGCGGTGCGCTCGCAGTGGGTACGGGTGACGTGCCGTTGCTGTGGTCGCGCGTCGTGCCGCCGGTAGGCACAGCCGCACCGCCGTCGGTTCCCGTGTTCGTGCCGTGCCGATCAGGCGTGAGAGTCGCTGAGTTCGCGCGAGTCTCGGGGACATCGCCGGTGCGCGGGGCACCGTTGGTGGGCTCGTGGGTTGTAGGGCCGGTGGGTACGGGCGATGTGCTGTCGGTCGGATTGTGCGTCGTGCCGCTGGCGGGCTCGCGCGTCGTGCCGATGGTGAGCTCGCGCGTCGTGTGGCTGGTGGGTGCTACCGACGTGTCGTTGCTGTGCGTGCGCGTCGTGTCACCGGTAGGCGCGGGCGCGCTGCCGTCGGATACCGTGCGCGTGCCGTGCTGGTCGGGCGTGAAAGCTGTTGTGGCGATGTGGGTCTCGGGGACATCGCCGGTACTCGGGGCGCGGTCGGTGTAGTTGTCGCGTGCCGCGGGCTCCATGCCGTGCTTCTGCGCCAGGATGCCGGGGTCGCTCTTCGACCGCCGCAGGGGGTGCGGTGGCGTATCCCAGCCCGTGCCCGACAGGTCGAATGTGTCGGGCACGTCGGCACGCCGTAGGGAGTCGGCGGACGATCGGTGCCGACCGAAGGGATTGTCTCGTTGAGCCTGCGGGCCGATGGCAGGTCGATCCGGGGCCTCGTTGGTAACCGCCGGGGGAAGCCCGTTTCGGCCGGCGGTTTCGGCCTCGTGTACCTGCGGCGTCTCCGACCGCATCTCGGTGAGAGCGGATGCACGGGTCGGCTCGTCGGTGTCAGGCTCCGTTTCGTCGTCGTTCCAACGCAGTGCGGATCGGATGTACTCCAAGCTGATCGGAGCAACCGGTTCGGTCTTGTCGTCCGTGATCTGCTCACCGTCCGACGATTCCCGGTGCGGTACACCGTAATTCGTGTCGGTGCTGTAGACCGACGCGCTGTCGGTCGGTGATTGCGGACGCGACGGCGTTCGTGGGTCGGTTTCGCTGGTGATATCGCCCGTCTGCTGTTCGGGCAGCGGTGCGGGCCGGATGGTGTCGACGGACTCGACGCTGTCTTCGGCTTTCACGGTGTCGGTGGGCTGGACGGTGTCGGTGGGCTCGACCGTGCCAGTGGGCTCGACGGTGCCGGTGGGCGCGATACCGCTGGTGTGCTCGACATTGCCTGTGGGAGAGGAGGTTCGGACGATGCCCGCAGGTGGAGCCCGTGTCGCGTCACTACGGTCGCTCTGGCGGGTCGTGTCATCGTGCGATGCCGCGCCGACCTGCTCGTGCACAACGGCGTCGAGCATTTCTTCCTGCGATACAGCTTCGGTGAGCTGCTCTTCATGCGACGGGCGCTGCTCACTCGTATCCGGCTCATCCTGCGTCCGTGGCTCTGTATCCGCATTCTTCTGGTCCATAGGAGCCTGTTCGTCGTCGGGAAGCGCCGCGCCCTCGGCGGGGTCCACAGGCCGCACGCTGCCGTCGGGCGCGGTGACCGTGATGGTGGGCAGCGGAAGGGATCCATCCATCACAACTTTCGAATCGCCCTGTGCGAGAGATGTTTCCGGCGCGGTAAAGGCGTGAGGTTCGCTCGGCACGGCGAGGTAGAAGTGATTGCCGATAGTCAACGCCGTGGCGCTCGGCGTTTCGGTGGTCTCCGCACCGAGTATCACCGGACGGGTCCGGTACTCATTGTTGTTCAGCGCCAGATAGATTCCGCGCCGCCGGAGTACGGCGGAGGCCGCCTGCGGCATCAGATGGCTGATCGCGTTCCGCCAGACCCTCGGTGCTCTTATCGCTCGGAGCTGCCGGCTGAACTCGGCGAGAAGCCGGTGATTGTCGCGCGCCGCGCGCAGGACCGCCCATTCGCGAGGATCGAGCAGCCCAGCGTCGAGTTCCGCGTCGACGATGGCCGCGAACTGCTGGAAGTAGTCCTCGGCATTCGCCTCGATCTCGGCCGCGATGTCCGCGCGCAGATCTAGTAGCCGCTGGTCCAGTACCTCCTGGGTCAAGGGTGGGTCGTTCGGGTACACGACGCGCTCGAGCATGAGCGGCAAGCAATCGCCATTGTCCCGCATGGATTCCCAGACATGCCCTGCCGGCGCGGCGATGCCGTCCACCGTGTTCGATCGCGGGCCTTGCACCCGGACGCCGCGCGACGACGCGGTGTCGCGGACGGGCGAACTCTCGGGCAGCGCGCCCAGCGGCTTGTCCGGGCCCAGCTGGTCGTCGGCGGGCGTCTTCGGCGGTACTGGCTGGTTCGTCTGTTCAGGCGAGTTCTGCTGTGTGACTTTGTTATTGGTCTCGGATTGAGTGGTGATAGCTGTGCTCTGCTCGGGTTCCGCTTCAACGACCGCTGAAACCTTCCGGACCCCTCCGGGTTTCGTCAGCATCTCCGTGGTGAGCGCGACGGCGTTGCCGACGACCCAGACCGTGCCCGCCGGCCCGACGAGCTTGATGAGCGCGACGGTCTGGACGCGATGAGTGTCCGAGCCGAGGCCGTCAGAGTTCAGTGACGTTGTGCCATAGCGGGTGTAATGACGGACCTGGTTGCCGATGTCTCTGGCCATGCCGTACCCCTTCGCCCCGCCGCTGTACGGGAACCCGGCGGGTGCGCCGCGGTTGCTGGCGTCCGCGGTGGTCGGGATGCTCACGCCGAAGGTCGGCATGAAGGCGACGGACTGGTCCGCGGCGGACGTGAAACTGTCGGTGTCGATCGCCAGACCGTCGAGAGCGATTGTCCCCGTGGTCTGTTCGATCTCGACCGAGTGCAGCGTCACCTCGGCGACGATGTCGGTGACCTGCTGACCCGGCTCGTGTTCTGCCGGGGTCGGCAGGTCGCCGTCGAATGTCTCGGCGGCGTTGAGGAAGGCGGCGATGGTCGCGGGGCCGAGAACGGTGGGTCGGCCCTTTCGGGCCAGCGAGTTCAGGGCGATGATCATGCTCTCGACGGAGTGGGTCTGGTGGCTCGCCTCGACGGAGGGGGCAACGGCGCGCAGCGCTTGCGCGAGCTGAACGAAGCCATCGAACCAGTAGACCTGGATCGGCCTGCTCCGCTCCCATGGCCCCGTGAGCCGATCTCGAACCGCGGCGGGTATCTCCATCTCGATGGCCACGCTGCCTGCGGGCGGGGCCGGCCGGCGGACCGACGGATCGGACCGGTAGATGCCGGGTGTGACGCGGGCCGAGGTGGTGGCGCTCGTATCGGTTCGGGTATCGGCGGTATTGAACTGGACGAGATTGACGGAGTTCAGGGTGAGAGAGCTCGAGTAGGCCGGTCGGCCCAACGCCGAGGTATCGAGTCCCCGAAGGACTCCACCGGTCCATCGGGCGACGTTCGCCAAATAGGTCGCCACCTGGTTGGGCAGGCGCCACCATCTGATCTTGACCTCGTAAATGTAAGGAACGTCGAAGATCGAGGTGTCGTCGCCGCGCAGCCACGTGTCCGACGACCGATCGGAGTCCTGCGAAGCGCTGCTTTTCCCACCACCCTGCAGCGCGAAGCTGAATGTGGGGCGTATGCCGCCCTGTTGCCAGCTGGGATTGCCGCTCCACTGATCGACTCCGGTGCGAACGGTGCCCACCGTGGTGTTCCGGCCGCCGAGGGCGTTGCCGTCGGCGGTGTTGTGGTAAAAGGTGTTCTCCAAACCGACGCCTTTGGGAAGTCGCCTGCCGCGGATCCGGTTCAGATCGGTCTTCGGGTTGGGGCGCGCGGTGAACTCGAGCTCGACCAGGCGCGGACCGAACCACGAGGAACGGTTGACGACGGCGACTCGGTGACTGCCGGGTCCGATCGTGCGTGTGCCGAAGACGTAGCCGTTGACCTCCATCGCAAGGCCGTGGAGGTAATTGGCCGACTTCGGCGTCGTGATACCGGGAGCCACCGACTTCACCAGGTTCTCGATCGCCTTCTTGAAGCCGTCCCGACCGCCCTCGAAATTCGTCCCGACGATCTTGCCGTAAGAGAGGGCCCCGCCGCTCTGAACATAGGTGCTCGGCAGGTACAGATCGGCACTCGACTGCTCCACTATCTTGTGCACGCCGCTTTCCTCGACCAGGCGGCTCAGTTCGGGATAGCGGTGTAAATCCTTGTCGTGCACCACGAATCCCGCTCGGCCGGGCGAATCGACGACGAGGGTGTTATCTCCATGGGACGCGGGTTCCGCTACGCCGAAGAAGCGCTTCCCCGCGCTGATGAAGTCGTTCGCGATACCGCTGAGCGCGTTGCGAGTGCCCTTCTCGACGGTGACGACGTAGACCACCCGCCCGGTGAACTCGTAGGCCGGGCCGCCGGAAGTGGAGGTGACCCGGTTGGAGCCCATCGATTCGACGGCGCTGGAGTTCCGCGATCTTCCGAAGGTGTGCTGATAGGTCCCACCTGGGATAGCACTGCCGTCGGCCTTGTCGCCGAGTCGTGCGGTCAGGCTAACCCCGAGCATGTCGCTGTGCAGGACGGAATCGCTCGTGGAGGACTTGTTGTGCGAGGGGAGCCAGTTCTCGGTATTGATCTGCGCCGTCTTCGGCCGCACCGCCACGTCGGTGATATACGACTCGATACGGACCCGGTAATCGGTGCCGGTGATGATGCCCTCGTTACCGCGGATCTCGATATCGTCGGAGTGCTGGGAGTTGTGCACCAGCAGGGCCAGCAAGCCTTGCGCGGACAGGCTGGTGTGAATGATCTGATACGGCCCGGACTCCGGGCTCGTGGCGCTCTCGCCGAAGGATTGCTGCCATATCCATTTACCGCCGGCGCTCACCCGATTCATTGCCCACTTCAGCCAGCCTTCGGACCCGTCTGGAGCCGGTTCGGCATCGGTGAGCAGGCGGAACGGGTCGTGCAGCGCGCCGGACGGATCCGTGACGATGATCTGCGGTGTCCAGGTGCCGGGCAGGTTGGGGCCGGCTCGGCTCGGCTCTGTCTCGTGGAGGTCCTCGCCGGGCAGCGTGGCATTCTCCGCGGGATCTATCGGGAATTCGCCGGGCATCGTCCGCCGGAGGCTTCCGGTGCTGGTTTCGATGTCGGTGGGCGACAAGAACGCACTGTGCATAGCGCCGGCCGGATCCTCGATCACGATGGTGGGGATCTCCGGAGTAGCGGTGTCGGTCGTATGCGGGGCAGTTTGCTGGGCAGGCTCCTCCGCAGCCGGATTCCATTGTGGCAGTGCGGCGTTCGCCTCCGAGTCGACGGGGTACCCGCCGGGCATCGGCTGCCGGTGAGCGACGGTATCGGGTCCGGTTCCCTCGCCTCGGTCCGACCCGGCTCGGGTTGCGTCGATGAGGTTCAGGACGGCCTGACGGACTTTCGTGCTGGAGCCGGCATCGACGATGTGGGCCTGCTGGGGAATCCGCCACAGCGGCGTGGTGAGGTGCTCGATGTCCTCGGGAGTGATCTTGCGGATGGTGGCGGGTGCGGGCGCAGACGAGTCGGCGGGCTTGTCGGCCTCCGTGCGATAAGTGGGGACGTTCAGGCGGACAATGCCATCACTGCGGATCGGCTCCGGAGCGGCACCGTGGCTGTAGGAGATCTCCAGCCAATGCGTGACGGGAACGGTGAAGTTGTGCGTTCCGTCGGTCGGACTGATCAGCAGGTTGATCACGCCGGTGTCGAAACCGTGGGACTTGCCCTCCTCGTGCTGATACGAATGGATATAGCTCGGCGTGAAACTGGCGAGCAGTTGGCTGCGCTTCACGTCGAACGGATTGGTGATCGCTAGGTTGCCACCGCCACTGGGATTCCACCGGCCCGATGCTTTCCCGCTGTCCGTGCTGCCGGAGAAGATGAAGCCGACCGTGTTCTGTGTCTGGAACTTCGTCAGCACCCGGTCGTGGGTGACCCCCTCGTGCGGGTCGTCCGGCGATGTGTAGTGACGCTTGGTGACCAGCCGGACCGAAATGCGCTCGCTGCCATACCGATTCGGCTTCTCGAACCAGAGGAGGGTGCCTCCCTCCAGCTTTCTCGTCGCCTCGTCCACTTCGCCGTCGATCATCTCCAGCAGCGCCCCCTTCTGGGTGAACTGGGCGCGCAACTGCTCGAGGGCGACGATATTGTTCTCGCGCGCGGTCTCGAGCCGCTTCCTGCCGACCAGATCCAGTAGGCCCTCGTCATCGTGTTTGCTCGAGAGGAAACCGTTGTCGGACATGAACTTCTCGGCCAGGTCGATCAGCTGATCGGCGCCCTTGACCTCGACGGGCGTGGTATCCGGGCCGAGCTGCTGCAGATGCAGGATCTTCGGCGGCAGATACCGGACCTCCTCCGGTTCCGGTTTGTGACCGAGGGCTTCCTGCGGCGGTACCAGCATATTGATCGGGTAGGTCTTCCCGTCGGCCAGCGGCGTACCCGCCTCCGGCCCGAAGCGCTCGCCGTCTCGGACCAGAGTGATACGAACGGTCATGCGCGGCGTCGTGTGCAGCAGATCGTCGTGGAGCCGCAATGAGCGCATCGCCTGGGCTTTCCTGCCGTAGCCGAGGGATTGGCTGGACTGGTCGGACACTCCTCCTCGCACGGTGATCTGGCCGCCGCGGCGGGCATACCCGGTGTCGGGATCTTCCTCGCCCGCACCGAAGGTCATGGTGAACGCCGGGTGTGTACCGAGTTCGTTGGTGATCGTGGACTTGCCTTTCACGCCCAAATCCCGCGCCGTGTATGTCTCCAGGCCGAACTTCGTATGGGTGGGTCCGGTGAGTTCGGTACCACCGTCGAAGTCGACGGTGATCAGAAAGAACCCGAGCGATGCACCGGACGAATCCTGCCAGGACGGCGAGGCTATCGAGCCGCCGCGCATCAACGGGATATTGCCGAGAAAGTTCTCTTCCTTGAAGAACCGAGCCAGTTGGCCTGCGGAGTCCTCGGAGATTCCGGCGAGACGAGTACGGAACCCGGCTTTGACATCGGCGAGCAGATGGTCGATGTTCGGGATGCTCAGCGGCGCGTAGAACGGAACCTCCTCCACCGAGGGCGACGCGTCGGAGACGGAGCGGAACGGCGGGGGAATGGTCGCCGGATTCTTCGGATCGACCCGGGGCAGTTCGGTGCTGTCGGCCAAGAATTTCGGGAACCAGACCAGCAGACGGTCGGACGTGTCCACGGCGATATCGCGCCAGACCTTGGGCGTCTCGTCCGGCGCCAGGGGATCGTCCTTGGCTTCGTTGCGGCTGACTTGCCAGGTCATCGCGTAGTCGTACGGCAGGGACGGGCCCTTGTAGATCTTCTTGACGGTCGACTCGACCCCGGAGACGGACTCGACGTGTGTAGACAATTGGTCGTAGACGAGCGAACCCTGCGGCGTGCCGTCCAGGCTGCGCAATCCGCTCTCGTCCTGCGGCCATTTCAGGCCGTAGGAGCCCGACAGGGTCCGGAGGTTGTGTTCGCTGACGTTATTGCTGATGTGGGCCAGACCACGCGAATAGCGCCAGAAGGCGACCGGCGGTCCATTGCCGGGGGCATTGCGGTCGCCGACGGGCGGCAGTTGCTCCGGCGCCGGGCGGCCGTCGTGCAGGCTCAGTCGTATCGACACCGGGTAGCGGCGACCCCGATATGTCACGTCCAAACGCATCCCCGAGCTGGTGAACAGATTCGAATACTCGGCGCTCAGCAGCCGAGTGGTCAGCACCTGTTCGATTTCGGCTCGTAGCTCCTCCTCGGGGCTGTCCGCACCCGCTATCCGGCGGATCTGCTCGCCGAGTCGCCGCGCCGTCGATTCCGAGCGGTCCTCGCTGACCACGTAGTCGTAAATTTGCTCGACCAGCGACTGGACCGTCGTGTCCGGCACCGGCATGATCTCGACGAGCTCCTGGATCCCGTCGCGCCTGGAGCCGAAATCACGAACGATATAATTCGTAGCCGCTGGGTGCGGTGAAGACTCCTGCGGCGCAACACTTTCCGTAACCGTAGCTGCCTGCGGCTCGGTCTCGTCGGTTCGCGGTGCGGAGTTCTGTTCCGCGGGCCGGGTGGTCGGCTGTTCTTCGGTACCGGCGGGGCGGGGAACCGCGAGTTCGGGTGTCTGCGATTCCGCTTCGGTCACATCCTTGCCGGGGCTGCCCGCACCGATGCGGACGTCGCCGAGGGCGGCGGCACCGGTGACGGGGTAGCCGGGGACCGTGAAGGCCGCGCCGTGTGCGTTGCCGGAGGGCGGGTAGAAGAACACGGCGGCGGTGGCGTGGACGTCCGGCGGAGGTTGGAATGTCTTGACCGGCTGTTGGTTCCGCCCGATCGGCCCGTCGGCGCGTTCGACCGGAAGGTCCTCCTCGGTCATCGGGTTGTAGGCCCGGACCTGCACTCCCGCCGCTTTGTCCTTGGGGCCCACCGTGGTGTCCGCGGGGTTGATCGACCGGGTATAGAACTCGATGGTGTGTGCGCCGATGTTGTACTGGGCGTCGGGGGTTCGGTCGCCGAACACGACGCCCGCGACGTACCCTCGCCCGTACTTGCGCAGCTCATCGGCGATCACGGTGTAGTCGGTGAACTGTTGCAGCGGTTCGCCGGCCGCCTCCTCGAAGGAGCGCGCACTCATGCCCGCGAGACCGACCGGCGCCTCGGGTGGCCGCACCGGGTTGGCCGCGCCGAAGACCGTGTGGTTGAACGTCCGGTTCGCTATGCGCCGCAGCACGAGTTGCGCGCAGTCGTTGGTGATCGGTCGGGGATCCGGTGCGGCCGGCCTGGTCCAAGTCGGCCCGCCGCGTGGCACTTCGGGTTGTTCGACGGTGACGGTCGGGGCACGGCGATGAATCGCCAGGTCGCGCAGCGCGCCGGCCTTCAGGTTGTACTCGTACTTCGGGAGGGACCCGTCGAGCGCGGAGTCCACGACGTCGAAGGTCCGATCGCGCGTGACGGTGGCGACGGTGTCGTAGCCGGTGCCCCGGAATTTGAACAGCGTTCCTGGCGGAATATGGTCCCACGTATGCAGGCGGAATTCGCCTGTGGTCGGGTACTCCCTGAAGTTCGGGTATTGCTCGAGCAGTTCTTTCGCGGTCAGCTTGGTTTCGTCGTGGTCATCCTTCGCGGCATTCTCGAGAATGGCGCGGGCGCGGGCGACGGTCTGGGTTCGTATCCGGTGGGCGGCCGCCCGTGACCGTTCCACCTTTCCGGAGAGTTGCCAGACGATTCGCTTGGAGTCGGCCGGGATGCGTAGGCCTTGAGTCTCCAGATAGGCGAGCGCCAGGTCGTTCATGTGCGCATCGGGGATGTAGTGCCCGCTGTGATCGATGATCACCCGGATCACTCCGTCCTCGACCACTATTTCGCCCGCGGCACAGACGGTACGACCGCTCAGGAACGACGTGTGCTGGATGAGTCCACGGATCTTCTCACCGGCATACAGATTGCCGAATTCATCCATGACGAAAGCGGTGAACTTACCCTGCGGCGCATGGAAGGCGCGTCCGTCGCGGGCATGGTACAGCTTACCGTCGTCGGGGTTCACGAATATTCGATAGGATTCTCTCTCCGCATCGTCCATGTAGTGGACGGGCGTGAAGAATTCCGGCGCCGGACCCATGAAATCCCGCTGCACACCGGGTGCCATGGCGACCGGCCGCGACAGTGTTCTCGGGACGAACGGGCGAGGGTCGCGGGTGTACTTTCGCTGTCGTACCGCGCCGGTGAGCAGGGGCTTGGTCGGGCTCGCGATCATCTCGGTACGTCGCGGGGGGATCTTGTCCCGTGCGACGACTATCGGGGTGTTTCGGGCGGGCGGCAGGCCGGGGGTGACGACCGAGTAGATCTCGCCGGTCTCGGTGACACCGACCTCGTATACACCGTCCGCCGCGCGACGCACGAAGATGAACGGATGCCCGGGGGCGATATTGAACTGCAGTATGGGCGTGTCGCGGTCGGCGATCATGAAGTTCACCTGTTTCAGGGTGAACAACGCTTTGAAGGCGAAGTCCAGGCGTTTCGCGCCCACGGCTGAATTCCCGGATATTTCACCGCGACGCAAGGCTGCGATTTCGTTCTCCAGGAGCACTTCGCGCTGATTCGCGATGTATTGCCGGAATTGGAGACTGCCGGCGTCTGCCGCGTCTCTGATCTCATGTTCGATCAGGTCGCTCGTGATTTCGCGAGAATAGCGCGCTTTGTTCGCCGCAAGGTAATCGGCTATGTCGTTCAGAAGCTTCGTGCGACTGCGGTAATAGAAGATGTCGGACAGCGTGGCGGCCAAGGAATCCGAGCCGTTGTGGACCCGATGCCAGCGTGGCGGAACGGGATGGGTGACCCGGACGGTCTTCAGCGGGGTCGTGTCGAGAAGGTAGTTGAACTGCGCCTTGCTGACGATTTTCGTGCCGGTGCCCGCGGCCTGGACCGCGAGCTTCTCGTCCCGGCGAACAATCGCCGTCGTGGGTCCGGCGCCGGTATGGAAATGAATCTCCGTTCGAGTCTTGAACGAGTTCATCTGCACGATCGACTTGACGGAACTCTTCTCCCAGACCTGGTGGGGGACCGAGCTGGTCATCTTCGGCTGCACGACCCGCACCGTGTGGATTTGCCGGATTACGGCTTCTGAACCGGCCTGACGCCAGAAGTCGAGGGCGGGCCGCGTGCCGATCGGAAGGGTCGGCGGCCCGCCGGCCCACACCACGTCGACACGATGCCCCCCGAAAGAAGCGATGATCACTCCGAAATCGGTCTGCATGTACAGCTTGGTCAGGTCCGGGAACGCGGCGTCGGCGTATCGTGCGACGAACTCGGCCGTATCGAATGTGCTGGGCGGCTGGACAACTCGGACATCCTCGAGTCTCGCCGCGCGTCCTGACCCGGCACGGCTCCAGAAGCCGTCGACGAGGTGCGTCCCGATCGGAATGGGCGCGACGCGACGAGTCCCGGCGCCTGGCTGTTGCGAACTCGACGGCCCGGCCGCGTCCGTGCGCTGACGTCGGGGTGCCGGGGGTTGGCTGTCGTTCCAGCGCACCTCCACACCGCCGGCTCCGAAGACGGCGAGGAGTTCCCCCCGGCCGGTTTGTATGTACAGCCGCGTCCCGTCCGTGATCTCGCTGCCGCCGAATCTGTCGATGACATCGGCCATGGAAAGGGTCTCGTGCGGCCGGACGACACGTACCTGCCGGATCTCCTGCGCCGAACGCGCGGATTTGACGTGGTCCCAGAATTCGACGGAGAGGTGGTTCCCCGAGGGGATGGGGTCGTCGCGAGCCACCTCGACGCCGCCGTTCCCGAAGGTGGCGACGAGATTTCCGTCCCTGGTGTGCAGATACAGCTTCGTCCCGTCCAGATATTCGGCACGGTAGAACCGGGCGATGAATTCGGTCATGCCGTAGGTCATGTCGTAGCTGTGGGCGGGCCGGCGCGCGGCAGGGTTGGGCGCGGGTTGCCGCTGATTCGTTGGCGTCTGAACGGGTTCGGGGCCGGTGGGTCCGGCCTGGGTGCCGGGAGGCTCCTCGAGGCCGATGCGTGGTTCGGAGAGGTTCAGATGGACCTGGTCGGGGTCGATTCCTGCGTAGTGGAATTGGTTGCGGACCTCGTCGCGGAAGTCTTCGAATGTTCCGTCGCGGTGCAGGTCCAGCGCGGCGAATATCGCGTTGGCGCGGGTCATGCCGAAACTTTCGGGGTATGTTTCGGCGCCGAAGCCGACACCGGCCATCATCTGCTGGGAACCGGCGGGAGTATCCCAGTGGAACATGTCGATGTGGGCTTGCTGGAACTCGCGCAACCAGCCGATCACCCGGCTCACCGCGGCGAGGCCGAAGATGTATACGACGATGCCGTCGACGCGTTGCTCCGCTGGGCCGAAGGCTTTCACCTCGCCGACGCCCGGGAACCCGGCTGGGTTGTCCAGGACTTCGTGCACCAGGTGCGCGGTCACCGTGGACCGAGCGTTGCCCGTCGTGTTCACATAGATTTTGAACTTCGTGTAGTCCGTGGGTTGCTCGCGCGGTTGCCGGATGAAATGGACGACCGGGATGTCCTCCGGCACCCAGTTCCCGGCATTGCCGGGCGTAAGAGTGCCTACTTCCTCCATGTCGCCGCGCTGGGCCCGGCCGGGTGGGCGCCGGGCCAGGATTTGCACCATGTCGTTCAAGAAGGCCTGTGCGTCGGCAGGCGGGTCGCCCGCACCGAGCATCAAGTACGCGTTGTAGACCAGGTCCGCGTCCTCGACGTGTTCGCGCTGATCCCAGAGGAGAGAAAGAAAATCCGCCAGATTCTCCTGCGACACCGTGGGGAGCGGAAACCCGTTGCGCAGATAGGTGGGCGCCCGCAACTCGCGCAAGTCATCGAACGTCAGGTCGGGCCATATCGGCAGCAATGAGGCGTACAACTGGTTCAGCGTGCGCGGCTCGTCGAACAGGTTGTCGAATTGTGCGGCGGCGCGGACAAGTGCCGACTCCGACCGCTGCGTGGTGGGCGGTATCGCGAGCCGGCCTCTCGACAACGCCGGTTGCGCGCTCTCGTAGCCGGTTGTGTCCGGTTGGGTGCCGCTGAGGCCGAAACGTTCTGTGGGATCAGCGGGTTTGGGCGTGAGGTGTGTGGTGGGTGGGATGGGTTGGTTGTCGAAGGTGTAGAGGATTGCGCGGGTGTGGGAGAGTTCGCGGGGGGTGCGGGGCGGGAAGGGATGGTGGCGACGTAGTGCTCGGTCGTGAATGGTGATGGTGCCGTGGGTGTTTCGCATGACGTAGGCGTGGGAGCCGATGCCGTGACGGTTGGGGCCGCCGCGGTAGGCGTCGACGACGAGTGCTTTGTGTCCGTGGCCGAGTTCGAGTAGTCGGTCGGCGATGTGTTGGTGGTTGCGGAATTGTTGGAGTAGGTCGGCGGCGTGGTGTTCGAGTTCTGCGCGGGTGCGTCCGCCCAGGCCTGCTGGTGTTGCGGGGATGGTGACGGGTGTGTTGGTGGTGTCTCCGTCGCTGAGGAGTTCGGTGAAGGCGAGCCGGACACAGTCGTTGCCGCGGACGGTGACCGCTTGTCCGGGCGAGAAACCGATCCGCGCCGGGCTATCGGGCGCGTAGTGCGAACTGCTGCCGTCGCCGGCTGCCTGGGGAACGACGCCGTTCAGTCGGCCCGCGATCGCGGTGACGGCGGATTCATCGACCATGCCGAAGTAATCATTGCGGGCGACGCCGACGGCCCGCGTGACTCGGTTGGCGAAGGTCTCGCCGGGAACAGTTTCAATGAACTTTTTGAGCACCGCTGTGCCCGCCTTCTGCACGGGGCGGACATCGAGCGCTGGGTCGGTACCTTGCCGATACCCCTCGATGTAAAGTTCTTCCGCTATGCGTCTGTACGACAGCACGATCCCGAGGTCCACTGCTGCGGCAAAGTACGCGAGAACCCTCTGCTGCAAATTCGACAGCACGAACACCGGTGGCGGGGGCGGGAGTGCGTCGATTACGGCTTGGTCGAGGAGCCCGAGCGTCCGCGCCCTGGCCACAGCTTCGCTGCGTACGCCTGGCATGCCCGTGATTCCTAGTTTCGAGTATATTCGCTGCAGCAGATCGATAACTCTTCTGGTGTAGCTATCGTACGAGCCGATGCTACGCAGATGTTCAGCAATTTGATTGTTACGGTAGCCTTTGGCGACATAATGCAGGTAGGTAACCTCTTCCGGTGTGAGTGCGACGCCGGGTACCGGTAGTGAATAGATGGAATTCGATTCGGTGGTACCGAGCTGGTAGCCATGATCAGGTTGATGCATAACGAACCAGGTGCGTTTACCGGGCGCAGGTGCCGTGATGAGGTTGTGTCGAGCGATGCCGGGCTGGATGACCACCAAGTTGGTACGGGTGAATTCGGCGATGATGTGCAGAGCGAAGGGGAGTCCGTCATGGGTGGCGGAGCGATTGTCGGTGAAACGGCCGGTGCGTATCGCCTCGATTTCGTTTCGGAGGAGTTGTTCGCGCTCGCGGTGCACGCGGTCATAGAATTCTTGGGCACGAGCCGATTCGACGTCGATCGTGGTGTCGCCGCGGAACAGCGGATCATTGAGGAAGGCCTGACGGCGTTCGGTTTCGTAGGCTTGTTCGGCGTCGAGATAGTCGTTGGTGATGCGGGGAACGTAGTGGTGATAGTTCGCCTCGAGATGCTGGGCGAGTTCATCACGCAGTCGCTGACGGTCGCCGTTACTCGGTATCAGGACGGAGAACGGGTCGTGATCGAGGGGAACCCAGTGTGGCGGTGCTGGTTCGAGGATGGTGACGTGCGGAGGGGCGTTCGGGTAGGTGCCGAGACGGGCGAGGAACTGCACCTTGTCGAGGATGTGCGGCGCCGCGTCGGGTACGTGCGATTCCACGTCACCGTTGGCGTGCAGAGTGGCGGTGGTTCCGTCCGGGAGATGCAGTTCGGTGCCGGGCAACAGGTTGTTCTGCTGCAGCCGGTGGCCTAGATCGGTGACGGTGAGCTGGACGACCGGAGCGGTCGCGTTCGGCGATGGCCTGCGCACGATCGCGACGGTGCCGGGGAAGGCGCGGATATGGGTGTCGAGCAGATTCAAGGCGTCGCGGTCGTAGTTTGCGAGCCCTTCGGGGCTCGCGCCGGGATAGTGCGTGGTGAATCCGCCGTCGGGGGTCACGGTCAGGCGCAGCCTGGTGACGGTGTCGGTGAGGTAGACGCGGGTGCCGGGCGGGTAACTGAGGAGCCCACCGTCGGCGACCCGGTTCATGGCCATCTCCTGGGCGATATGCGCGACGAGTCGATCGGGGTCGTGGAAGACCTGGTAGGCGCTCGCGTCGTCCTGTTCGGGCCCGAGGCCGATGTTGCCTTCCTCGTCGATTCGGGGCGGCAGGAAACTCCATTCCCGGGCCACCTGTAGCAGTTCGGTGACCTCGGAACTCTCCGTTACTCTGAATGTTGCGAACAGTTCGCGTATACGCTTTCTGGCGGTCGGGGCGGAAATTCTGAGTTCTCTGGCTATCGCAGGCGCGTTGGGCGTCCGCGGTCGAGCGAGCCGGACGAGTACACTCATGTGCTCGTCCGTGAGCGACACGTATGTATTCGATTCGGGATCGAACCCGATATACTCGAAATCCAGATCACCCGGCATCGGGTGAGGAGGGAGCAGTCCCCATGCGCGCGCCGCTCGCACGGCTCCCAGTATGTTGACGTTGTTGTCGGCAGCGGATAGTTTCAGTTTCTCGTAGATAGTCAGGAGGCGGGCCCTGACCGAAATTTCAGAGCTTCGGCGAGCTCCGGCCGCCGCCAGCTCGTGAAAGACATCTTTGCGGCTTTTGCTCTCCATGGTGGGTTTGCGCAACGAAAACCGTTGTAGGAGATCTATTTGGCCGGACGAGAACGATTCCACCTCGCCTGTTGCGGGATTGCGGGCGAATTTCTCATAGTCCACGTCGCCCAACTCCGGGGTTCGTGCCAACAATCCCCAGGTTCGAGCCGTGTGCGCTATGCCGGCCAGGGAACGGTAGGGCACGTGCAATTGTTCCGACAAAAGTTCGGCCCGCCGCTTCACCTCCCTAGAGTCACCGCCCGATCGAAGCTCCCCGGCTATATCCGCATATTGCTTGGATTCCATTCCGGCGGCGAGTCGTGAAATACGGGACAGTAGATCGACATCGCCGGGCGCGAACGGCACGGGCGCGCCGGTCTGCGGGTTTCGGCCGAAGTATAGATGGTCCGCATTTCCGGTCGACGGGTACGGTCGCGACGCCGCCGCGTCCTGGCCGACGGCGATCACCTCGACTGCTCCCACGCTCCGCAAATGTTGCCGCAGTTCCGCCACCGGCACCGTCGAGCCCGACTCATCGATCTGGAACAGACCGTCGGGAAGCAACAGCGCCCACGCCACGCGCTGCCCGTCCACCGACGGCTCGCGCCACGACAGCCGGGTTCCCGCACCGAAACCGCCTTCGTCCAGCTCGAACAACAGACGAGCCGTCTCCCACACGCCAGGCATCCCCTCGGCCGGGCCCGGCTGCACCACCCGAACCACACTTCCGCCGCTCAGTGCCGGCCACCCCGTACGCAATCCTTCGCGGAACATGTCGGGACCCACCACTACCTGACCGCTGGCGCCGTCGACATCCCCCGCGCCCACCAGCCGCACCACCGGTCCCTCCGCCGAACTCTCCACCGCCCCTACGAAACCGACTCCGCCGGCGCCATCGATGAATTCGAACGTGGTTCCCACCGGGAAATCGACCGCCGAGAACTTGTCTCGGAACGTGCTCCAGCCGAACACGTCGACCCGATGCCCCGGGCCTACCTCCGAAAGCTTCTCGGACACAAGGTTTTCCAGGGGAGCGAGCGGGTCGGGGCCGACGCGGACCTGGTCATATGTTTCGCCGGGAGCCGGTAATCCGGGGAGCGGCGATGTGGGCGTGGTGTTACCGTCCCGGTCGACGCGCGTGGCGGACCCATCGAAAAGGTCGCGGAGCACGTAGTTTTCGGGTCCGTCGAGCGGCGGGACGGCAGGCGCGGGGTGGTGTAGGCCGTACGCGCCCGGGCCGCTCATGCCGATCGCGCTGAACTTCGGCAGGTGCCGGAGGTCGACCGCGAGGATGCCGCCGCGCGGTGGGATGGTGATATTCCACGGTGGGTCTACGCGATTCGGATCGGGCGACCAGCGGGTGTCTCGAGGGCCTCTCCGCTCTTTGACACCGTCCGGAAGAGTGCGATACCAGGTTCCGTCGGGTGTTTTCCGAACTCTGAGACCGGTCGGGTGGAGATAGTGCCATGTTCCGTCGGGGGTCTTGAGAGTGGTGTGTCCCTGTGCGGTGATGCCGTACTCGGTGCCCTGGTGCAGACGGTAGTGGGTGCCGTTGGAGCGGATGCCGTATTCGGTGCCGTCATCGGCTATCCGGTATCGGGTTGTGCCGGAGACGATGCCTCGGTAGTCGTATTCGGTTTTGGTGACATAGTTTTCGGTGCCATGCGGGTCCAGCCGGTATTCGATGCCTGCGGGCGGGACAGGGTACCGACCGTGATTGTCGTGCGGATTCTCCAGGAGCAGACGCGCCGGTGCGCCAGTCGTGTCGTGCTCGACACCCAGCACGGTATAGGCGTGGCCCGGCTGTAAGCCCGGCACCGCTTGCGGATCCACACCGTCCTTTCCGAACAGGTAGGTCGCCACCGCCATCGTGGTGTCGCGCCGCTTCGCCCACTCGATCATCTCGCTGATCGACCGGCCCGCGACCTCCGCTGATCTGACGGACAAGACCCGATCCTCCGGCGCGACGCCGTAGATTTCCCGGAAATACTCGGTCAGCGCGTCCTTTTCGAGTTCCCACTGCTGCGGGTAGAGCGTGTCCAGGTATCGGCGGAAACCCGCGGGGGAGCGCAAATCCTCGGTCTGCTCGAACTCCTGCCACGCGTTTTCGTACGCCACCGGATCGTTCTGATGCAGGGCCATGAGACGGTTTTCCGTCGTATCGCGCAGCTCCTCGTGCCGCACTCGCCATTCCTCGAAGGATTCGCCGAGCGCGCGCGAGAACTCGAAGTCCGGCTCGAGCGGCACGTCGGCGGGGATGTCGGAGCGCACCCGGTCACGGGCGAAATGAGCGCTCACCAAGTCGTGCAGGGTATCGACGTCGAACCGGAGCGGATGCAGGATGTCGAAATTGTGCACATGGTGGACGGGCTGCCGGAGGACTCCGCCCTCGGCCAGGTGGAATCCCTTGCCGAGACGTGCCGCGGACTGGCCGAGGAACAGCTGATCGATGGCCAGGTAGCCGTCGCCGTTGCCGAAGTGCTGTGCGAACGCCTTCTCGATCAGAGTGGCCCACAGGGGTTCTCCGGGTCGGTGGCGGACGAAGTATCCGGTCTCGGTGCCCGGTGTGACATAGACCGTTTTCTCGACCCGCACCCATACCGGGCGGGTGACGCCGTTGTCGTCGTCGAGCAGCCGGACGAAAACGGTGCCGTCGTTGTTGTCGTGCAATGTCTCGACGATCGAGTCCGGATCGTTTTCGGCGAGCCATTTGAGATCGGCCAGCAGCGCGCAGTCTCCGGCCTTACCCTGGCGGACCTCATGCGGCTTGGGCTGAGGGCGCCCGTCGCTGCCCTGTCCGAACAGCGGATCGTCATGCCGGGGCGCCAAGCGCGGCAGTTCCGGAACAACGGTGGGCGGTGCGTTGATGCGAACCCATCTCGGCTGATTCCGGAATTTCATCCATCGCCACGGTCCGAACCCGTGCGTCATCACGACAGGGGTCTCGTGCCACACGAACGTCGGGCTCACTCGATTGTCGGCGTCGAAGGCGAGGAATCGGTTTTGGCCGCCGGGTATATCCCAACTCAGCGCGCCGTGGGGGCCGTTGGGGTCGCGTTCGAAGGTGAACCCCGCGCTCAGATCCTCGAGTAGGAACCGGGCCGGTTGGTTGGGCAGCGAGATTATGTAGTAGTCGGGTCCCGCGCCGTGTCGCTCGACCAATTGGGCCGGAACCCGCACGCCGGTGGCCGGAAGCCGCTCGACTCGGCCGTTGTGATCGACGATGGTGATAAGGTCCGCGCTGCCCGCGGGTCGTGGAAGTCGCACTGCCACACCAGGAGTCGGTATCACTCGTTCCCGTTGTGCCGGTGTGAGGTTGGGCAGCAGCTGGCTGTGCCGCAGTCGCGGTGCCCGCAGGCCGCCCTCGGTGAAACGCTGCCGTGGAATGTGGGTCGGGCCGTCGAGTTCGGCTTCCTGCTGCTGACGCAGCACGGAATCGAAGACGAGCTCGGGACGCGAATGCTGCTGTCGCACCGGGCTCTCCTGAGTGTCGGCCGCCGACGGCGAGGTCTGCGCGACGGAGGGGCGGCCATCGGTCGTAACCTGGCGTGTGGGCGGGGCAATGGCCGGGCCCTCGACGCGGGGGGATGGTGAGCGGCTGGAACCTGTTGTCGCCGAGTCCGTATCGGCCGCAGGAGGAGCCGACGGTCGCACCGCGCCGTCATCGCGGGACGACGATGCCCGCGCCGCGGCGTCGCCCTGGATGTACGGCTGTCCCGTCTCGCCCGAGGCGGTATCGGGGTAGGTCAGATCGTGGTACGGGTCGGCTACTCGTCCACTGGGAGCGGTGCCGTCCCCCAGCCCCGAGCTCGCGGGTCCCGCACCACTGCGAACTGCGTGTTCTGCCCGCAAGCGTGTGTCGTAGTCCGCGCGCAATCGCGCGATTCGCTCGGAACGCAGCTCGGGCTCGATGATCGCCAGAAGCTGCCTGATCTCGTTGTCGCCCAATTGGCCGGTGACTTCGATACCCTCCCGCTCGCAATGCGCGCGAGCAATCCTGGTAACGCTGGACCGGCTGATTCCGGCGACCTCCGCGATCTGCTTGGTTGTGAGTCCGGCGGCATAGCCTTCGGCGATGTCTCGCTCGTGGAAACTCAGCGAGGGTGGCGATGTTATCTTTTTCAGATCGTCGCGTGTCAAAACTCCGTGGTCCAGGGCGTTCTCGCGGATGGCCGCGGCGGACGTCGCCCAATCGTCGGCGTCGATATCGACCTCGAATATCTTGCCCAACTCTCGGATATACTTCGAGGACCAGTTATTTTTGCCGAGTGCGTCGTCGATCTGTTCAGGGCGATAGCCTTTCGCGACGTACGGTAGAACGCTCTTTTCCTCCGGTGACATATGCTTGGACGGGTGGGGCACGTTCGCTCTGATCCGGACAAATTCTGGGTCGGTACGCAGCCTTTTCAGCGCCTCGGAGATCGGCATGTTGCCCAATTGGCCCATTATATCTCTGTGTCTCGTGTTCACATTCGACCTGTAGATTCCCAAAGCCCGCGCTATCCGTGTTTTGCTGTAGTCGGCATCGAGGTGAGCGAGTAACAGCTTCTTGCTCCGAATAAGCCTGGGCATGGCGGGAAGCGATGTCGTCGTGGAGTCGGACCGCGGAGATTCCGGGTTCGTTTCTGGCGTGGCCGGGGAGGCGATCTCGGGTGTCGGGATGGTAGGGATTGGCGAGGTGGCGGTGTCGATGGTGGGGCGTTCGATGAATGCTGTGGTGACGTTGCGGTGTGGAGCGGTGATGTGGTCGCGGACGAGTTGGATGGCGTCGTCGCCGGTGAAGACGGGTCCGTCGTGCCGGGTGTCCGGATTGGTGAGGGAGCGGTATTGCGGGCGTAGGCCGCCGTCTTCGGTGACGGTGAGTCGGAGTGTGCCTTCGTCGTCGCCGAGGTAGATGTGGGTGCCGGGCGGATAGCTGGAGTTCTCGACCCCGGCGAATCGGATGATGCTCAGTTCCGCGGTGAGTTCGGTGAGGAACTGTGCGATGTCGTGGAAGTAACGGGTGCTTCCCTCGGCGGGATCCCACTGGGGCGTCAGATCGGGTAGGAGATCCTGGGTGTTCAGGGTGTGTGCGGAGTCGAAGTCTGTTTCCGTCGTATCCGATTCGAGCGGAGGTGGAGCTGAGGGACGCACGGCGCTGCCGTCCCGAGACGGCAATGCCTGCGGCGCAACACCGCTCTGGGTGTACGGCTGCCTCGGCTCGCTGCGGGCGGTCTCTGGATATGTCGCATTGATGTAGGGGTCAACCGCCGGCCCTCTCAGAGCAGTAGGCGCTGCGTTTTCGACGCCTATGCGGCCGAAGGTGGGTTTGGGGACCGTGGGCTCGATTATCGAGCCAATGCGCTCGGGCGCGCCGGAGCGGTTGGGCGACAAGGAATTTGCTGAGTCGAACGACGGCACCATCGGCGGCGAACCCCGAGTCGTATTCGGCGAGCCCTCCTCCAGGCGGGAGGCGGGCGAGTTGTCCTCTCCGCGAGAGGAGTGCCTGTCTTCTCCCTGGGAAGTGTTGGGCGCCTTGCCTTCTCCCTGGGAGATGTTAGGTGTCCTATCCTCTGCACGAGAGGTATCCGTCGAGCTGTCCTCCCGCCGAGGCACATCACCACCATCGCGTATATCGCCGGATTCATCGGAGCCCTCCGGCTTCGGCGTGACCACCTGCTCTTCCGGAAGCTGAACTGCGGGCGGCGGGCTGGTGAAGTCCATGCCCGGCGGAGCCTGCCCGAGGTTGTCGAGTCCGGACAGGCCGGCCAGCGGCGGGGTGTAATCCTGCCGGCTCGCGCCTCGCCCGGAGGAGAGCAGGTGGTTCTCCACGACGCGTTCGAGGTGGGGCGCTGTCTGCTCGCGCAGGTTCTGCTCGGCTTGCCGGACGGCCTGTTCGGTCTCGTCCATTCGCGCACGGGTCTCCGGAGTGTCGTGGACCCGGTTTTCGGCGACCGCCTCGTCATGCTCCTTGGTGGAGTTCATGTATCGGACGACTTGCTCGCGCACGCCGTGGTCGGCGACCGGGCCGTGGTAGTCCTCCGGCGACAGAAACCGTTGGAAGCTGCCGGGGTACCCGCCGTTGTCGTGATCGTCGCCGACGCCGCCGCGTTGTGCGCGACCGCGAATCTGGATGTGTGTGCGTTCGCCGTAGGCCGGTCCGCCGCTGGAGAGGACGGCGGTGCCGCCGAGTGCGACCGATTCGGGGGTGGGTTTGGGGCTGGCGCCGCGTGCGTCGGCTTTGTGTCCGAAGTGCGCGCTGCCGGGCGCGCCCCACTCCTTGGTCTGCTTGTTGGCCAGTAGTTCAGCTTCGACGCCGTTGCCGTTGAGTTCGTACCAGCGTGCGTCGCGTTTGGTGTAGTTCAGTTTGATCTCGTCGGCCACCGGTAGTCCGGCGGCTTCGGCGGCGGCCCGGACTTGCTCGTGGGTGATCTTGTCGAGCCAGTCGGTGACGCCGAACTCCTCGGGGCGCTTGTCTTTCCAGGAGTTGAGCGCGATTTCGTCGGTGACGCGTCCGTCGTCGCCGCGGATGATGCGTACCTCGTCGCCGGCGATGTCGCGGTTGTCGGTCATGACCACCCAGTGCGGGCGGCCACGCTGCTTCGCGCCGACGACCTCGCCGTTGTCGCCAAAGATGAACTCGATTTCCCCGTCCGGTTTGACGAGACTGTCGAATATCGATTGGCCCATCGCTTCGAGTTTGCCCTCCCGCGACCGGAAGATCGCGTCGGGAACGTCGTTGATCTTGTCTTTGTAGAAGTTGGGGACCTCCGGTACGGGTCCGATGCCGTGGCGGTCGTACAGGACGTCTTCGACTTGTTTCAAGGTTCCCGAAACCCCGGAGGGTGAATGCAGATAGCTGCTGCCGACGAGTTGGTCGAAGCCCAGATACAGCGTGCCCTCGGGGTGGTTGGCCCGCACCGGCACCCCGGCGAGGACGTCGAGGAATTGCCCGACCCCTTGCAGCCTGTTCTCGCGTACGTCGGTGCTGCCCTTGGAGCGATCCACCATGAGTTGGTCGGTGGTATTCGAGGCCAGCAAACCCGTGCGGCCGGTGTCGCCGGGGTTGTCGGGATCAAAGGACTTGATCCAGTCACTGCCGCGTCGCTGACCCCAATTCGCCAGTGCCGCATTCTGATACAGCTCGGCCTCGTCGGCGCGTACGGGTTCGCCGGGGACGCGATTGAGCTTCTCGATCGCGGACTCGGTCAGGGTGGCCCGCCACATGCCGCGGGTGAACTGTGGTTTGGCGAAGTCTTCGGGGGTGAGGCCGTGCAGTTTCTCCGCGGCGAGCACCCGGTACATGACCTGTTCGATCCGGTGTGCCACCTCGGGGAGTTCGTCTTTCCCGCCGCCGGGGGACAGGACGGCTTCTTGGCCGTCGAACATGGCGGCGTCGAACTCGTCGCCGGTGTAGATACCTTTGGGGAACGGCTCGAACTTCTCCTCGACCTTGTATTTTTCCAGCACCGAGTCCAGGCGCTGTTTCATCTCGTCGAGGTTGGGCCTGTCGTTGTTGAGCCAATCGCGCAGCTCGTTGACCTCCTTGACGGGCGCTCCGGCCGCGGCGATCCGGTCCAAAGCTCCCTGCGCCTTGCGCAGCGCCGCGAACAGGAAGTCCTCTTTGGTTCCGATGATGATCCCGCTCTCGGGCATCGGTCCCTCATCGGTCATCCGCGACACCGAAATCGGCAGGTCTCCGAATTTCGAACCCGTGAACGTCTTGACCAGCTCGACCATCGAGGACACCAGATTGTCGCTGCTGGTCGTCCCGAACGCGGTGCCGTGCTCGATCGCGTCGGTGACCAGCCGCATTGCCATCAAGAGCTCTTTACCCTGACCGGTGCCCAGATTGCCGACCCGCAGCAGATAGCCGAGCATCTGGTTCTCGCGGGGAATCAGTCCCTCCGGGTGCGTCATCCGCACGAACTCCCGCATATGTGCCAAGCGCTCTTCGGGCGTGCCCTCCGCGATGATCTTCCGCAGCTGCTCACCGGACAGGGGCACCGACACCGGATCGTCGGGCCGCCGCTTCGACAACAGCTCGTGCTCGTAGGTCGACACCGCGTCCAGCACATCGCGCGCCGCCGCCATCCGCTTGTCCACGATCGCCTTGAAGGCCGGGCCGCGTTCGGCGAGCCCGGCGTCGAAGGCGGCTTTCTCCGCCGCGCCGGCCTGCCGCAGGAGCTGCGTTCGGTCGCGGATCACCTCCTGCCCGGCCGTCGCGAGCTCGTCGCGGGCACCTTGGTAGGCGGCGGTGTCGTGGTCGAGCTGTTGTTTCAGTTCCGCCAGCGACACTTCGGCCCGCGTGGCCGAATCCCGGTGGCCGAACTCGTCTTCCAGTGTGCGCACCCGCTGCGCTATATCGGCCCGGAACTCATCGCCGTTCCCGATCACTCGCGCGGACTCGGTGCTGGGGGCCGACTGCGACTGCAACCAGCGCATGAATCTGGTTGCGTTGCTCGGCTTCTCGTTCGGTTCGAGCGACCACCGTCCGGCTCGGCCTGCGTCCAGGGTGGCGCTGTGTTTCGAGGCGGCCTGCAAGAGCGCCTCGCGCTCGATCAGCTCGGTGCGCAATCCTTGTGCGCGCAGGTCGATATCGCGGCGCAACCACGCGAGATGCTCCGCGCGTGGCTCGGAGGCGCGGGCTTCGGCGTCGTATTCCCGGCGCGCCAGCACCAGGCCCTGATTGGCTTGGCGCACCCGGTCGTGGGCCTTGGTGATGCTGCTGACCAGCTCCTTGTCCGCACGCGCCTCGTGATTGGCCGCCGCCGCGTTGTAGGCGTCGCGGCTTCGCTCCCACTGCTGGCGCGCATCCCGGAAGCTCTCGCTCGCCCCGGTCAACCGTTCGGCGGTGGCGGCGTACACGGCGGCGGCTTCCCGGTCGGCCACCACGATGGCGTGATCCGCCTCGGCTCGCAACTGCGCGTACCGGTCGTCGACCGCCCGGTCGATCGCGGCGTCGTGC
Organism: Nocardia tenerifensis NBRC 101015; assembly: GCF_000308715.1. GTDB lineage: Bacteria > Actinomycetota > Actinomycetes > Mycobacteriales > Mycobacteriaceae > Nocardia > Nocardia tenerifensis. Next base: position 34,727 of record NZ_BAGH01000611.1, read on the forward strand.
GCGGCCCGCGCCTCTTCCAACTGCGCCGCGGCCTCATCGCGCATCTCGCGCAGCGTGGTCGCGGCCGCGCCGTCCTTCGGCGATTGTTCGTGCTCGACAAGGCGGCGAGCGTCTTCGAACTCCGCCTCCGCGGTCCTCAGCCGTTCCCGAGTCTCCGTCACACCCGGATCGTGAGTCAGCTCTTCCCGCAGGCGGTTTCGGAGCTCCACGGCGCGCCGGTCCATCGGCTCGTCAGCCGCCGATCGGACGGCCCGGCTCGGATCGGCATCCTCCTGGCCCACGCGGCGCGGTCCGTCGCCGTTGCGATCGAGGCCCGCGGGGTGATCGCCGAGGCCCTCGGTGCGGGGCGGCACGGGGTGATCACCGCCGGCATCGAGGCGGGACCGCTCCGAGTGATTACCGCCGACCTCGGGGCGAGACTGGGCGGACACGCTGCGATCCACCGACGCATCGCGGGATGCCGAACTCGCCGCCGGTGACTGCTCTTCCCGGCCGGCCGGACTCCGCTGCCCAGCCGAGCCGGACTCGTTCTGCGCGGCCGTGATCCGGGTCTGCGAACCCTCGTCCGGCCCCCGCGAGGCGAGCGGCACACCCGACCGGCCGCGTACCGGCTCGCTCTCCGGCGTGGTTGGGCGAGTGAGGATTTCGGAGGTCCGGCTGCCGGTGCCCGAAAGCCCGTCCGCGCCCCGGACCCGGCTCGGCGAGTCCGAAAGGCCGTCGGAGAACGAGGCTCTCGACGAGGGTCGCGACTCCGCCTGATTGAGTGCGGGTTCCTGCCTGCCCGAAGCGGGTGCGGTCGACTCGTCCGGAAGACGGGTGACCGAGCCGTGCGCGGCGGACTCATTGGTGAGGTGCGTAACTGTGCCGTTCGCGTCGGACTCACCAGCGAGGCGGCTGGGCGAGACGCGCGAATCGGACTCTCCGGAGAGGTGGGTGGCCGAGCCGCGTGCGTCGGATTCACCGGAGAGGTGGGTGGCCGAACCGCGTGCGTCCGACTCGCCGGAGAGGTGGGTAACCGAGCTTCGCGTATCGACATCGCCGGAACTCCTTGCGTGCGAGACGGATTCGCCCGATCGATCCGATACGGACGCACCCCTCTCCGTCGACTGTCCAGCGGCAGGACGGATGTCGTGCGAACCTTGCGGCGCAGGCGACGACGCGCGGGATACTGGTTCGGACGAGGAATCGAACCCGCGCGTGACCGGCGGCGGCGCGCTGGACGATCGGCTCCCGCCGTTCGAGGCCGACGACACCGGCGCGTGCGAGACGGACCCGTCGCCGCCGCTCGACAGAGGAGAGACCGGGCGGGGCTGTACCACGCTCGCCGCCGAGATACTGCCCGTGCGAACCGATGTCGGTCGAGCCGGGGAGTTCCCGTCGTGCACCGAAATCGGCGTGGAGCGCGGCCCGGACGATCCTTGCTCGGAAACGCGTGCCCCACGCGAGGATTCGGCCGAGGATCGGTCGTTGCCGACCGACGTTATGCGGGTGGGATTTTCGTTGTTCGCGCTACCGTTCGTATGGTCGGCCACGGCCCCCGAGCCGTTCCCGCCACCCTTCTCCGACACCGAGTGAATCGAGCTGCCGTCGGAGATCGGCAGGCTGGTCGAGGAGTTGGTCACCGATTTGAGGTTGACCATCGCTTCGGCGCGGGCGTGTCCGATAGAGCCGTGCAGCCCACCCAGGATGCCGCCGCCGGCGGCGCCGGCGAGCATCGCGGGATCGAACTCCCATTGCCCGGTCAGCGCCCCGCCGGTGACGAAACCCGCTCCCGCACCGACCAACCCGCCGGGAATACCCGAGGCGATGGCGATACCGCCGGATTTCCACCAGGTCATCGCATCCCGGCCCACCCAGTTGGCCAGGCCTTTACCGATCACACTGGACACGGGCGCGGCGACCGCGCCGGAGACACCGCTCACGGCACCGGCGATCATTATCCGTTTGAGATCGAAGCCGTCGATATGGCCTTTCTCTTTTTGGATGCCTTCGACCGCGACTTCGGTGAGCAACCCGAGCGCGCCTTGGACCCCGCCGCTGATGGCTGCCAGTTTCCACAACGGCATCGCCGCCATCTTGGCGGCGTGGTTGACCAGGAACTCCAAGCGCGTAGCCAGGGTGCGGCCGATGACGGCCATGACCCCGGCGGTCTCGGCCTGCAGGGCGGGGATGACGGCCGCGCCGAACCAGGTGGTGAGGGCGTAGGCGATCTCGGCGGCCAGGATGGCCAGGGTGATGATGACCTGGAGTTTGGTGTGCTCGATCTCCGCGCCCATGTCGTGACAGGACTTGCCGACCTGGCGCATGTTCTCGATGAGTTTGGGGATGGACTGATCCCCGGCGAAGAACTTGTCGAACTGGGCCTTCATCTTGTCCGCGCCGTCGCCGGAGTAAGCGGCCGTCGCGGCGTTACAGGCGGCGTGCAGCAGATCCAGCGCACCCTCGAGGGTTTCCGCGCCGGCCTTGTAGTCCTCGTCGAGGGCGAACATCTTGTCCTCGTCGCCCTCGGGCCATGCCGCGCCCGCCAGATAACTGAGCCATTGCAGGCCGGCGGGCATCTCGATGCTCATCGGCCAGCGCTCCCCGCGCGCCCAGAGCGGTCAGGCATCGGCCGCGCGGTCCTGCGTGCCGAGCACGCCGCAGCGTCGCCGAATGCGAAGAGCCGCAGCGCTGTTCGCTCGCAGCGCCTGCTCGCGCATCGGACGGAACCGCCGGCCGACGACGTGTTCGACTCGGTCATGAACGACAACCGGGCCGCCGTTCAGTCGTGGTCGGCGACCGACCACGGCCGGTTCGGCGCATCGGACCCGCGCTCCTTGCGCGCCGCGGGCGAGTCGAACGAAGCGCGTTGCAGCTCAGGGGTTTTCGTGCGCAAATCGGGCAGACCCTCGACGATCGAGGACAAACTCGGCAACCGGGACCTGGTCTCTCGAATGGGCGCGATCAATTCCTCGGCCTTGCGGGCGACCTCGGCGGCGGCGGCCTGGGTGGCCTCGGTGACGGCGTCGGCGATGTCGTCATAGTCCAATTCGTCTATGTCGTCACCGAACTCGGTGTCGATCACCACGCCGTCGGCGTTGACGGTGATGGACACCTGCCCCTTGCCCGCGGTAGCGCTGGCGGTCAGCTCCACCCGCTGCTGCTGCACCTGCGCGATCGAGCGAATGTGCTGATTGACCGTGTCGAGCAGATCGGCGGCGTCACCCTTGATTCGCTCGTTGCGCACGTCGAGTCTCCTACCGCGAAGAACTGTGAACCCGCGATGCGTGGCTCCGCCATTGATTACCTCGCGAACGTACCACGCCACACCGGCCGGGATCCCGGCATGACGCGATTATTATGTGGCTATTACGCACTCTGTTATGGGGATATTGCGCGAGGTCGACCCGCGTGATGTTGAATACCGGTGGTGAAACGTGTCGACGGCACCCGTGACACAAGTTTTCGTGATAGGGACTGCGCTGCGGACTATGCTCGGTATCGAACGACAAATCGCGAGTCGATGCCGCAAGGGAACGCTCGGCCATTGTCGTCGAGCCACCATAGCGGTAATCGAGAAGGGCATGCACGGCCGACGCACGCCAGGGCGGTGCTGAGTGGCGACCGACCCGCCCGTGGCTGAGACATGCAGCGCCGCAACGCCCTCGGCAGGACAACCGCTCGACCGTCGGCGACGAACCCCGAGACTGGGTGCCGCAGACCCCGTGCCGACCTCGAATTCGGTGTCCTCCGCACCGTCATGACGCAATTATTACGCCATTATGACGCCCTGTTATGTGAGACTTACTCCCGACTGGGCCGCATGGTGTTGAATCCCATCAGTGGTGTGTGCTCGACCTCGATGTCGCGGTACGAGTTCGCACTGCGCTGCAGTAGCTGCCGGTATCGAACGAAAGGCTGCGAGTCGATGCCGCGATGATGATGGAAGCGCTATCTGGACAAATGCAACGTGTGGCCGGCCGCGTGCCTGAATTCGGTGGGCCGACGCGGCGTACCGACGAGAAAGAAATCATCATATGAGCGATCCCCAGCAGCAGAACGGGGCCGGGGACGGTAACCCCGTCGACGTCAGCTTCCGGCTGAGCACGGCGGGCGCGCAACCGGCGGGCGGCGACGAGCCGACAGCCGACGCGCCGCAGACGCCCTCCGCGCCAAGTGATTCCGGTGCGACCGAAACGAGTGCCGACACCGCCGCGCCGCAGGCCGTCGAGCAGACGGCGGACGAGCAGCCCCACGCCGCCGAGCAACTCGACGCCGCCGAGCAGCCCCACGCCGCCGAGCAGGCGTCTGCCGAGCAGGCCGCCGACGAGCAGGCCGCTGCGCCGCAGGCCGGCGAGCGGGGCGCAACCGAGCAGGCAACCGACCCATGGTCGGCGCAGGAGCAGGCGATCGAGGAGCAAGCGGCCGAACTCGCCCACCGTATCGCGCGCGAGCTCGGCGCGGCGGGCCCGGAGAATTGGCGGTGGCTGGAGGCGGTCTTCGCGCTCACCGTCGCCGGGGGCGTCGCCTATGTGCGCTATTACGACGACACCGATCAGGTCTCCCGGGCCGAGCCGTCCAGCGAGGTAACCGAACTCGTGCTGACGCACCGCGAGATCTCCGCGCAGCTCGGCGACGGACCGTGGTGGCGCATGATGGTCGAGCTCGAGATCACTGGCGCGGTGGAGGTCGACTACGACTACGGTGACGAGCCGTTCCCCGACGATCAGCTGCTGTCCACCGACGCGTACCGCGCTGACCTGGAGGCGTTTCCGCGGGAGCGGATCCCGGTGTGGTTGGCGGCCTACAACTTCCACGACGAGCGGCAGTGGCGCTCGCCCGAACAGGCGGCCGCGCAGGCCCGCGACGACCGCGAGGCGAACATCACGCCGGTGCTCTCGCGGGAGGATTTCCCCGCGCTGCCGGTGCTGTGGGCCCGCTGGGCGACGATCGCGGCGGCCTTCGTCGCCGTCGGCTCGGGGCTCGGACCGCGAATTCGCCCCTCGCTGGGCATCTTCGAGGGCGCGGCGCGCAGCGGCTCCACGCTGTTCGTCCTGCCCGGTGGACGCGCGGTGCTCTCCGGTGGCGTCTGGAACGCCGCCGAACTCGACGCCGCCTACAACGACGGCGACGAGTTGCCGGACCTTTATGCCGGGGCCCCGGAGTGGGTGGCCAACCAGGTGCTCAATCCCCGTGCGGCCCAAGGCCTCTTGTCGTTTTGCTACTGGTGGGCCAACGGCAGCTGGCATCGTGGCGAGTCGCCGACCGCGGACCTGATCAGCGCGGCCGTGCCGGGGGTGTGGACCGAGGAGACCGTCGCCGAGATCGTCTGCGGCGTCACCGGTGACGACACCACGGAACAGCGGCGCACGGCCGCGGCGACGCTGGTCGCGGCCGCCGAAGCCGGTGTGGTGACCCGCGATACGTTGACCGCGGTGTTCGATCAGCCCGGCGCCAATATCGACGGCGCGATGTATCAGCTGTCGCTGGCCGGACTCACCGCGACGGCCCCCGAGCCGTTATCGCGAGACCAGGCGATCACCCTGGTGCGCGACTACATCATCGGCCTCGACGTCGACACCACCGACTACCCGCTGGACACGCTCGTCGCCGAACGGCTCGAGGTCGGCTGGATGGTGTTCGCGCCGACCGAACCCGGCGAGATCGCCATCGGCCGCGCGATCTTCTACATCGCCGACGACGGGGTCATCGAGCAGTCGTCTTCCTCCATGCCGCCGTCGACCTATACCGAGGGCTTCGAACAACGCTTCCAGCAACGCCGCGCCAGACCGGGCGTCGAACTCGTCCTCTGACGAAGAAGGGGCTGGCCCATGCTCAGCGCGGTCTCGCGGAATGAGCTCGACCTACGATCCGGAGGCTTCTGGTGGTGAACGAACGGCTGCGGGCCGACGCCGCGATGATGATGGAAGCGATGTCGGAACAGATGCAGGGTCTGGCGAAGATTCAACGCGACCGTGCCCGGCTCACCGCGACCGTCACCGCGTGCGACAAACGAATCGCCGTGACCGTCAACGCCGATGGCATCCTCATCGAGACCCGGTTCGCCGACGACGTGAGCGATCTGTCCTACACCGAGATCGCCGAGGCGATGACCGAGGCCGTACAGGCCGCCGCCAAGAAGGTCAGCGAGCAGGGCCGTCGGCTCATGGAGCCGTTGCGGGAGCGCAAGTCTCGGTTACCGCACCTGTCGGATCTGCTGGAGGACATGCCCGATGTCCGCTCGATGGTTCCGGTGGCGCCGCCCGTGTCGACCGCGCCGCCGAACTCGCCGGAGCGGCGCTACGACGACGAGGACGCGGGCTTCGACGACGCGCGTCCACTCGGGCGCCGCTCGATAGTCAGCGACCTCGACTGAGCTTATGAGCCTTTATCTGCCACCGGAGCTGCGCTGGCTGGGGTGGATCGCGGGCGGCGCGTGGCCCGACGGTGACGAGGACAAGATCTGGGCCGTCTCGTCCGCCTACAAGGACACCGCCACCGCGTTGCGCAGTCAGATCCCCGACATCGAGGATGCCAAACGCACCGCCGTCTCGGCCTATCCGGAAGGCGCAGGCGGCGAGAAGATCGGCGCGATGTTCGACCAGTTGCTCAAAGGCGATCAGTCGATGGAGTCGCTGGCGAGCTTCATGGAGCAGATCTCCGACGCCACTTTCGATTTCGGCACGCAGGTCGAGGCCGCGAAGCTGATGACGATCGTGTCGCTGATCGCGTTGGCCATCGAGATCGCTTGGGCCTGGGCCTTTCCGCCCACCGCGCCCGCTGTGCAGGCGGCCGAAGAGGTTGCCACGCAGTCCATTCTGCGACGCCTGGAGTGGCAGCTGCAGGAGCGGATCATCGCCAAAGTGCTCTCGGTGTTCGGAAACAGGTTCGCCGGCCTCAGCAAGAACTGGGTGCTGAAGATCCTGGAGGCGATGTTCATCTCCGGTGGTCTCGATCTGGCCGTGCAGCTCGGCCAGAAAGCGGCCGGGCATCGGCGGAATATCGACGGGAAAGAGCTCGGGGTCGCGATCTTCTCCGCGGGCGTCGGCGCGCCGTTCGGCCGGATCGGGGCCAACGGGATCAACAAATTCACGACGAAGTTCTTCGGAGACAAGTTCACCAACCCCTGGGTGCGGGCCGGGAACGGCGCGATCGTGGGGATCGGCGGCGGCGCGCTGGAGTACGGTGCCGGCAGTGTCGGTGCCGCGTTGATCACCGGGGATTGGTCCGGGACGCTGGGTAACCCGGCCGGCTGGGTCGGCGGCGCGGCGCGCGGCGGGATCACCGGCGGCGTCAAGGGATACGTCGGTTTCAATCAGTTCGGTAACAAGAGCTTCGGGGTCGATTGGAGAGGGCCTCGGGACGGGTCGGCGGATACCCCGGTGCGGGGCGGGTTCTCGTTCGATCCGGGCAGGGGCGGCTCCCACAACGTCGAATTCAACGGCGGCCGAAATGGTTTCGACGGCGAGCACGTCACGGTCCAGGGATCGAACGGATCGGGAGGTGACGGACGAAGCGTCCACCCGGCCGGGTGGACCGGGGACAACGGCTCGGGGCGGTCGAATCAGTCGCCCAATGGCGTGTCGAGCTACGAGCCGAACGGCAACGGTACAAACAGGCCCTTGGTTACTACGAGCGAGTACAACGGTGACCGGTCGGGCGGATCCGGTCAGCCCGGCTCGACGCAGTCGGGTAATGGAACCAAAGTCGTCGGCGTCAACGGCGATTCGTACTCGTCGAGTCCGCCGCCGGGTCGTTCCACAGGTGTTGGGAGCGATCGGGGTGCGCCCTCGACTTCGAATCCTGCGGGGCGCAGTGGAGATTCGTACAGCAGGAACGATGCGGCAGGGTCGCGACCGACCTCTTCGGCGAATTCGACTGGTGGCGGGCGCGATTCGTCGGTGATCAGCGGATCGACCGATCGGATCAGCGGAGACAGCGGCCAGCCGCTCCTGCACCGGACTGCCGGGAGCGACGGTTCGCTGCAGTGGCAGCGCCAAACACCCGGCGACGGTTTTCAGACGCCGTCGCGCTCGACCGCGCCTGAGCCGAATATCGCCGCGGGACAGTCGCATCGTTCGCCGGGGTCCGTGTCGGATCTGAGTTCGGATTCGGGCCGGTCGGATCGTGTGCCGGGGTCGGTGTCGGATTTGAGTTCGGATTCGGGCCGGTCGCATCGTTCGCCGGGGTCGGTCTCGGATGTGAGCTCGAGTTCCGGTCAGCCGCCGCGTTCGTCGAATGTGTCGGATACGAGTTCGACCGGTTCGGGGCAGGTGCGTTCGTCGGCTGGGCCGGAGTCGGGTTCTGCGGGTTCGGGTCATCCGCGTTCGTCCGCGTCGGAGTCGGGTTCGACTGGTTCTGGCCAGTCGCCGCGTTCGTCGGCCGTGCCGGATACGAGTTCGGCTGGTTCGGGTCAGCCGCGTTCGTCCATGTCGGAGACGGGTTCGTCCGGCTCGGGCCAACCGCCGCGCTCGTCCGTGCCGGAGACGGGTTCGACCGGCTCCGGTCAGCCCCCGCGCTCGACGGTGGTATCGGAGACGGGTTCGACAGGTCCTGGTCAGTCCCCGCGTTCGCCGGGGACGGTGTCAGATCTGAGCTCCAATTCGGGTCAGTCGCCTCGTGCGCCGGGGTCGGTGTCGGAGTTGAGTTCGAATTCGGGTCAGCCCTCGCGTTCGTCGGCCGCGCCGGACACGGGCTCGGCGGGTTCGGGTCATCCGCGTTCGTCGGCTGCGCCGGAGTCGGGAGCGAGTCAGCCGCAGCGTTCGCCCGTGCCGGATACGAACTCGAGCGGTTCGGGTCAGCCGCCGAGGCGACCCATGGGCCTGAATCTTGATGGCCAGCAACAGCATTCACCCGCCTCGGAGACAGGATCGAACAACCCGAGGCAACAGCGGCACCCGGCGCCGAATACCGGTCTCGGCGACGACACGTCGCAGCCACGGCGCACATCCGCGCCCGCGACGGATTCAGGCAACGTCCCGCCGTCGAGGCAGCGCCCGTCCGAGTCCGGCTCGAACGGGCCCGGGTGGCAGCGGTTGCCGTCGAGTTCCGGTTCGTCCTCGAGCGCCGAGGGAGATCGGCCGGCGCCGCGGGCGGCGATGCTACCGGCCCAGCCGGACCACGGCGGCCAGCGCGGCCACGACGCCGAGTCGAGCGGCCGCGGCGGCTGGACCTTCGAGGCCGATCAGAACCACCCCAACTGGACGCGCACCGACCGGGGCGACGCGCTGATCACCTCACCCGACGGCACCGAGCACATCGTGGACAAGAACGGGAACATCTTCCTCGCTCGCCCCGGCGACGACACGGTGGTCCTGATCCGGCCGGACAACTCGGTCGAGTTCTTGCCCAATGATGGCAAATACCCTGTAGCAGAAGCAGGACCGCGTACCGGCACAGGCCGTGACGGGGACTTCGGCTTCGGCCGCGACGACGGCACCCAGCACACGGTGCTGGGCGACGGCACGGTCCGGACCACGTCCCCGGACGGCTCGATCACGATCATCAAGCGCGACGGCGGAGCGGAACTCCGTTCGCCCTGGGACGAGCGGACGCGGTTCGAGCCGGACGGCACCGTCGTCCCGATCCGTCCGGACGAGCCGACGACGGACACCACGCCCGGCAACACCGTGCCGAACGACAAGGCTGAGTGGAAGCGTGAGGGCGACGGCAAGTTCCTCATCACGTCCCCGGACGGCACCAGGCACGAGGTCGGCGCGGACGGGGCCGTGCTGGTGGGGCGCCCCGGCGATCCGCAGTTGCTGAAGATCGACACCGACCATTCGATCGTGTTCGTCGGCCCGGACGGCACCGGCCCGTCGGCCCGCCCCGACGCGACCACCCGAAAGGGCAGCGGTGTGCAGTCGCCGACGTTCACCCGGCCCGACCAGGTCTCACACACGGTGCTGGACAACGGATCTGTGCGGACGAAGTCCCCGGACGGCTGGACCACGATCGTAAGGCCCAACGGGACAGCGGAATTCACCTCGCCGACCGGCGACCGGACCCTTTACAAGCCGGACAACACCGTCGTCGAGTCGGGCCCGGACAGGCCGACGGTGATCACCGGCCCCGACGGGACCAAACAGACCATCGAGCACAACAACGTCGTCACGATCGAACTGCCCGACAGCACCAAGCATGTCGTGTTCGACGCCACGGACGCGCAGGGCGGCGGACGGACCCAGCACCCCGACAACACGGTGATCCACTACGACCTGAACGACACTTTGAACATCGGGCCGCGCGATCGGCTCGGCGGCTTCGATCAGGATGGTCCGCGCAAACCCGCGACCATCCAGATGGAGCGGCCCGACGGAATCGGCCTCGAGTCGACGCCCAAGGGCGTCAGGGTCTTCGACGGCGACGGCACCGTCTACGAGCGCGGCCCGCGCGGGTCCGTGCGCGTCACCACGCCGAACGGGCAGACCGAGTCCCGGCCGATCAACGAGCCGATCGAGCTGTCGAACGGCGCGCAGCTGGAGCGGACACCCAAGGGCCTGCGGGTCGTGCATCCCGACGAATCGGTCTCCGAGATCGGGCCGAACGGCGCGTCATTCACCGACAGCAACGGCGTGGCCCGTGGGACACACAGGGATGGAACGGCTTTCGTCAACGACACGGACGTGCGCGAGATCCGGGGTGACGGCGCGGTGCGGGTCACCACGGAGAACCAGACCGCCTGGGGCAGTAGGCCGGACGGCACCACCTGGACCGTCGATGACAAGAACAAGGTGCACGTCTCCGATCCGGAGGGCGCGGCGGCGTTGCCGGCCGATCCGAAGAATCCCTATGTGGACGGCCAGGATCTGACCGCCAAGCCGCGGCCGCCTCGCACGAACAAGAACGAGCCGATGCCCGACGCCTATCGCGCGCCGACCGCTCCGGGAACCGAGGATTGGCTCCCGGAGGGCTTCGAGGAACAGGACGAGACACCGCCGGACAACTTCCTGTGGGATCCGCCGAATCGGGGCTACTGGGTTCCGCCGGATTGGCGGGTTTGGCGTTCGCCCGGCTCGGACGATTGGCGTCCGCCCGGCCCGGACAACGAGATCGATTACTACGATTACGGCAGCGGACCCGCTGGCGACCAACGCGATTGGGACGACGATCGTGGTTCCGGGCAGGGCAGCGGGTACGGCGGCGGTGACGGTACAGGCGGCGGGCCGGACCGCGTCGGCGACAACGGCTTCGGCGATTCCGGTGCGAGGGGCGGCAGCGGTCGGCGTGGAAGCGGCGACGAGTTCGGCGATTCGGGCTCCGCGGATGGAAGCGGCGACGGATTCGGCGATTCCGGCGCGACGGATGCCGACGGTCGGCGCGGCAGCGGTGGCGACTCCAGCGCCGGCGAATCCGATGTAGGCCGTGACGGCTCGGCCGAGCGCGATGCGACACCTCCTCCGGTAGACCAGGAACCGCCTCCGCCGCAGCTGGACCCGGCCGAGTTGGCCAACATGCTGCAAAACTTGCACAGCGCGGACGGAATGCTCCCGCCAGGTGGCATCGGGGGATCGGAGCTACCGGGCGAGGGCGAACGATCACCGGACTTCTCACGTCTCCTCGACCCGGGGAGCTCGTCGCGGAACGCGCCACCGCCAGATCTTTCCGCGCTGCGCGGAATGCTGAACCAGTTGGGCGAGAACGGACTCGGTGGGCCGGGAGGAACGTCGTCCGACTCCAAGGACAACTCGGCCACGTCGCGCGGTCGGCCGGGGTCGACGGACCAGTACGGCAATGCCGAACATCCTGGCGCGGGGAGGAACTCGGGCACGCCGGACACCCGCGTCCGGCAGGACGGTTCGGGTTCCGAAAGCCGTTCGGGAGGTCAAGGTTTCGATCGTCGCCCCGACGGCCGGGGTGCCGACGGGCGTTTCGGCGGTCAGGACGCCGATCGTCGCCTCGACGGCCGGGTATCGGACGGGCGTTTCGGAGGACAAGGCGCTGAGGGGCGTCTCGGTGGTCAGGGTTCCGACGGACGCTTCGGTGGTCAAGGCTCCGAAGGGCTTTCGGGTGACCAAGGCTCTGAGAATCGTCCGAACGGACAGGGCTCCGAGAATCGTGTCGGTGACAACCGTCACGGTGATGGGGGCACTGAGAACCGCTCGGACGGAAAAGGTTCCGAGAACGGTTCGCCCTCCGATGTCCGGTCACCCGCTCACGGAGCCGAAAACCGCGCGGACGCACCCGGCGCCACCGAGCGTACGGGCGATGAACGCACCGGAGAACGCTCCGGCGGCACGGGAACCGGAGATCAAGCGACCGGCCAGGGCACCGGAGAGCGTCACGGTGCGCCCGGTGGCCAGAACGATCCGGCCGCACCCGGACAGGCGAAAATCCCCGAGCAGCAAGGAAATACGTCGCAGCCGGGTGGTGTGGGCACCCAGCAGCCCTTCTCGCCGGGACGCCCGCCCATGGCCCCCATGCACGACGGCCAGTCTTCGCCCGCGATGTCCGCGCCCGGCGGCGCACCGCCACCCGCGTCCCCCGCGGCGTCGCCGGCCGCAGGCGCGAAGCAGAAACCACCACGCCGACAACGCAAGAAGAACGACAAACCTCGAAAGACACCGAAATCGATGTTGATGCCTTCGCCATCAGAGGCGCCCGACCGAGCCGGACCCGACGACTCCGTCGACGTCCCTTTCGTTCTGGGAGTTTCGAGCCAGCAAGTCGAGCCGGAGAGCACGGCGCGATCGACCACGAGGAGTACCGCAGATGGCTGACGAGCAGCCGAAGAAGATCGACGATACGACCAAGACGTCGGTCAACGACTGGAAGGATCTGCGTTCCAAGGCGGATCACCATACGCTGGGGTTCGATACCCTCAAGTTCGATCCCGAGATCGTGGTCAGGTGCGCACAGCTGTGCCACGACATGATCGGAAAATTGAAGTGGTATCAGGACTACATCCGGAACAACAAAATGGCCGACATGGAGAACTGGTCGGACGAGACGGGTGGGATCCAGCTCACGCAGCGCTTCAACTCCAAGGGCAGGGATGTCCTCGCCGCGATGGACACCATGAAGATAATCATGGAGGACATGGGCGACACCTTCCTCAGTGCCGGGGGCAACTATCTCCGGGCCGAGGGCAAGTCGACCGAAGCGCTCGAGAAGGTGGGCGATCTCCAGAAGGTCGATCCCATCAAGCCGAAGACGGAGCCGCCGAAGGAGCCGCATCCGTCGAACACCGACAGCAATCCGGACAAGATCAAGCCGCCGGTCGGTGCGGACCCCGGCAACCCGATCGTCCCCGAGGACGGCAGTGGCTGGGGCTGGGATAGATTTCATTCTTTCGGTCAGTCGCTGATCGGACACGACTGGCGCAGTTATGAGGCCGGTACTCGATACAATTCGATCGCCGGACAACTCAGCGGAGACCTCACCGACCTGAACGGCTCCATCAAGCGGGCGACCGAAATGTGGACCGGTGCGGGCGCGGAACAGGCGAAGAAGGCGATCGAGCGTTTCGCCGAGAACTCGCTCGTCTTCGCCAACAGCCTGACCAATCTCGGCAATGATCTGCTGTATTGCTCGAAGTGGCTGAACTACACCTACAACAAGACCCCCGAGAAGACCTGGGACGCCACCTACGCCTCGGACTGTGTGAAGCGCGACCGGCTGGGCGATTACCGCGGCAGGTACAAGGACACCTACATGCCCGGTATCGAGGGCGCTGTCGCCGCGATGCCGCTGATCGCCGTGACCGGCACGGTCAGTCAACCGCCGCCGCCGGGGGAGAAGAACGACGGCAAGGGTGACGGCAAGGGCGATGGTAAGGGTGACGGCAAGGGGAATGGCAACGGGAACGGAAACAACAACGGCGGCGGTAACAACAACGGCGGCGGCAATAACAGTGGCAACAACATCGACAAGAACAGCCCCGAGTACAAGGCCGGTTACCAGGACGGTTACAACCAGGGTCTGAAGGACGCCGGAGGTAAGAACGGCAACGGTCAGGGCAATGGCAACGGTCCGGGCGACGGCCAGAACAAGGGCGGCGGAAACAGCGGCGGCAGCGGCAATCCCGGCGGCTCCGGGAACAGCGGCGGCAGTGGTAATCCCGGCGGCACCGGAAACAACGGCGGCATAGACAAGAACAGCCCGAACTACAAGGGCGGCTTCCAAGACGGCAACAAACAGGCGCTCAGCGACAACAAGGCCGCGGTCCCCGGCGGTGGCTCGGACGGCGGGTCGAAAGGCGGCTCCGGCTCTAGCGGCGGCTCCGGCTCCAACGGCAGCGGTAACGGTTCACCGGGCCCGAAGGCGCAAATACCCGACCTCTCCAATTACGGTCAGGGAGACGGGTCTCGGAACTCACCGCAGCCCAATGGCAGTGTCGGTTCCCCCGGCGGTGCCCCCACCGGACGTGCCAACGACAATTCGAGCCCCATGCCCTACAGCGGGCCGGGTGTCGCGGACAAGGGAAACACTCCCAAAATCACCCCGCCGGTCAGCACAACGCCCTCCCGGCCGGGCGGCGGCACGCCGCCGCCACCGGGATCGCCCGAGGATATGCTCAACAAGCTGCTGCACGGCGAGAACCCGCTGAAGGATTTGAGCCCGGAGGCCCTCAAGAAGATCGGCTCGGATCTGCTCGGCGGGCTGAGCCCCGAGATGCTGAAGAACATGAGCCCCGAGGCTTTGCAGAAGCTGGGCTCCGATCTGCTGCAGGGATTGAGCCCGGACGAACTGAAGAAAATCGGAACGGACATCCTGGGTGGCCTCAGCCCGGATCAGCTGAAGCACCTCAATCCCGAGATCCTGCGTAATCTCAGTCCGGAGACGCTGAAGAATCTCAGTCCGGAAGTGCTGCGGAATCTCAGCCCGGAAGTCCTGAAGAACCTCGACGCGGAGACGTTGCGGAACCTGAGCCCGGACACCATGCAGGCTCTGGGGCGGACCCTGGCGCAGACCCCGGGCGGCGCGGATGTGATCAAGCTGCTGACCGACGGATTGACCAGCTTCACCTCGACTCTCGGTGACGTGATCAAAACCGGTACCGAAACCCTCGCCGGTCTGGCGAACAACGGCATGCTCGGCATCCCGGGCATGGGCGATTTGCAGCCCATGCACCTCGCCAGCAGCAACGGCTCGCTGCCGAGCGATCTCGCGTCCGCCCTCAGGGGCAGCGGCGCCGGAATTCCCTCGGGCGGAGGTCCCGGTCCTGGTCCACACTCACAGCTGA
Source organism: Nocardia tenerifensis NBRC 101015 (assembly GCF_000308715.1). Taxonomy (GTDB): domain Bacteria; phylum Actinomycetota; class Actinomycetes; order Mycobacteriales; family Mycobacteriaceae; genus Nocardia; species Nocardia tenerifensis. The sequence goes on from NZ_BAGH01000611.1 coordinate 49,890, forward strand.
CCACCCTGTCCACACCGTCGGAATCGTCGAAGCTGTTCCCGCGGGCCGCGATTCAGAGCCTCCCCGAGGGGCATCAGGTGCAGGCCAACCCCAACGGGGCCGCCGGGCCGGGTATGCCCATGGGCCCGGGCCCCGGGCCCGGCGCGCAGAATGGCAGCGGGGAGTACAAGCGGCCGAAATACCTTGACTCCGTGACCAATCTGGATAGCGCCCTCGGTCCGGACATCGAGCGGTCGAAGCCGGTGATCGAGCCGTGACACAGCAGTGGAAGTTCACCGCGCTGGAGTTCATCGTCCTGTGCGAGCAGTATCGCGAGGGTTCGCTGCCGACGCCGTTCCTGTTCGTCACCGACGAGGTGGTGATGGCCGACGATCTGGCACGGCGTAAGCGTGCGGCCTGGGAGGACCTGCGACGACGGCTCGGCGGCTCGTTCGACGGCGCGATCCAGGTGTTGACCGCGCCGGAACTGTTTGTGCGAGTGCGTAGTTGGGACGAGCAGGACGAGAACAATATGTCCAAGCAGTACCATTTGCACGCCGCGCGAGCCGGTGCGCTCGGCTACCTCTTCGAACAGCGGCCCGGTTTGCTCACCTACGACACCCCGGCGTTCACCGTCACCGAGTGCGACCCACGCGGCCTGGCCAACGCCGTCGTCGACCGGCTGCCGCAGGTGGAAGCCGGTCGCTCGCAGGACATTCCGATAGTGACCGACCCGGCCGAGCACATCACGCCGACCTGGGGGACCAGCTATGTCCGAGACGACCGCGACAGCTCGCCGGTCTATCAGACCCAGCAGTTCTTCCAGCGGCGCGCCGATTGCACCGGATCGATCATCGTGGTGCAGGGTCGTTCGAAGTACGGGCCGCGCGGCATCCACGAGACCAAGATGATGTGGCGCGACGTGGCCGACGACGGGCGGTACTTGATGTCGCTCGACGGGGCGCCGATCGCGGTCGCCACCGGGCGCAGGCAACTGACCGAACGGATCCAGCGCGATATCGACCATCTGATGCAGCGTCTCGAAACACATTGGGAGGACGGGCGTGTCGTCGATCGATACTGATCCGGCAGGGAGGCAGGAGATGAAGACATGACAGGACAGCGCAGGGTCGAGGTGGACACCACGCGGTTGCGCAGCGCGGCGGCCAAGATGGAGGATGTCGGCAAGAAGACCACGGAAATCATGGGCACGCTGCGAAACAACTTGCAGTCCCACGGGTTTCCGTGGGGCCACGACGACTACGGAGACAAGTTCACCGGAGGCGACAAGGGCTACACCAAGTCCTCGGACAACCTGCTGACCGGCGGCGACAACATGGCGGACTCGGCGGCCAAGTTCAGCAAGGGCATGTACGGTGCCGCGAACAAGATGGACGACATGGACGGCCGGAAACCGTAGGGGGTTCACCAGGGCCGCGCCCTCGCGGCTTGGAGCTGCTCGTCGTGCTGACGATGCTCGGGACGCTGGGCCGCGCGCCGCTCCAGCGGGCCGCCGTCTCGGGCCGTAATCTCACCCGAGCGGCGGCCAGCGTGCCGCGCAACCACTGCCGGTTGTGCGTATGGGGTTCGATGCCCGAGGCCACGCCCGGCCGGGGCACAGTGGCTCGTGGCGAACCACGACCGCTGAGCCAGGTTGCCCGGCAACGTCTCTCGGCACGGTGCGCGCGCCGGGGGGGGGCATCGCCCCGCAGACGTCGCGGTGCTGCCCCGACCATCCAAGGTAGTCGAGCCGTCCTCGAAACGCTGGCGCGGGCCGAGGTCGCCGAGCCCGCGCTGCCGGAGCCGTTGCCCGCCGGGAGGCGCGCCAGGAACGGCAGCCGCATATGGATCGCGGGTCGCGCATCACACGGCCCGCGCGCCACCGAGCAGAGTCATATGGTCGTCCCGCAAGATCAAGTCGCGACCCTATGACTCTGCTCCATTCCTCCGCTTTGCTCGCTCCAGCGGTTGGGGGTGCGCTCGCAACGGTGCACCGCCCACAGGCGCTGGCCACGGCGCGACTCCCGGGGTGCGCTGGCCACGGCACGCCTCCCGGGGTGCGCTGGGCAGGGCGGATGTGCGCCGCCCAGGGTGCTCCGTTCGACGCCGTCGATCTCGCCCTCTGTCCGCAGCGGGTCGAGGGTGGAAACTCCACTATCGGGTCTGGGCGCGTACCGATACGAAATGCATTGGCTCCCAGCGCCGCCCATTCGCGGGCCGCGACGCCTCTGCACGTGGTGGTGCGACGGAGGGTTTACGCCGGTGTGCGGCAACACCAGCCGCCTCGGCGACGCTTCCGGAACACGGGCATCTAGCGTCGAGGCATCGCGACCATCGCCACCAGGCAGGCGGCCGCGAGGCAGGCGGCGCACGCGCCGAAGCTCGCGGCGTACCCGGCGGACAGCGCCACCGCGCTCGACGCGGCCAGCCCGACCGCTCCACTAGTCTGGCGCACGGTGTTCAGCACGCCGGCGGCCAGGCCACTGCGTTCGGCGGGCACCCCGTCGGTCGCGGCGACGGTGATCGGCGTGAAGGCGGCGGCGGTGCCGAAGCCGAGGATCGTGCCCGAGATCAGCACCGTCCATAGATAAGACGCGTCGACCGCGATCCCGCACGCGGTGCACAGCAGGCCTGCCGCGCCGATGGCGCAGTACAGCATCGTGGCGGTGCGTGCACCCCATCGCACGGTGAGCGACCCGGCCGATCGCGCCCCGAGGAACATCGCGGCGCCGACCGGTAGATACCCGATGCCCGCCAGTAGCGGCGAATAACCTTGCACGTCTTGCAGATACAGTGACAGCAGCACGGGGCTGGCCAGAAAGCCGGTACCGAGCAGGAACATGACCACGTTCGCGCTACTCACCGAACGAGCGCGGAAGATATCCAGCGGCAGGATCGGCTCCGCCGACCAAAACCTCTGGTGCACAGCGAAAACTCCGATCAGCGCGAACCCGGCCAGCAGCGCGCCGAGCACGGTGCGATCGGCCCAGCCGGTGGCCGCCGAGCGCATGATCGCCAGCACCACGCCGGTGATGCCCGCGGTGACCAGCAGCGCGCCGACCATGTCCAGCCGCATCCGGTTTGGGCCCGAAATATGCTGTGGCAGCACCATAATCGCGCCCACCATACCCACCACACCCAGTGGTGCGAGCACGAAGAACACCCAGCGCCACCCCGCCAGGTCGGTGAGCAGTCCACCGACCACCGGCCCGCTCGCCGCACCGGCGGAGGCCACCGCGCTCCATGTCGCCAACGCGCGCGCCCGCGCCGCCGGCTCCACGAAAGTTGTTGTCAGCATGGACAATGTGACAGGCATCAGCAGCGCGCCGCCGACGCCCTGTACCGCCCGCGCCGTCAGCAGCGTCGCCGGCGATTCGGCCAGACCGGCCGCCACCCGAGCGACCGTGAACACTCCCAGCCCGATGAGCATGATCCGGCGGCGGCCGAACACATCCGCGCAGCGACCACCGAACAGCAGGCAGCCCGCGAAGGCCAGGGTGTAGGCGTTCACCGCCCACGGCAGGGCAGCGGGGGAGAAGCCGAGGTCCGCGCGCAGATCAGGCAGGGTGACCGAGACGATGGTGGCGTCCATGACGACGGAGAACGATCCGATACAGGCCAATGCCAGCACCATCCGTCGCGGCTCCCACCGCCGGATGCGCGCGCGAGCCGCCGTGGTGCTCATCGGTCCCACTCCGCGAGTCGTGCCACCGCGTGAAACCGCGTCGCGGGGTCGGCGTAGCGCGCCGCGGGCACGGCATACAGTGCATCGACCGCCGCGCGATACGCGGGGTAAGTCATTGCAAGGCCGGCTATTTCGGCCGCGCTCGCCGGTAGCCCGGCGGCGGCCAACAGCGCATCGATGTCGTTCATAGCGCCACCGCCGTCCGATCGAGTGGCGGCAGTTGTCGATGCCACTCGGTGTGCCGCTGGAAGACGTCGCCGACCCGCAAAATTGTGGTCTCACCGAACGCGGGACCGGCTATCTGCCACGACAGTGGCAATCCAGTCGCGCCGAAGCCCATCGGCAGCGCCAGCACCGGGGTGCCGAGCCCATTCCAATAGGGCGTGTACACCTTTCCGAAAAGCCGAGCGTCATCCTGGAACCCGGCCTCGTCCAAGAGTTCGTCGAATCGCGGCGCGCCCACGGACGCCGTCGGGCAGACCACCACGTCGAACCGTTCGAACAGCTCACCGATCGCCGCCTGCGCGACACGCCGAACCCGCTGGGCCTGAACGTAATCCGCGCCGGAGACCAGTGCCCCCTTGGCGAGCAGTCCGCGCGATGCGACGAAATAGTCGTTCCATCGTTGCGACAGTGTGGTGCGGTGGTAGGCGAGCGCTTCACACGTCGCGGTCACGATTGTCGCCACGATGGTTTCGTTCCAGTACGGCAGGGTGACCTCTTCGGCTTGGGCGCCGCAGGCGGTGAGAACGCCTAGTGCACAGTCGAATACGCCTAGCAGAGCGGGGTCGGCGTCGACTGGGAAATGCGCATGACGCGCCACCCCGACGCGGAGCCCGGTCAGATCCGCGGCACCGGAGTCGAGCTCGCTGACTTGTCGGTGATCGACCTGAGCGACCGTGCTGTCCGGATCACTCGCATGCGGACCGGCGATGACCGCCAGCAACGCGGCACAGTCCGCCGCGGTACGAGCCAGCGGCCCGACGCGGTCCAGGCTGTAACCCAATGGCACGCAACCGGATTTGGGAACGTGGCCGAAGGTCGGCATCAATCCGGTTACCCCGCAGAACGCTGCCGGCATCCGGATGCTGCCCGCCGTGTCCGAGCCGAGCCCCGCGGGAAACAGTCCGGCCGCGACTCCGCCGGCCGTACCCGAACTCGAGCCGCCCGCCCAGCGGCTCGGGTCCCACGGATTTCGTGGCAGCGGGAACGGCTCACTCGAACTCGGTACCCCGCAGGCGAACTCCATCGTTGTGGTCTTGCCGGTGATGATCGCGCCCGCCTCGCGCAGTCTGGCGACCACCGGGGCGTCCCGGCCCGCGGCCCACTCGCGGTCGTGCACCAGACTCTGCGCCGTGGTGTCACCGTCGGCCACCGCGACGGTGTCCTTCACCGCGATCGGAATGCCATGCAGCACACCACGATCGACACCGCGGGCGAGCTCCTCGTCGGCGCGCTGAGCTTGCCGCCTGGCCGACTCGTCGAACCGGGCGAGGTAGACACCCAGTTCGCTGTCGTACCGATCGGCACGCGCGATCGCCGTCTCGATGAGCGCGACACTCGTCGTCTCGCCCGCACGCAATGCGCGGGCGGCGGCGGTAATGGAGTATGGCTCGATAGGCACGTCTCGTCCTCCCAAAGTTAAACAACGAAGCTAAGGCTTACCTTGCCTGTTCAACCCGGGTTGAGGTCAACTAGTGAAATGCCTCCACTGACACCCATCGCCGCCGTCGTCGACCACTTCGACATCCCCCTCTCCACCCTGCACTACTGGGAGCGCCGCGGCCTGATCACCGCTCACCGCCGCAGCGGCCGCCGCTGCTACGACCAAGACCAGCTCTACCGAATCGCCCTGATCAAACAATGGCAATCCACCGGCCTGATGACCCTCGACGAAATAACCACCCTCCTCACCGCCCGCCCCGGCCAAAACGACTGGCGCGCCACCGTAACCACCCACATAGCCACCATCGACACCCGCATGCGCGCCCTAGAATCAGCCCGCCACTACCTCCACTGGCTCCTCACCTGCCCCCACACCACCCACCTAGACCACTGCCCCAACTACCGAGCATCAGTGACTTTGCCGGAGGACGACGCCTGACCCGAAGCGTCCATCGCTCCAGGTTCGGGCGTGTCCGACGTGATTGGACGGACTGCTGGCGATACTTATACTGCAGCGACTACACGCCGACGTCGCCGACTCAACCAATCTTGAATTGTCTCATGTACTTCGTCTTCTAGTTCTAGCGCCGCTGCCGAGCCTGGGATCAATTCTTCGAAGAACCCGCAGGCCCAGTGCGCCAGGAGAGTGCGCAAAGCATCGGAACCATTCGTTGGTGCGACGAGACGAAACTTGCCGAGACGCAGTTCTGATCCTAGGCCGATCAGGTTACGGCCGTCGCCGAGGACCGGACCTCGAACCAGGAACTTCGCTTCGACGGCCGCGATCAGCGCACGCGCCGAGGGATACTTTCGCTTTCCTGTTCGGACGCGCTTCGCTTCCGCATGGGTGAGAATTGCGATGTCACACTCATGGCAGATCCCTGATCGCCCCGCGAATGCAATCCCGAGGTGCACTTCGAGCTTTTGTTCGCACCGCTCAGACGTTGGTGGGAAGGTCACGACAGCGAATGTGTACTCATCGCCTGATGCAAGAACGCCTGGCCCGGTTCGAAACCTGACATCTCTGGTCGGTGTCCGGCCGTCGTTGGTTACAAGAACTGTGCCCCCAGCCTGTTCGGCAGCCCGTAGCATGATCGCGAACAGCGCCGCCTCGTAGAGGTCTGTCGGCCGAGCCAGCGTCGAGTACCGACCTGACAGCGAAAGTGCGAGCGCTGTCTCGACTGCGGCCTTCAACTCTTGCCGCGTTACCACTGCTGTTCCCTCAGTGCAGCGAGAAGCTCGGACAGATGTTCTCGTATCCGTTCCCTGTGAATGGAGACCTCGCTCGTCTCGGCCGTACCGACACGGGCTTGTCGCACGCCGTCGACCCCGAACGCTACGGAACGGATTCCCCACTGGCTCAGGAAGACTGTGAATTCCTGTTCGGATCCGTCGACCACCCGGAGCAGCGTGCTCAATGCTTCGAGGAGAGTCTCCAGAGCCTGGTCACCGGAGAGGGACTGGACTAAATCAGGGCGTGGCGTGGGATCATTGTGCGGCTGTGGCACGTCTTCGAAAGGCGTCGCAACCGTGGTGTCATTCGGGTCGTGCCCAACGGTTGTTTCTGGTAGCCCGTTCTCTGACACGGACAGACCGTCATACATTTCCCAGACTTCTGGGAGCTCGTACAGCTCGATTTCTCGACCACCCCTGGCGACTTCCCGGCGAACCTCGGCGGCGACATCTGGGAGCAATGCCTCGACCTTACTCAACAATTCGGCGTAAAGCTCCGCACTGTCATCCATCGGCATCCCCCTCCGCCCGTCGATGTCCGAACACGCCCCAAGCTACCCGACCCCGAAGCTTATGTGCCAGAAACGATCCACGAGTCATCGTCGTCACGAGAGGTCGTGGACTCGGTACTACAACTTGCCGCCTGAAGAGTGCGGCATTGGGTGCCTGGCAGTCATCTGACAGACGGATGTCGGGGCTTCGGTGGGAGATGCTCGGGGCGGCGCCTCTCCGTGCAGGCGGTTCCGCGCAGAGAGGCGCTACGTAGCTACAGGAACTGTGTCAGCTGGCCCCGGCCGACTCCAGCAGTCCGGGCACGGTCTTGGTGGTGTTGTGGCGGAAGATGTTCACCGCGCCGACCACCTCGTCGGAGTCGTCGCGGATGGGGAAGACGTTGACGAGGGCGAGCAGGCGGAAACCGTCGGGCTGTTCGCAGATGACGTCGGCGTCGCGGACGGTGCCGCCGTTGTTGATGACCACCGAGGGCGGGGCCGCTTCGTGCGGCATGACCTCGCCGGACGGGTAGCGCAGACGGTATGCGCCGCAGTACTTTTCGCTTGTGCCGAGCTCGGGGGTGCGGCCCCAGGCTCCGATGGCGGTTTTGTTGCAGGCGATCAGGGTGCCGTCCTTCTCCAGCACATAGATGCCGACGTCGATGTCGTCCATGGCGGCTTGGTCGCCGAGCAGACCGCCGGGCACCAGGTGCCCGTCCTCGAGCTTGCCGTGAAACGTGAGATCGTCCAGCTCGCCGGCGGCGATTTTCTCACTGATGCTCATTTCGTACCCCTGACTCGGAAAGGTGTCATAGCTGGGTTTTGATGAAGGAATCTGGGTGCGTCGCTCAGCCGAGGAGAGGTGACTTCGCGCCCCCGTTCACCGTGCGTAAGTGTATCGAAATCGCCTGCTGGGTAGTATGTTTTGCATGGAAATGGTTCGTCGTGATGGGCAACTGCCAGCTCACTGGACCACTTCCGTAAAGATAGCAATCAACCTTCTGCGACAACGCTTCGCGCTCACGACGAGTCCCCACTTGCGATGGTTCTCCGGAGTTCGTCGTAGTTCCCCCGAAACGACGCGCGATCGGGGTCCGCGGCGATCGCACGCCGGTAGTAGGTCTCCGCGCGCGAGTAGTCGCCCAGCACAGTGTGTAGGAAAGTCGCGTAATTGCCGAGGTTGCGGGCGTGGTCGGGCTTGGCCGCAATCGCCCTGAGGAACAGCTCCTCCGCTGCGGCGAAGTCGTGCCGCGCGTTCTTCATGAACAGCGCGTAGTTGCCCAGTATCTCCGGATGACGCGGCCGCACCCGCAGCGCCTCGCGGAAGCACCGGTCGGCCGCTTCGATATCGCCTTCGACTTGATCGAGGAATACGGCGAGGGTCCCGAGACTGCGCGGATGCGCCGGATCTTCGGCGACGGCGCGGCGATAGAGCCTGCCCGCGAGTTCGAGATCGTGCAGCTCGAACTGGGCGTACAGCCCGAAGTTGGTCAGGTTGCGCGCGTGCCGCGTGCCGGCCAGTTTGTCGGGGGATTTGGCGTCGTCGTACTTCCAGTGATTCTGCGCGGCCCACAGCGCGAGCCGCCGGAAGTTGTCGAGGTGTTCCGGATAGGCGCTACCGAGTTCGCGCAGTCGGAGTCGATCCGCGTAGTCGTCCCCATAGTCGAACCTGCCGATCGTGTGAAACTCCGAAATGTGGATCAGCTCTTCGATTTCCGTGGTTATCTGCGGCTTGATGCCGGTGGTGTTGACGGGCGGGGTCGCGCGTAGTGCCGCCTCATCGAAGTCCGCGCCCGCGAGCCGCAGCAGCCGGACGAGGTCGTCGGCGAGCCGCTCGGTCCGTCCGACGAAATCGATTGGTGCGCAGGGTGGCCCGGTGTAGCGACGATAGAACCCGCTGAGGAATCCGGGCAGCGTGGTGGCGGCTCGACGGACGAACCAGGTGAACGTGTCCGCGGCACAGAGCCGGTCGAGTTCGTAGCGCGGCCGCCAGCCACGCTCGGTACGCCAAGCGAAGTAGGAGCGATACCACCGCACCGGATCGCGGACGAAACAGGCGACCATCGCGTGCGGCTCCGGGTGCACCGTGAGATCGCCGTGCCCGCGCCAAGATTCGGGCCCGACCTGCCGATGCTCGACACCGCCGGCGGCGACCGCGGCACGCAACCACTTGCTACCGGTCTTCGGCACCTCCAGCAGCAGTGTGTCGGTGGCGGGCAGGTATATCGCCATGCGGACACCTTATTGTCGCTATGAGTCGAAACCGTCCGAGGTGCACGATCTTTCACCTGTTAGACGAATAGTCGCGGAAGCGCCAGGCTTTCCCGCCGGGCGGTGTCAGCGTCGGTGTCCGCACGATGTCGAGATGGGCGGCACCGAGGATTGGGCGCAGTGCGGCACGAACTTCGGTGTCCAGCTCGGCTCGTTCGGTGTCTCCGACGGCAACGCGCAGGACGTAACCATCACCGTCACAAGCGAATTGATACTCCGGCATGTCGGGCAGGTCCAACGCCGCGGTGAGTGCGGCGACCTCGACAAACCTGTTGCCGTCACGGAATTGGACGACCTCCCTGCCGTAGAACTCCGAAATCGTCTGCCCACTATGCCCACACGAGCAGTCACCATGGGTGAGCGTGCCGAAATCGTCGGTGCGGTAACGGAGGAATACGGTGGCCCAGTTCGTCAGGTTGGTCAGGATCAGCCTGCCGCTGCCGGTAGTACGGAGCTGATCGCGCTCCGTCTCGACCTCGAGCATCCGCTCCGGTGGGACGTGCAGACCGGATCCGACGGGGCACTCCAGGCCGATCAGCCCGCCCTCGACGCTGGTATAGGCATCGGTGACCGGGCTGCCGAACCACTCGGTGAGCGTTCGCCTGTCGTCGGGGAAAAAGTTTTCGCCGCTGGTGAGAATGCGCGCGGGCCTGATGTGTTCGCCGGCGCGCGCGGCGTCCGCACGCGCGAGTGCGAGCAGACACGACGGTTTGCCGTGCAGAATCGCGGGCGGACGCGCGCGCAACTCGGTGATGACGGCGTCGTCCTCGTCCCGCCCGATCGAGACCCTGCGGTGCGTGCCTCGCAGCAGCGGCAGCGGCACCACATACCGTTCGGCATCGGCGCGCGTAGTGACCAGCACGACAGTCGGTGCGGGCACCCGCTCGCACAGCAGCGAGAACGTCGCCTGGTTCGCCTCGAACCAGGCCGCGTCATCGAAGAACACGGTCAGCGGCGTACCGGTAGTCCCGGTGGATTTCTTTGGCCGAGAGAGCATTTCGGCCGCGCGGAACCGCGCCGGATCACGATCGTAGTCACCGCGTTGGAAGGGCCGCAACTCCTCCAGGGGCACGGTCGAGACGAGGTCGCGATAGTGCGGTACCGCGCGGCGAGCCCACCGGAGCGTCGCCGCGAAGGCCTGGTCAGGGGCGCGGGCGGCGTTCAACCGCACTTGCCGCTCCCGCCACGCCCGTGCCCCGCGCACCGCGTCGTGCCAGTCCAGCACCCATCGACGGCAAAGCAGCGGGTCGGCCGGCGGCGCCACATCCTCCAGCGCGAGCGCCCCGAGGTCCACCAACCGGCCCGCCGACCACAAATCGGGCGACAATTACATGACGATCAAAATCTGCCCACCCCGGAAGTTACGTAGCTCCTCATCCGGAATACTGGCCAACGCCTTCTCCAGCGCGGCCCGCGCCGCAGCCGGCTCCAAAGCGGGTTCCTCCGCGACTGCCGCATAGTTGCGAATCTTCGTGCGGGACTGTTGATCATCCATCGGTGCGCCTCCAAGTCGTTCCGTGAGCACCGTGTATCTAATAAGACTCCCACTCAGCGGCGGAGTCAATGACTCGCCGTCATCGTTTGCCCCGGCCTCGGTCATCAGGGCTCCGGGCACCCAGATCCCACCGAACCAGCCGCGGCGTAGGTCGGGCGACGGCCTGAGATGACAAAGTGCGGGAAGCTCGGTACGGGGCTGCATAAGCCGAGAGGAACCCGATGACAGGCGGAAGGGGCACCTCCTCGGAACCGCTGGTCAACGCCAGGCCGGGCTCACTCGCCGAGCAACTGCTCTCGAGCAGAATGGATACTTGGCCAGAGCCATCACAGATGCCGCTGATCCTCGACATCGATATCGGCAGCGAACCGGACGATGCCCTCGCGCTCGCCGTTGCAGCCGGGCTGCCACATTCCCTACGGGATCACCCCTAATGCCGTTACAGCGATGCGGCACCACTTCGCCGACTGGGAACAACAGCTGACCCGCTGACTGCATCCGCTGTCAGCCTCGTCGAGGTGACTGTGTCTATATGCATGGGTTGATGGCTCTTGTCTTACGCGCGGTCGGCTTCGCGGTACCCACGGCTACGGGCCGTGGGAACGACGGGCGTTTGGCGTCCATCTTTTTCGCTGCACCGACGCTCTGTCGAACGATCGCCCAGTGTTGGGCAACGCATTCGGGACCGGTCCCCGTAGCAGAACCTACTCTCGGGCCGGTAGCGCCGACGAGGCGACAAACAAGAGGAGATCTCATGACCGGTATTCGTTCCACGATGACCTATTCACTTGCCGGAGCGGCGGTTTGGTGCGCCATGGTGACGGGCGTGTCAGCGGCGCAACCGCTGGATTCGGAACCCGTCGCACCCGGCACAACCGCGCTCGCGCGGGTCATGTACACAGCAGGAGACGTCGCCTCGGGTTCTGCGGACCGTCTGCGTTTCGATCCCGGGCCGTACTCGAGCATGGAGGAATGCGAGCGAGCACGGGCGCGGTACTACGACCCGTCTCAGCTCGAGTGCGTTCCAGTCCACGGCAATCGCTGACGGGCTGAGCCGGCCGCGGGCAGCGCTTGTGCCCGGCGCGGCGGACAGAGGTCCCGAAGTTGCTCTGCGACAGGAGAAGGCGATGGTCGTTGGGTTGCCGGCGTGCTCGCGGTAGTGACGCCGCGCACCGAATTCGTGCCGAAACCGTTTCGCGCCGAGGACCAGCGATGAATCATTGAGGCATGGATGTCACTGCGGCGGACCCGCAGGAGCCGGACGGCACGAACACCCGGATCTGGGGCACACCAACCGAAACGGCCATCCTCCCGGGCGGCCGCGTTCCGTCACCGGCTGAGGAACGGGGTCAGCATTCATTCGGCACCCCACGACTTTTGGGTGGCCGGTATCGATTGCTGGAGCGCCTGGGCCAAGGCGGGATGGGCACCGTGTGGAAGGCCCACGACACCGTGATCAGCCGGGATGTCGCGGTCAAGGAACCTCGGTTGTCGGAGTCCGTCCCCGATCGGGACCGGGCGGCGGCTTTCGCGCGGCTCGAGCGCGAGGCGAGAGCCGCGGCGCACATCGACCATCCGTCCGTGGTCACCATCTATGACGTGGTGTCGGAGCACGGAAAACCTTGGATCATCATGGAATTGATCAACGGTCAGTCCCTCGCCGATGTCCTGGTCAAGGGCACGCTGACCCCGCAGGAGGCCGCGCGCATCGCCCTGCCCGTCGTAGAGGCGCTGGCCGCCGCGCATGCGTGCAAAGTCCTCCACCGTGACGTGAAACCGGCGAATATCATGCTCGAACCGGGTGGTCGTGTCGTTCTCACCGACTTCGGTATCGCCCATATCGACGGTGAGGCGCCGGTGACCGCGACAGGCACGCTCGTCGGTTCCGCCGATTACACCGCACCGGAACGCATTCTCGGTCGGGTGCCGGGGCCCGAGTCCGACCTTTTCGCGCTCGGCGTCCTGCTCTACGCATCGGTCGAGGGTTTCTCCCCGTTTTGGCGGCAGACACGGCATGCGACGTTCCAGGCGGTGCTGCACGCCGATCCGTCGCCTCCGCGGCAGGCCGGTGAACTCTGCGGCCTCATCATGGATTTGCTCGCCAAGGAACCGGACAGGCGACCGTCGGCAACCCAGATCACTGCCGTGTTGCAACGCGTCGCGGGCTCGGCGACCGTGCCCAACGGCGACAAGCCGCGCAGCGTCGGGCTGTTCAAAACCTTTGCCCGACATTGGAACTGGACTCACCCAGCGGTGACGGCGCTGTCCTCCGCAGTGGTCACCGCCGGTGTCGTCGTCGCCGCGATGGGGCTCGGCGGCTTCGCAACCAACGACGTACCCGGGACGTCGTCAGGATCACCCGACGTTCCCGCCGGTTGGAAGATGGTGCACAAACTCGGTGCCTCGATCGCGGTCCCGGCCGACTACGAAGCCTACGACCTGCTCGACGGCGACGGCGGAGTGGCGTTCCAAATGCACAGGGGCCAGGCACATCAGGAGCTGCTGCTTTTCCGCTGGGATGCACCGGGCTCCCCGGAGGAACGAGCCGCGTTCTGGTATCGGCAATTCATGGCGAACGCGAAGCTGACCGACAAGCAAGTGACAGTCTCCGAAACACACGTGAACGGACGCAAAAGCATGGTCCTCACCATGACGTACCGGGGAGACGGTGGGCAGCTGTGGCGCAAACGAGAGCTCTACTACAACTCCGATCGCCAACCGTGGAAGCTCGTCGTCGACTGGGCCGTCGACAGCGAAATGAACACCGGCGGTGACGAACTCTTCGACGCGGCCGTGCGAACCTTCGTGCCCGACAAGTGATTCTGTTTAAAACTCTATCTGCTCCAGGTCACGTGGAACCAGCGTCCCTGAGCACATCAGCTCCTGAATCAGATTGTGGTTCAACATGTTCCCGATCGGCTGCGGAACCTCTCCGGCCGTCAGACCGGAAACACCATTGGCGGACAAGCGCATCCGCACCGCGGTGACGAGTTCCTCGACACGCCGCCGTTTCCATCCCGCACCCGGCTGAATATCGTCGAGTAACCTCGCGGTCGCCTCCCACGTCCACGGCTGCGGGCGCGGCTCATGGCGTAAATACCGCTGCCCCAGGACAATCAAGGCAAGCCGCTCTGTATCGCTGAGTTCATGGGTAGTCTCCGCGGCGGTACAGTGTCCATGCCGGGGTCCGGGCGCACCGCGCTCGCAATCGGTGACGAACACCTCCAGCAGGTGCTCGCGCCGATCCGACCCGCGAATGACCAACGGCGTGTAACCGACGTCGAGTGGAAGCGGATCTTCGTCTCGAAACAGCAAGTGCGACTCCGCGATTCGGATCGGCCGCGTGCCCAGGTTGCTCAACCACCATCGATCGTCGGCACAGACCAGAGTGCCCTGACGGCGGCTGACACGCAGATCGTTCTCCCCGACACACACATGCACCAGCGGCCGGTTGCGGCCGAAAACGATCTCCCGCCCCTCCCTGGGCCCGAAACTGACACCGCCACCCAGCGCCAGAACCGAGATCGTCCCCGCGATCGGTGCGCGCACACCGCCGGCGATACGATCACGAGTGGTCGGCCGACGCTGTCCGCCAGCAGGTTCCAATGTCCGCATCTGTGCGCCTTCCATGCCGGAGCCGAATCTTCGCGCGATCGATCATCGCACCCGCCGCCGGGACCGGTCCCGAAATCCGGCTCAGCCGGACGATTTATACGCAGGGGAATCTCCTGCGAGGGGTGGCCTCGGCCCATCTCCGGCTATCGGTCTCCTGGTGCTCGAAATGCGAGGGCCTGTGGAACGCCGGTACGGGTGAAATACCTCGAACGGAGCTGGCAAGTATTCTTTTCCTCATTGTATTCGATGATGCTCAGTCGATCTCACCGCAATTTCAACGCTTTTTACCCCTCAATCGTCGGCAACCCGATCACTGGAATCCCCATCCGCGGCTCGAGCCGGCGCAAGGACGCACTGCCTCGAGCCGACGCACGATCCGCACACGAGATCCGGCACGGATCCGACGCTCATCTTGATCTAGACCACCGCTGAGCGGTATCGGCCAAACACACGACAACCGATCGCCACGCTCTCTACCTCTGGTCGCGGACCCCGCGGCCCGTGGGGAATGTTTGCAGCTCCGGTGCGGACGCATGGAGGAACCGGTGGAATCGGCCCGCTTCGATACGTTGCGGATCGATATACACCGAGTGCGGGCTGATCGCAACGCAGTGGCTTCCTTCCAACCCACACCGACCAGCGGCCGTTCGACTAAGACGACTTCGGAAGAGGCCGGGGCAAGGCTCCATGATCGGCGAGCCGCAGAGTTACCGACCCGAACCGGCCGGCACCACCCGCTCGATCTCGCGTGACGAGCCGATAAGTCGGCCGGCACGGGCGTAGCGGCCCGGCGGGATTCCCATCTCACGTTTGAAGGCCGTGCTGAAGGCGTGTTCGGATTCGTAGCCCACGGAACTCGCGATCCGGCCGATCGTATTCTCGGTGGAGAGGAGCTGCTCGCTGGCCAATATCATGCGCCAGCGAGTCAGGTAGGCGATCGGGGTCTCGCCGGCGCGGGCGCGGAAACGCTCGGCGAACGTCGTGCGGGACATGCCGGTCAGCGTGGCGAGTTTTCGCACGGTCCACGGGTGGGCGGGATCGGCGTGCATGGCTTCCAATGCCGTACTCAGTTGAGGGTCGGCCAGGGCGGCGAACCAGCCGACGTCGTCGTGAGAACTGGTGGATATGTAGAGCCGGAGGGCCTGGACCAACATCATGTGGGCCAGCTGTTGCGCTATCAGGTCCGAGCCGGGGCGTGCCTCGCGCAGCTCCTCCATCATGAGCTCGATCGATCCTCGCAGCCTGGCGCGGTCGCCGGATGTCTCCACCGGCATGACGGTCGGCATGGACCTCAGCAGCGTCGGTGCGTTCGGGCTGGCGAACTCGAAACGGGTACCGACCACGTACGCGTCGCCGCCACCCTGGTAGGTGATGACTCTGCCGCCGCGAGCCGGGCCGAGTACGTCCGAGGCCAGTGCCGGTTCGATGCCTGGTCGGCTGCCGAGGACGGCGACGCGGCCGGTGAGCATGACGAAGCAGGAGCCCTCGGGAATCCGCATGGGCTCGTCACCGCCCTCGACTGTCAGCCAGCACGAGCCCCGGACGACGGCGTAGCACTTGATCTGCCCGGCCAGGTCGTCGAGCTTGATCGCCCACGCTCCGCCCGCGTCGACCGCGGCGGTGCTGAAGCTTCGAGGCTCGAGCAGCGCCAGCACCTCACTCAGCGGATCCATCGGCTCTCCGGACGATCACGAACAAATACCGGGCTTTCAAGCATAGATAGTACGTCGGCGGCGTCCTAGATTTTGAACCAGTCGCTGCGTCCTGAGGATTTCAGGACCATCTCCCATCAGGAAGGGCTTCGAAAATGAAGGCTGCCGTAATCACGGCCTACGACACCTTGCCGCGCTACATGGATTGGCCTTCGCCGCGGGCGACCCACGAGTACGAGATCGTGGTCGATGTCCTGGCCGCCGGGCTTCATCCGCGGGTCCGGATGCAGGCCGATGGTTCGCACTACACGAGTTCCCTCGACGATCTGCCTCTGGTGGCGGGCTTCGATGGGGTGGGCCGCGGTCCGGACGGTCGGCTGTGGTTTTTCGTGTCCTTCGGAGGCCGGCAGGGCTCGATGGCCGAACAGGTGGTCATCGATACTCGCCGCAGTTTCGTCCTGTCCGAGGGGGTCGACCCGGTGACGGTGGCGGCGACGCTGAACTGTGTAATCGCGTCCTGGTTGGCGTTGAAGCGGCGGATCTCCCTGCGGCCGGGGCAGAAGTTTTTGGTCCTCGGCGCGACCGGCGGTACCGGGCGGATGGCCGTAGCGGTGGCGCGGCTGTTCGGTGCCGCGCAGGTGACCGCTGTCGGGCGCGACCCGGCACGTCTGGCCGCGATTCGCGGCGCCACCAGGACCGCCCTGATCGGCGATTCGTTGCCCGCTGAC
>NZ_BAGH01000610.1 GCF_000308715.1 Nocardia tenerifensis NBRC 101015
CCATCACCACCGCGCTCGCGCGCCTCGTCGCCGACGGTGCGAACCCGCGCTGGCACCACTACTTCGACGGAACCGGTGCGCGCCGAGTTTCCCTGCCCACCTATCCTTTCCAGCGCCAGCGCTACTGGCTGGAGTCGGCCGAGCGGTCCGGCGGCTCGGACCACCCGTTCCTCGGCACCTCGGTGGGCCTCGCGGGCGGTGACCGGTTGCTGATCACCGGCACCCTGGCCCTCGGCACGCATCCATGGCTCGCGGATCACGCCCTGCACGACGAGGTGCTGCTGCCCGGGACCGCCTTCGTCGAACTCGCGTTGCACGCCGGACAGCAGACCGAGCACCCGCGCCTCGGCGAACTCGTCCTCGGCGCGCCCCTGGTGCTGACCGAAGGCACCGAAGTCGACCTTCAGGTGCTGGTGCGGGAGCCCGACGACGGTCACCGAGTCGTCACCATCTTCTCCCGCCCCGCGGACGCCGCGCTCGACGAGCCGTGGACCCAGCACGCTGAGGGGCGGCTGACCGGGGTCGACCCACAGCCCGCCGAGGACCTCTCCGCGTGGCCGCCACCACACGCCACCGCGCTCGACATCGAGCCCGTGTACGCCGACCGGCCCGGTCTGCGGTACGGTCCCGCATTCCAATGCCTGGTCCGGGCCTGGGCGGCGGCGGAGGTCGTCTTCGCCGAAATCGACCTGGGCCCGGAACAATTCGCGGACGCGGAGCGCTTCGCGGTACACCCCGCGCTGCTGGACGCCGCGCTGCACGCCATCGGACTCGGCCCGGCCCGCGGTACCGCCGACGCACCGCTCGTGCCGTTCAGCTGGAGCGGCGTCGCCTTGCACGCGATCAACGCGCGACGGCTGCGGGTCCGGATCACTCCCATCGGCCCGGACGCCATCTCGCTGGCCGTCGCCGATCCCGCGGGACGCCCGGTGCTCGACGTCGCCCGCCTCGCACTGCGGCCGCTGCCGCGAGCGCGCCGGACCGACCGGATCGATCGTGCGCTGTTCCGGACGCAGTGGCAGCGGTTCACACCCGCCGGACAGGCCGCGACGCCGGACGTGACGCTCGTACCCTTCCACCCCGAGGCCACCGACGCCGAACGCGCCGCGGCGCAGACTCTTTCCGCGCTACAGCGTTGGGTGGCCGGCGAATCGGAGCGGGCCACCAGACTCGCCGTGGTCACCCACGGCGCCGCGCTGCTGGACACGGACGCGTCACCCGATGCGGCCACGGCCCTCTCCGCCGCCGCCGTGGGCGGTCTGACGCGGTCGGCGCAGTCCGAACATCCGGACCGGTTCGTGCTGATCGACGTCGACGATCCCGACTCGTCGTGGCAGCCCGCGGCGGCCGCCGCGGCCGTGATGGGCGAGTCGTACCTCGCGATACGCGAAGGCGCGGTGTATGTACCACGTCTGGTGCGCGCCACCGCCGACGCGACGGCGGGCCCGGACTGGTCCGCGGGAACCGTGCTGATCACCGGGGCGACCGGTGCGCTCGGCGGTATCGTCGCCCGCCACCTCGTAGGCACGCACGGCGCGCGCGACCTCCTCCTGCTGGCGCGCCGCCCGATCCCGCCCGAACTGCTCGACGACTTGACCGCGGCCGGCGCCAGGGTCACCGCCGAGATCTGTGATCTCACCGAACGCGCCGAGCTCGCCGCGGCGCTGAATGGTCGCGAACTCAGCGCGGTCGTGCACTGCGCCGGTGTCGTCGAGGACGCGGTACTCACCAACCAGACCCCCGAGCAGCTGCGAAAGGTGTTCGCCGCCAAGGCGACCGCCGCGTGGTACCTGCACGAACTCACCCGCGACCACACCAACACCGCCTTCGTGCTGTTCTCCTCGGCCGCGGCCACTCTCGGCGCACCCGGCCAAGCCAACTACGCCGCCGCCAACGCCTACCTCGACGCACTCGCCCACCACCGCTCGGCGCACGCCCGACCCACCACCAGCATCGCCTGGGGCCTCTGGCACACCGGCATGGCCGACGCCGCCGCCCCGCGCCGCGGCATGCGACCGCTGCGCGAGGAGGAAGGGTGCGCACTGTTCGACGCCGCGCTGACCACGCCGTCACCGGTGGTCGTCGCGATGCATCTGGACGCGCACGCGGTGGCCGCCGACGCCGGATCCGTACCGGCACTGCTGCGTACGCTCGTGCCCACCCTGCCGCGCCGGGCCGCGACCCGTGCCGAGGACGGGCTCGCGGAGCGCCTGCGTCGGATGCCACCCGCGGAACGCGACGCCGCCTTGAACACGCTCGTCCGCGAGCATGTCGCGGCCACGCTCGGGCACTCGGACCTGTCGGCGGTCGCCGCCACCCGCGCCTTCCGCGACCTCGGTTTCGACTCGCTGACCTCGGTGGAGTTCCGCAACCGGCTGAATTCCGCTACTGGGCTGCACCTTCCGGCGACGCTCGTGTTCGATCACCCGAACGTGGGCGCGCTGGTAGCCCACCTGCGCACGGAACTGCTAGGAACGTCCGAGCAAGACATCGCCGAGGTGGCCGCCGTCGCCGCCGACGACGACCCGATCGTGATCGTGGGTATGGCGTGCCGGTACCCAGGTGACGTCGGCACGCCGGACGACCTGTGGCGGTTGCTCGTCGCGGGCCTCGACGCCGTGACCGAATTCCCGGCGGACCGGGGGTGGGACGCGACGCGGATCTACGGGCCGGACGACTACGCGGTCCGGGAGGGCGGGTTTCTGCACGACGCGGCGGATTTCGATGCCGCCTTGTTCGGCATCTCACCACGAGAAGCACTCGCCATGGACCCCCAACAACGACTACTCCTCGAAACCGCCTGGGAAACCTTCGAACACGCCGGAATCGACCCGACCTCACTACACGGCAACCACACCGGCGTCTTCACCGGCGTCATGTACAACGACTACGCCACCCGCTTCACCCACGTACCCGACGAAGTCGCCGGACACCTCGGCAACGGCAGCGCGGGCAGCATCGCCTCGGGCCGCATCGCCTACACCTTCGGCCTCCAAGGACCCGCCGTCACCATCGACACCGCCTGCTCATCCTCCCTCGTCGCACTCCACCTCGCCGCACAAGCACTCCGCAACAACGAATGCACCATGGCCCTCACCGGCGGCGTCACCGTCATGGCGACACCGGCGACGTTCGCCGAATTCAGTCGGCAAGGCGGACTCGCCTCGGACGGGCGCTGTAAGGCGTTCGCCGACACCGCCGACGGAACCGGCTGGGGCGAAGGCGTCGGACTGGTACTGCTGGAACGCCTTTCGGCGGCGCGACAGCAGAGGCACCCGGTGCTGGCGGTGCTGCGTGGTTCCGCGGTCAACCAAGACGGCGCCTCCAACGGACTCACCGCACCCAACGGACCCGCCCAACAACGCGTCATCCGACAAGCCCTCACCAACGCCGGACTCCAACCACACGACATCGACGCCGTCGAAGCACACGGCACCGGAACAAAACTCGGCGACCCCATCGAAGCACAAGCACTACTGGCCACCTACGGACAACACCGCCAACAACCCCTCTGGCTCGGCTCCATCAAATCCAACATCGGCCACACCCAAGCCGCCGCAGGCATCGCCGGAATCATCAAAATGATCAAAGCCATACAACACGGGATCCTCCCCCGCACCCTCCACATCGACAAACCGACCTCACACGTCGACTGGAGCACCGGCACCATCGAACTACTCACCGAACAACAACCATGGCCCGAACACGACCGACCCCGCCGCGCAGCCGTCTCCTCCTTCGGCATCAGCGGCACCAACGCCCACATCATCCTCGAACAGGCGCCGGAGGTCGAACTTCCACCGCGCCGGGAGCTTCCGCACGTGCCGTGGGTGCTCTCCGGGCATAATCCGGCGGCGCTGCGGGCACACGCGGGGCGTCTGGCAGACCGCGACATCGAGGACGGATCGGTGCTCGACATCGGATACTCGCTCGCCACCGGCCGCGCCGCGCTGGCCGAGCGCGCCATCGTGACGACCGGCGATCCGGTGCGACGCGCGGAGGCCCTTCGGGCCATCGCCCGGGGCGGCACCCACCCCGCGGTGGTCACCGGTCGCGCTGCCGACGGTGGCTTGGCGATGGTCTTCGCCGGGCAGGGCACCCAACGTCCCGGCATGGGGCGCGAACTCTACGACACCTATCCGGCGTATCGGGCCGCGTTCGACGACGCGTGCGCCCACTTGGACAAGCACCTCGTACATCCGTTGCGCGACATCGTGTTCGGCGAGCACGGGGACCTGCTCGACCAGACCGGATTCGCCCAACCGGCCTTGTTCGCGATGCAGGCCGCCCTCTACCGGCTGTGGGAGTTCTGGGGCGTCACACCGGCGGTCGTCGCCGGACACTCGATCGGCGAGATCACGGCGGCGCATATCGCCGGAGTCCTGTCCCTCCCCGAGGCCTGTGCCCTCATCACCAGCCGCGGTCGACTGATGCACGCACTGCCCGAGGGCGGCGCGATGGTCGCCGTCAACGCCGAGGTCGACGCGGTGCTCCCCCACTTGGCGGACTACCCGGACACCGTCGGCATCGCCGCCGTCAACGGCCCGAACTCCGTTGTGCTGTCCGGTGACCGAGCCGACCTGGCAGCGATCGTCGGCCAACTGGACGGCCACCGCCACACCTGGCTGCGTGTCTCACACGCGTTCCACTCACCATTGATGGAACCCATGCTCGACCGCTTCCGCGAGGCCATTGCCGGCCTGTCGTTCGCGCCACCGATAGTGCCGATCGTCTCCACCGTCACCGGACGACTCGCCGACGAACACACGTTCGCCGACCCGGAGCATTGGATCCGCCACGCCCGCAACACCGTTCGCTTTGCCGACGCCGTCGGCGCGCTGGCCGGACAGGCCGTCACCGACTACCTCGAGATCGGCCCCGGCGGATCGCTGGTCCCGCATCTGCCCAGCGGAGCAGTGCCCAGCTTGCGCACCGACCGCCGCGACACCGCGGCGATCACCGAGGCGCTCGCCCACCTCGTCGCGACCGGCACCCACCCGAACTGGACCGACTACTTCGCCGAGACGGGCGCCCGGTCGGTGCCACTGCCGACCTATCCCTTTCAGCACCAGCGTTATTGGCTCGACCACCGCGCCGTCGGCCCGGCGGACCTGGACAGCGCGGGTGTCGACGCCGCCGACCACCCCATGCTCGCCGCGATGGTCGCCGACCCGGAGTCCGGCTCGCTCGTCTTCACCGGCCGCGTCGACCCGCACACCCACCCGTGGCTCGCGGATCACATTGTCGGAAACCGGATCGTGCTACCCGCGACAGCGCATCTCGACCTAGTCCTGCACGCGGGCGCGCACTGCGGCCGCACCGGCCTCGACGATCTCACCATCGAAGCACCCGCCGTCCTCGCCGACGGCATGGCGCTCGACCTTCGCGTGACCGTCGAGCCACCGGATACGCACGGCCGCAGCACGGTTCGCGTCTACACCCGCGAGTCCGGCGGCGACCGGCCGTGGCAGCGCAACGCCACCGCTGTG
The DNA here is from genome assembly GCF_000308715.1 of Nocardia tenerifensis NBRC 101015. Lineage (GTDB taxonomy): Bacteria > Actinomycetota > Actinomycetes > Mycobacteriales > Mycobacteriaceae > Nocardia > Nocardia tenerifensis. The sequence continues at coordinate 5,490 of NZ_BAGH01000610.1, forward strand.
CTCGCCGAGGCGGGCGCCGAGGTCGCGCACGACCCCGACCACGCGTGGCCGCCACCGGACGCGCGGGCACTCGACCTCGATGCCCACTACGATCACCTGGCCGAGCGCGGGCTGCACTACGGTCCCGCGTTCCGCGGCTTACGCGCCGCGTGGCACCGCTCCGGCGAGGTCTGCGCCGAAGTCGCGCTCCCCGAGGGCACCGACGTGGCGGGTTACCTCGTGCATCCGGCGTTGCTGGACGCGGCACTGCACGCCATCGGGTTCGGTGGCTTCGTCGACGAGGCGGACCCGTCGCCGAGCGTGCCGTTCGCCTGGCGAGGGGTCCGCGTCGGCACGGCGGGCGGCACCGCGCTGCGGGTGCGGATCACTGCGGCCGGTAAGGATTCCGTCGCGGTGGCCCTGTTCGACCGGGAGGGTCGCGCGGTCGGCAGTGTCACGGCATTGACGCTGCGTCCGCTGCCCGTCGACGAAAGCGCGGACGTCCCACGGTCGCTGCTCGGCCTGCGCTGGCAGGCACTGCCCGCCGGACCCGTGCCCGCCGAATCGTGGTCGGCCGTGCTCGGCACGGAGGACTCGTGGTTCCCGTCTGCCCTGCGCGACAGCGGCGGACATGTCGAAACATATTCGGGTATCGCCGAACTCGGCGACGCGGCGGAGGCCGCCGGAATGACGCCGGACGCCGTATTCGTCGTCCCGTCCGCGCCGGACGACGCCGACGTGCCCGCGGCCGCGGCACACCTGGCCGCCGGCGTACTCACCCTGCTGCAGGCGTGGCTGGCGGATCGGCGCTTCGCCACGACCCGCCTCGTCGTCGTGATCCGCGGTGACGCGACCGATCCGGCGTCGGCCGTGCTCACCGGTCTGGTCCGCGCCGCACAGGCCGAACACCCCGGCCACCTGACGCTGCTCGATATCCCCCGTACGAGCCGACTCGATCGGCGCGGCCTGGCCGCCGCGCTGGCGTCCGGCGAACCGGAGATCATGCTCCGCGACGGCGTCGCGTACGTGCCACGCCTCGCGCCGCTCACCGGGCCGAGGTCGGCCGCGGCCGACCTGTCCGGCGGGACCGTCCTCGTGACCGGTGCGTCCGGGACGCTGGGTCAACTGGTCGCGCGCCGGCTGGTCGCCGAACACGGCGTGCGCGACCTGCTGCTCGTCAGCCGTGGCGGTGAAATGCCTTCCCTGCGTGCGGAACTGGCGGCGGCGGGGGCCCGCGTCGAGGTCGCCGCCTGTGATGTCGCCGAACGGGATCAGGTCGCCACGCTGATCGCCGAGCACCCCGTACACGCCGTCGTGCACGCCGCCGGCGTACTCGACGACGCCGTGCTCACCTCGCTCACCACCGACCAACTCGCGCGGGTACTGCGGCCGAAGGTCGCCGCGGCCTGGCACCTGCACGAACTCACCGGCGACCTCACGGCCTTCATCCTGTTCTCCTCGGTCGCGGGCATTCTCGGCTCGGCCGGGCAGGCCGCCTACGCCGCGGGCAACACCTTCCTCGACGCCCTCGCGATACACCGTGCCGCACTTGGGCTTCCGGCCTCCTCTCTGGCCTGGGGGCCGTGGGACACGGCGGCCGGCATGGCCGCGGACCGGCGCAACCTGGTCCGTGGCGGCGTGGCGGCGCTGAGTACAGCGGAAGGTCTAGCGCTGTTCGACGCGGCACTGACCCGACCGGAGGCGCAGCTCGTTCCGGTGCGAGTGGATGTCGCCGCTCTCCGCGCCACCGCCGCGCGCGAACCGCTGCCGCCGATCTGGCATGCGCTGGTGCGGCCCACTCGGGTGGACACCCGCCCGGCCGGCCGCGACCTACTCGACGGCCTGGCCGAGCTGACCGGCACCGAGCGCGAAGACGCGCTGCTCGCGCTCGTGCGACGGGAAGTCGCTGCCGCGCTCGGCCACTCGACACCGGAGGAACTCGACGGCGACCGGGCCTTCACCGAACTCGGCTTCGACTCGCTGACCGCCGTGGACCTGCGCAATCGACTGCAGCGCGCCACCGGCCTTTCGCTGGTCGCCAATGTGGTCTTCGACCAGCCCACACCCCCCGCGCTCGCCCGTTTCCTCAGCGACGAGCTGGCGGGCACCGTCACACCGGCCGCCGCAACGACCGAGGACACACTCGGCGCGTTGTTCCGCCAGGCGTGCCTGGACGACCGGGTCGACGAGGGCATGGAGCTGGTGCGCGTGGCCTCCCGCCTGCGTCCGGTGTTCCACAGCGCCGACGAGGTCGGGCAGCGACCGCATCCGGTGCCACTGGCCAGGGGCGCGCACCGACCACGGCTGCTCTGCTTCCCCGCGGTGGTGGCCATGTCGGGCGCGCACCAATACGCCCGCTTCGCCGGCGCGCTACGCGATCGCCGGGACACCGTGGTCCTGCCCGAGCCGGGATTCCGTGCCGGAGAACGGTTGCCGGGCAGCGTCCTGGCCATCGCCGAGATGCAGGCGCAGGCGGTACTGGACTACGCGGGCACCGAGCCGTACGCACTGCTCGGTTACTCCTCGGGCGGCTGGATCGCGCACGAAGTCGCCGCACTGTTGCAGCAATCCGAAGCGCCGCCGCGCGCGGTCGTCCTGATCGACACCTATCTGCCCGCGGAGATGAATCCGCGGCTCAGCCGGGCGTTCACCGGCGGATTGTTCGCGCGCCGTACCGAACTCGTCTCGATGGACCACGTCTCGCTGACCGCGATGGGCGGCTACTTCGAGGTGTTCGGCGAGTGGGAACCCCGGCCCATCGACACCCCGACGCTGTTCGTGCGGGCCGCCGACGCGCTGCCCGACATGGACGACGCCCCGCTCGCGGACGGCGAATGGGGACCGGCGTGGTCGCTGGCCGACGCGCAGCCCGTCGTGGCGGGCGACCACTTCACGATCGTGGAAGGGCACGCCGAAACCACCGCGCAGGTGGTGGATTCGTGGCTCGCCGCACTCGAAAGATGACAGAACAGAGAGGGAACAAATGACCGAGATCACCCCCGAGTTGGTCGCCGCCGCATACGAGGCGGTGAGCTCAGGAAATCGGGAGAAGACCGCGCTGTACTGGTCGGAGAATCTGCGGTTCCTCGCACCAGGTAGTCACGCGCACGCCGGCTGGCGGACCGGTATCGACGACTTCCTCGAATACGTGCAGGGCATGCTCGAGGCCTCCGGCGGTTCGTGGTCGATGCGCCCGATCACCTTGCTCATCAATAACGACGACGGCTATTCGATCGACGTCAACGAGATCCACGCCATCCGCAAAGGCGCGCCGGAGGGCAGCACCTCACCCTTCGACGTCCTCGATATCTCCGGCGTGCAGATGCTCAAGTGGGAGAACGGAAAAGTCGTCGAGGGATACGGCGGCGTCTTCGGTGACGGTGCCACGAACTACACGCAGTGGTGGTCACCACTCAGCGGAGACGGCGAACGCCGCTACTGACCGAGTACTGCCGTGGTCGCCGTGTCGGATGCGGCACGGCGACCACGGCGCGTCCCACTCGAAGCAGAGGAGAAATATGACAGAGCCGATGGTGGACAACGCGCGCTGGATCCGGCGGTTCCGCCGGACAGCCACGCCGACGGTGCGGTTGGTGTGCTTCCCCCACGCGGGGGGTTCGGCGAGTTTCTATTTTCCGATGGGCACGGCCCTGCCCGAGCCGATCGACGTGCTCTCGGTGCAGTATCCCGGTCGACAGGACCGGCGCACCGAGCCGGGTATCGACGACATCGGCGCGCTCGCCGAACAGGTATACCTGGCCGTGCGGCCCGAAACCGACCTGCCCATCGCGTTTTTCGGGCACAGCATGGGCGCGGCTCTCGCCTTCGAGGTCGCCCATCGCCTGGCCCGACGCGACGGCATCGTGGTCGCCAGGCTGTTCGTCTCGGGTCGCCGGGCGCCGTCGCGGCATCGGCACGAACAGCTACACCTGGCCGACGACGCGACGGTCATCGACGAGCTGCGGATGCTCGATGGCACCGACACCACGCTGCTCGACGACGAGGAGGTGCGGCGCATGATCCTGCCCGCGCTGCGCGGCGACTACAAGGCGATCGAGACCTACCGTTGCCCGCCGAGCCGCACCGTCGGGTCCCCGATCACCGCGCTCGTCGGCGCCGACGACCCGAAGACCACCCTCGACGAGGCGCGCGACTGGGCGCGGCACACCACCGCGGCGTTCGATATACGGGTGTTCCCCGGCGGGCATTTCTATTTGATCGATCAACGCGCGGCCGTGCTGGACAGCGTCGCGCGGGGATTGCTCGGCCCGACCGCCCGGCTCGACTAGCCGAACCGGCATGGCGCGCGAATTCGGTTGCGTGAGCAGCTTTTCCGCCGCCGACGAAACTACCAGCCTCGACAACCATCGGTTGTCGAGGCATGCGTGTCGATTGTTTGACCCTCGTCGGCCCGCTCGGCTCGAATGGTGCGATCCGAACCCGGGTCGCATTCTTGGAGGGCGTCTTGTCTTCGTTCGTTCACCTGCACGTCCACACCGAGTACTCCATGCTGGACGGTGCGGCGAAGATCAAGCCGCTGTTCGACGAGGCGAGCAGGCTCGGGATGACCGCGGTCGGCATGACCGACCACGGCAATATGTTCGGCGCGGACGAGTTCTATCAGGTCGCCACCAAGGCCGGCATCAAACCCATTATCGGTATCGAGGCCTACCTGGCGCCCGGCAGCAGGCATCACAAGAAGCCGGTGTTCTGGGGCCAGGCGGGCCAGCGCGGGTCCAATGGCGAGGGAGTCGGCGGCGATGTATCCGGTGGTGGCGCCTACACCCACATGACGATGCTTGCGCAGAACGCGCGGGGGTTGCGAAACCTGTTCAAGCTCTCGTCGCTGGCCAGCATGGAGGGCTACTACCGCAAGCCGAGGATGGACCGCGAGCTGATCGCCGCGCATTCCGACGGCATCATCGCCACCACCGGTTGCCCGTCCGGCGAGGTGCAGACCCGGCTGCGCCTCGGCCAGCACGCCGAGGCGATCCAGGCCGCGTCCGACTACCGCGACATCTTCGGCAAGGACAACTTTTTCGTGGAGTTGATGGACCACGGCCTGCCGATCGAGCGGTCGGTCCGCGACGGACTGCTCGAGATCAGCACCAAACTCGGGCTGCCACCGCTGGCCACCAACGACTCGCATTACGTGAGCAAGGACCAGGCCGAGGCGCACGCCGCCCTGCTCTGTGTACAGGCCGGTAAGACCCTCAGCGACCCGACCCGATTCAAGTTCGACGGCGACGGCTACTACCTGCAATCGGCCGAGGAAATGCGCGCGTACTGGGACACCCAGGTCCCCGGCGCCACGGACAACACCTTGCTGATCGCCGAACGGGTCGAGTCCTACGCCGAGGTGTGGGCGCACACCGACCGGATGCCGATCTACGAGGCGCCGGAGGGCTACGACGCGAACTCCTGGTTCCGTGCCGAGGTCATGCGCGGACTGGATCGGCGTTTTCCCGGCGGGGTGAGCGAGGAGTACGTGCGCAGGGCCGAGTTCGAGATCGACATCATCGTGGAAAAGGGCTTCCCCGCCTACTTCCTGATCACCGCGGACCTGATGAATCACGCGCGCGAGGAAGGTATCCGGGTCGGACCGGGCCGCGGCTCGGCCGCGGGGTCGCTGGTCTCCTACGCCATGGGCATCACCAACCTGGACCCGATCGCCCACGGTCTGCTCTTCGAGCGATTCCTCAATCCCGAGCGGGTGTCCATGCCCGATATCGATATGGACTTCGATGATCGGCGCCGCGGTGAAATGGTGCGCTACGCGACCGAGAAATACGGCGCCGATCGCGTCGCACAGGTGATCACCTTCGGCAAGATCAAAACCAAGGCGGCGATCAAGGACGCCGCGCGGGTGCACTACGGACAGGCCGGCTTCGCCGTCGCCGACCGGATCTCCAAGGCCCTGCCGCCGCCGGTGGCCGCCAAGGACATTCCGCTGTCGGGCATCACCGATCCCTCGCACGAGCGCTACGCGGAGGCGGCCGAGGTCAGGACGCTGATCGAGTCGGACAAAGACGTGGCGACCATCATGGAGACCGCGCGCGGCCTCGAGGGTCTGATCCGCAACGCAGGCGTGCACGCCTGCGCGGTGATCATGTCGTCCGAGCCGCTCGTCGATGTGACACCGCTGTGGCGGCGCGACGACGGCGCGATCATCACCGGCTGGGACTATCCGTCCTGCGAGGCCATCGGCCTGCTCAAGATGGACTTCCTCGGTCTGCGCAACCTCACGGTGATCGGCGACGCGATCGACAACATCAAGGCCAACCGCGGCGAGACGATCGATCTCGACTCGCTCGGCACCGACGATTCGAAGACCTACGAATTGCTCGGCCGCGGTGACAGTCTCGGCGTGTTCCAGCTCGACGGTGGCGCCATGCGCGACCTGCTTCGGCGGCTGATCCCCACCGGCTTCGAGGACATCGTCGCGGTCAACGCGCTGTACCGGCCGGGGCCGATGGCGATGAACACGCACAACAACTACGCCGATCGCAAGAACAACAGGCAGCGGATAGAGCCGATCCACGCCGAGCTCGAGGAGCCGCTGAGCGACATCCTCGCCGAGACCTACGGCCTGGTCGTCTATCAGGAGCAGATCATGCAGATCGCGCAGCGAGTCGCGGGATTCTCCATGGGACGCGCGGACGTGCTGCGCCGGGCCATGGGCAAGAAGAAGCTCGACGTCCTGCAGAAGGAGTTCGAGGGGTTCCGGGCTGGCATGCGGGACAACGGATTCTCCGACGAGGCCGTCCAGGCGCTCTGGGATACCGTGCTGCCGTTCGCCGGATACGCCTTCAACAAGTCACACGCGGCAGGCTACGCGCTGGTCGGGTATTGGACCGCCTACCTCAAAGCCAATTATCAGGCCGAATACATGGCGGCACTGCTGACGTCGGTGTCCGACAACAAGGACAAGTCCGCCATCTACCTTTCCGAATGCAGACAACTCGGCGTCAAAGTCCTTGCGCCGGACGTCAACGAGTCCTCGCTGCGGTTCTCCGCGGTGGGCAGCGACATCCGCTTCGGGTTGGGCGGAGTGCGCAATGTCGGGGCGAACGTCGTCGAGTCGATCATCGAAACCCGAAGGGCGAAGGGCAAGTACACCTCGTTCGCGAACTTCGTCGAGAAGTCGCAGCTGGTCTGCTGCAACAAGCGGGTCTTGGAGTCGCTCATCAAAGCCGGTGCCTTCGATTCCTTCGGTCATCCCCGCAAAGCGCTCATCGCCGTCCACGAGGAGGCGGTGGACGCGGTCACCGGGTTGAAGCGCCAGGAGGCGCTTGGCCAGTTCGACCTGTTCGGGGTGGCGGACGATACCGGCGAGACCCCCGGCGACTCCTCGCCACTGGCGCACCTGCGCTACGACGCGGACGAGTGGCCGCGTAAGGACATGCTCGCGCTGGAGCGGGAAATGCTGGGCCTCTACGTTTCCGGCCACCCGCTCGACGGCGCCGACCACATCCTGCGCAAGAACGCGCCGAAGCCGATCGCGGGCGTGCTCGCCAATCCGCCGAAAGAGGGAACGGTCACCGTCGCGGGCATCATCTCCGCGCTGGAGCGCCGGGTGAACAAAAAGGGTGAGAGCTGGGCGATCGCCGTGGTCGAAGATCTGGATGCCTCGATCGAAGTCCTGTTCTTCCCGAAAAGCTACAGCGTGTTCGCCCTGGACTTGGCCGTCGATGCCGTCGTCGTCGTGGAAGGCCGGGTCAACTGGCGCGAGGACAAGATGTCGGTTTTCGGCTCGCACGTCGCCGTGCTCGACGTGAGCCACCTCGACGGCAGCCGCCATCGCCCGCCCCTGATGCTGGAGCTCAACGCCCAAAGCACCAGCCGGGAAAGCGTTTTGGAACTCAAGTCGACGCTGCAGGCGCACCACGGCGACACCCCGGTGCGCATCGTGCTGTGCCATCGGGAGAAGCGGACGACGCTCGCCGTCGCCGACTACCCGGTGTCGGTCAGCTCCGCGTTGCTCGGCGAGTTGCGCGCACTACGCGGGCTCAAGGTGTTGTCCTGACGAACTCCGCCGCGGCGGCGCGCAGCAATTCCTCGTCCAGCGCCTCGGGCAGCCCTCGCATCGCCGCCTCGCCCACCAGCGCGGCGAGCTCGAGCATGGCGGCCCGGTCGGGCTCGCCGTGCCGGGCGATGTGCTCGAATATTGCACGCACCGCAGGGTTTTCGTTGTCGCACATCGGGCACAGACCCACCGTCCGCACCCCGCGCACCTCGAATCCGTCTGCCCGGACAAAAGAATGCGGGACCCGCATCGCGCAGACCAGCGTGGCCGCGCACCGGTGACACGGCAAATCGTCGACGTAGGAGATCTCGAGATCCGGCACCCAACGATTTGACTAGATCCCGAATGCCTTGTCCAACAAACGAAACGCCCAATCCCCAACTCTCAGTTGTGCATACCGAAAGAACGGATCGCCCGATGAGCCGCCCGCCCGCCGCCACCGACGTCACACGAGTCGCCACCGCCCGCGCGCGGATCGCCAACGTCCGGCGTCGACTGCTCGACACCGCCGCCTTCGGAAAAAGCCTCACGCCGGATCAACTCGAACACCTCGCCGCCGAACTCGGCGAGACACTGCGCGTTCTCACCGACGACTGAGCCCACACAGCAGTCGACGCCATGCAGCGGTTCGGCGACGCCCGATCCACCGACGCCTCGCCTGCGCGCGAATTACGTCGACCGAACGTCATCCGACTGATGCGTCGGTGGTGGCGCGCCGGGCACAGTGAGTGCGATGCCAATTGAGGAGAGAAACTACGCGGCTATCTCGGGATGCAGGTACCTCTGGGTGATCCGCGGATCGTCGAGTTCGTCTTCGTATCGGTCGCATTGCTTTTGCCGGTTGTACCACGACTCCGTTAGATCGTGCCCCGTGATCGTGTACTTGGCGAGCGGCCCTCGACGACGGTCCCTGACCTGTATGAAACCCGGGCCTTGTCGCCAGCAGCACCGTCCGATATAGAACGCTTCCCACCACGCGTCCAGTTCGGCGGAATCGGCAGGCTGCTCGCTTCGGTCCGGAAGATGAAGATGACTCAGTGGCGTGATCCGCGCGCAACGGTTCGAAGGTCCAGGCCGCCGTCGGCCCGATCGCAACCTCAGCGTGGCGAGCGGGGCAGTTTTGTGTTGAGGATTGGGCCGATGTGGTTCAGGGGGTGGGGTTGGGTCATTTCGCCGTGGGTGCAGGGGATTTGGTGGACCTCTACCTTGCCGGTTACGTGGGTGTGCCATCGGTCGGGGGTGAAGGGGGAATTCTGGGGTTTGCCGATGGTCGCCTCGAACAGCAGCAGATCGCCGTGGAAGACGCCGAGGGAGGCGGCGGAAACCACTGCTCTGGTGGTGGCGAAAACCGTGAGCAGCGTGGACAGGTCGAGTTCGCCGAGGCCGGCGAGCTCGATGTCTTGTCCGACGGATTCGGCGACCTCCTCCGGTGTTGCGGGGCCGGTGTCCGGCTGGTAGTCGTCCGGCTTCGGGTAGCTGTCGAGTATGGCCAAGAATTCGACCTGTTCGCCTTCTTCCTGGATCCGCACCGCGAGCAGGTGCGCGATGATTCCGCCGAGGGACCAACCGAGCAGGAAGTAGGGGCCGCGCGGCTGGATGAGCCGGATCTGTTCCAGATAGTCGGTCACGACGTCCGCGGCCGATCCCGGCGACCATCCCGGTTCGCTGAGTCCGCGCGCCTGCAGGCCGTAGACCGGCCGGTCGGCGTCGAGGTGCCGCAGCAGACCGGAGTACACCCAACTGGTTCCGGCTGCGGGGTGCACGCAGAACAAGGGTCGTTCGGCGCCGGCTCGACGCAGCGGGAGCATCACCGCGAGCGAGTCTGCGCGCGAGCCTGCCGACGCGAGCGCGGCGAGCCCGGCGACCGTCGGGGACTCCAACACGTCCCGCACTGTTAGCGAAATGCCAAGGGGCCGTAGGCGACTGATCAATCGGAGGACCAGGAGGGAGTGACCGCCGAGGTCGAAGAACGAGTCGTCGACGCCGACTTTCGGCACATCCAGCAGCTCGGCGAACAGTTCGCCGAGCAGCAGCTCATGGGGCGACTGCGGCGCACGTCCTGAACCGCCGCTGCGGCGCGGTGTGGGCAGTGCACGGCGGTCGAGCTTTCCGTTCACGGTGAGCGGCAGTTCGTCCAGCATGACGACCGCCGACGGCACCAGGTATGCCGGCAGTCGCGCCGCGGCATACGACCGCAGTTCGGCCTCACCCACCGTCGTGTCCGGCACCACGTATGCCACCAGCCGGATCTCGCCCGGCCCGAATTCGTGTGCGACCACGGCTGCGTGCCGGATCGCCGGATGCCGGGCGAACACCACCTGCGCCTCTTGGGGTTCGACCCGGATGCCTCGCACCTTCACTTGGTCGTCGGCCCGGCCGACGAATTCCAGCTGTCCGTCCGACCGCCACCGCACCACGTCCCCGGTGCGGTACATCCGTTCCGCCGTGGGGCTGAACGGGTCCGCCACGAACCGACCGGCGGTCAATCCAGGCCGGTCGAGGTATCCCCTGGCCAGGCAGTCACCGGCGATGTACAGCTCGCCGAGCACCCCCGGCGCGACCAGATCCAGTCCGTCACCGAGCACGTATACCCGGACATCCGCGAACGGCCGGCCGATGGGAATGGCGCCCGTCGGTGTCTGCTCGTCGTCGGTCAACCGGAACTCGATGGTACAGACTGTCGTCTCGGTGGGGCCGTAGCTGTTGCACACCAGCACATTCGGGTGACGGGCACGCCAGCGCGCCAGCATGTCGCCGAACAGCGCCTCACCTCCGACAGACAGACATTCGCTCGGCGAGGCCTCGTCGGGCATGGAGTCCAGCAGCTTCAAGTGGCTGGGTGTCCCGAACAAGACCGACGGCCGTGGACCGGGTTGGTCCAGTTCGCCGACCCTGGCACATCCGCCACTGACGAGCGGCACGTACAGCGCGGACACAGACATGTCGAACGCCACGGACAGGTGCATGCGGCTCTCCCCCGCGACGCCGGGATAGATATCCCGTGAGCGCAACAGATACGCACCGAGCGATCTGTGCGCGATAACGACCCCCTTGGGGCGCCCCGTCGATCCTGACGTGTAGAGCACGTAAGCAGGATTATCCAGATGGACCCGAAGCCCCGGGTTCGCCGTGGGGTAACGATCGCTCTCGCACCGGTCGACACACAGCGCGTCCGGCCCGACGCGCGCGGACAGCGCCGACGTCGTCACGGTGATCCGGGGAGCCGCGTCTCGAAGCAGGAATGCCACCCGGTCGTCCGGGTAGTTCACATCGACCGGTAGGTACGCGCCGCCGGATTTCAGGACACCCAGCAGCGCGATGACCAGCTCGGCGGAGGGCGGCAGCAGCACGACAACCCGGTCTTCCGGCCGCACACCACGTTGAATGAGCAACCGCGCGAACTGATTCGCCCGCGCATTCAATTCCGTGTAACTGAGCAGGGTGTCCCCCGCCGCCAACGCAGGCGCGTCCGGGGTACGCCGGACCTGCTCCTCGAACAGCTGGTGTGCGATCGCACCGGGCCGCGCCACCGGTGGGCGCAGAAGCGACTCCCGTTCGGCCCTGCTGAGCACGTCGATCGCGCTGATCGGCCGGTCGGGGTCGGCGACGGCCGCGGCGAAGATCCGATGCAGCCTGGTGGTCATCACCTCTACCGAACCGCGATCGAACAGGTCGCTGCTGTACTCGAGCGAGCCGTCCAGGCCGGCGGGTTCGCCGTTGGGGCCGAAGGTTTCCCAGAGGATGAGGGTGAGGTCGAACCTGGCGATGTCGCGCCACACGCCATCCGCGACGGCGGTCAGGCCGTCCAGGTCGAATATCGGCGGCTCGTTGTTGTTGAACGAGAGAGCTACCTGGAACAGCGGATTCCGACCGGTGTGCCGCGCCGGATTGAGCACCTCCACCAGGTGTTCGAACGGGACCTGCGTTTGGGAGAAGTCGGCGATATCGCTGTCGCGCACGCGGGTGAGCAGCTGGGTGAACGTCGGATCGCCCGCGGTGTCGGCTCTGAGCACCAGAGTGTTCACGAAGAACCCGATCAGGTCGTCGAGGGCCTCGTCGTCGCGCCCGGCCACGACCGTACCGATGGGGATGTCGGTGCCTGCGCCGAGTTTGGTCAGCAGCGCGGTCAATCCGGCGTGCAACACCATGAAAAGCGTGCCACCGGTCTGCTTGGCCAGCCCGATCAGTCCGTGGTGGACGTCCGCGGCGAGCCGGACCGGAACCCGTCCACCGAGCTGGGAGGCCACCTTGGGGCGGGCCCGGTCGAACGGCAGCGTGAGTTCTTCCGGCAAGCCCGCCAGCCGGTCGACCCAGTACGACTGATCGGCCTTCGAGAGCAATTCCCGTTGCCACAGCGCGTAATCCGCGTACTGGACCCGCAGCGGCGACCACCCGGGCGCCTGCCCGAGACGGCGCGCGTTGTAAGCCGTGCCGAGATCGCGCGCCAACGGTGTCATCGACCAGCCGTCGCCGCCGATGTGATGCATCAGCAGCAACAGCACGTGCTCGTCCGGTCCGAGCTCGAAACACCATGCCGCCAACGGGATCTCGGAGGCGAGATCGAAGGCGTAACCCGCCGCCGCGTCCAGTCGCGCGGCGAGTTCACGCTCGGATATCCGGGCGAACTCCCACCGAATCTCCGGTACGTCCACGATGTGCTGGTATGGCCGGCCGTCGTGCTCCGGATACACGGTACGCAGGCTCTCATGCCGTCCTACGACATCGGCGAGCGCCGCTCGCAGCGCCGACTGATCGAGCTCGCCGGACAGCCGGACGGCCATCGGCACGTTGTAGGTCGAGACCAGTCCTTGCATCCGGTACAGGAACCACAGCCGGAGCTGCGCGAACGACAAGGGAACCGACTCGGGTCGCGGCCGCGGAGTCACCGCGACACGGGCCAGCTCGGCGGTGCCGACGCGGTCGGCGAGCCCGGCCGGGGTCGGCCGCTCGAACACCACCCGGACCGGCAGTTCGACCCCGAGCACGGTTCTGATCCGACTGGTCAGCTTCGTCGCGGTGAGGGAATGGCCGCCCAAGGCGAAGAAATCGTCGTCGATCGTCACCGACGGCACGACCAGCACGTCGGCGTAGATCTCGCACAGCGCTCGTTCGACCGGCGTGCGCGGCGCACGGCCCGTACTCTCGCGGGACGGCTTGGGCAGTGCTTCGCGGTCCAGCTTGCCGTTGGGACTGAGCGGCATGGCGTCGAGCCGGACGAACACGGACGGCACCATGTAGTCCGGCAGCACCGCCGCCACATGATCCCGCAGCTGCGCCGGCTCGACCGCCCCGCAGGCCGGCACCACGTAGCCGACGAGGCGTTGATCGCCCGGACGGTCCTGCACGGCGAGCACCGCCACCTGCGCGACGTGCGGATGACCGCGCAGCACGGTCTCGATCTCGCCGAGTTCGATCCGGAACCCGCGGATCTTGACCTGATGGTCGACACGGCCGTGGAACTCCAACTGGCCGTCGGCACGCCAGCGCACCAGGTCACCGGTGCGGTACATCCGGGATGCCGCATCGTCGAACGGGTTGGCCACGAAGCGTGCTGCCGTCAGCGCCGGTCGGTTCAGATATCCGCGCGAGAGCTGAGCGCCTGCGAGATACAGCTCTCCCACCACCGCGCAGGGCACCGGCCGCAGCCGGGAATCCAGTACGTAGGCGCGGGTGTTGCCGATCGGCTTGCCGAGCGCCGCATGGTCGGGCCAGTCGTCCACCTCAGGAGGGAAGAACGACGCGATCGCCAGGTGCGTTTCGGTCGGGCCGTAGCAGTTGTCCAGCCGACGACCGCGGGTCGCGAAAAACGCCTTGACCTCGGGCGAAAGCGCCAGTGCTTCCCCACCCTGGCCGATCAGCCGCAGTTCGGGAAGGTGGGCGCCGGTGTTCTGCACGACCTCGCACAGCGCCGCCAGCACAAGGTTCGGCAGATACATGTCCTGCACGTCGAACTCGGCCAGCCACCGGGCGAACAACTCGGCGTCCTTGCGGACCTCCTCGGGCGGGACTACCAGGCAGCCACCTCTCGTGGTGGCGAACAGGACCTCGTAGGCGGAGGTGTCGAAACTGAGCGACGAGAACTGGGCCATCCTGCCTGCGGGCAAGACCGTCTCGTAACAGGTCAGCAGGCTCACCGTCGCGGCGGACGGCATGACCACCGCCTTCGGCAGCCCGGTCGATCCGGACGTGTAGATGACATACGCCGGGTGTTGCGGCCGCAACGGAGCCAGGCGGTCGGCGTCGACGATATCGGCCGAGGACAGGTGCCCGGTGTCCACCGATTCGGTGAGGGTCAGGACCGGCGCCGCGTCGCTGTGCATGAAGGCCACCCGGTCGGCGGGGTAGCCGGGGTCGATCGGCAGGTACGCGCCCCCGGCCTTCAATGTCGCCCAGAGCCCGACGATGACGTCGACGGAGCGCGGCATCATCAGGCCGACAACGGATTCCGGCCCGACGCCGCGATCGATCAGATAACGGGCAAGTTGATTGGCCCGCGCGTTGAGCTGCGCGTAGGTGAGCACCGTGTCACCCATCTGCACGGCAGGCAGGTCCGGGGTGCGTCGCACCTGCGCCTCGAGCAGCTCGGGCAGCGTCCGCTGCGGCACCTCCCGCTCAGTGTCGTTCCATTCCACCAGCATTCGGTGCCGTTCCGGCGCGGCGAGCACCTCGACGCCGCTGAGCGGCACGCCGGAGTCGGCGGCGACTTGGGTCAGGAACCGCAGCAAGCGCTCACCGAGCACCCTGGCACCATCGGAGGTGAACAGATCCGCTGCGTAGGTGAGGGTCAGATCCACACCGGCGGCGCGGCCGTCAGCGGTCCACCGCTGGACGAATCCGAAGAACAGATCGAATTTCGCCGCGTCGAGCGGGGTCTTCACCGGCGTGCACGGCAGACCGTCCAGGCGCAGAACCATGCCTTCGTCCACGACGAGTGCGATCTGGAACAGCGGGTGCCGGGACAGGGATCGGGTGGGCTGCAGATGTTCGACGAGCTTCTCGAACGGGAGGTCCTGGTGTTCGAAGGCCGCGAGGTCGGTGGTGCGCACCCGGGTGAGCAGCTCGTCGAAGCCGGGGCCCCCGCTGGTGTCGGTGCGCAGGACCAGCGTGTTGACGAAGAACCCGACCAGGCCGGCGAGGGCATCGTCGGAGCGTCCAGCGACCAGCGTGCCCAACGGGATATCGGTGCCGCAGCCGAGCCGGGTGAGCAAGGCCGCCAGCGCGGCCTGAAAGACCATGAACAGCGTCACGTTTCGGTGTTGCGCCAGCTTCTGCAGACTCTGGTGGACTTGCGCGTCCACGGCGAGCTCGACGCTGCCGCCGAGGTGACTGGCCTGTGCGGGACGCGGGTGGTCGGTCGGCAAAGCCAGTTCGTCGGGCAAGCCGCGCAGGTGTTCTCGCCAGTAACCGAGCTGGCGGGACGACACACTGTCCGGGTCGTGTTCGTCGCCGAGCAGGTCTCGCTGCCAGAAGGTGTAGTCCACGTACTGCACGGGCAGCGGCGCCCAGTCCGGGGCGGCGCCGCCGAGCCTTGCCGCGTACGCCGACGACAGGTCCGCGCTCAGCGGATCCATCGACCAGCCGTCACCGGCGCTGTGGTGGATGACGAGCACGACCAGACTTTCGCCCGCAACGCTCTGGACCACGTGCACGTACAACGGCGGGTCGATCGCAAGGTCGAACAGGTGCGCGCAGGCGCGAACCACCACCGCGTCGGCCTCTTCGGGGGCGCACCGGGTGAACGAAACCGCTGCCGGTGTCTCCGCGGCGGGGATGATCCGTTGGAACGGTTCACCGTCCAGCTCGACGTACACCGTCCGCAGTGCTTCGTGCCGCGCCATCACATCGGCGACCGCGGCTGTCAGGGCGTCTTCGTCCAGTTCGCCCGCGATCCGGGTGACCACTGGGATGTTGTACGTCGCGCTGGGCCCCGCCAACCGGTCGAGGAACCACAACCGCCGCTGCGCGAAGGACACCGGGACCAGATCCGGGCGGGGCGAAACCGGGACCACCGCCGGACGTGCCCGACCGGCATCGCCGCTGAGGTGCCGACTGAAACCGGCGACAGTGGGGTTGTCGAACAGCGCGCCGATACCGGCCTCGATGCCGAGCGAGCCGCGGACGCGGTTGAGCAACCGGATGGCGAGCAGCGAATCACCGCCGAGCTCGAAAAAGCTGTCGTCGACACCGATCTCGGGCACGCCGAGAACGTCGGCGAACAGGTCGCACAAGGCGTGTTCGCGGGCATTGCCGGGATTCCGGCGGGCCGACCCTGCCGCGTACTCCGGCGCGGGCAGCGCCGCGCGGTCCAGTTTTCCGTTGGGGGTCAACGGAAAACGTTCCAGCACAACGAATGCGGAGGGCACCGAGTAATCCGGCAGCGTCTTCGCCAGCCGCTCACGGACTTTCGCGGTGTCGATGCTCGTCTTGTCGACCGCGGGCACCAGGTAGCCGACCAACCGCTTGTCGCCCGGCCGAGCCTCACGGACGATCACCGCGGCCTCGCGCACCGTGTCGACCGCCGCCAGCGCGGCTTCGATCTCGGCGAGCTCGATGCGGAACCCGCGGATCTTGACCTGATCGTCCACACGCCCAAGGAAAGTCAGTGTGCTGTCGGCCTCGCGTCGGGCGAGATCGCCGGTGCGATACATCCGGGCACCAGGGCCGCCGAACGGATTCGCGACGAACCTGGCGGCGGTGAGCTCAGGCCGGTTGACGTAACCCCGGGCCAGACCGGCGCCGGCGAGGTACAACTCCCCCACCGTCCCGATCGGCACCGGTCGCAAACCATCGTCGAGCACGAACAGCCGTGTGTTGTCCAACGGCGTGCCCAGCGGCACACTGGTACCGACCTGATCGCCGTGCCGCCAAGGGGTTTGGGTGACGCACAACGTCATCTCGGTCGGGCCGTAGGTGGTGCGCACCGTGATCCGCGGGCACTCCCGCAGGACTTCGACCACGGCATGCGGCGAGATGACGTCACCGCCGGTGGTCACCTCGGTGACCCCGCGCAAGCACGTCACCAAGTCCTCGGCCACCACCCGGAACAGCCCCGCGGTCAAGCTGATTCGGGTGATCCCGTGGTTCTCGATCACTCTCGCCAATGCGCCCGCATCCAACTCGCCGGGCGGCGCGACGACGACCCGTCCGCCGGCGAGCAGCGGTGCCCAGATCTCGTAGGTGGACGCGTCGAACGCGTGTGGTGAATGCAGCAACACCCGGTCGTCGGCATGCACGTCCCAGCACCGATCCCGCGCGAGGTCGACCACGTCTCGATGAGTCACGGCAATGCCTTTGGGCTCACCTGTCGATCCGGACGTGTACATGACGTAGGCGAGCTGACCGGGACGCAACACCGGCAGGTCCGTGACGGTCTGCTCTGCCTCGGCCGGCGGCGGGCCGGGTTCGACGACGATCACTCGTCGACCGACCGCCAGCTCATGGTTTCGCAGCGTCCGGTCCACCAGCAACACCGGACACGCGCTGTCGGCGAGCACGGCACGCATCCGCGCCACCGGATAGGTCGTCGGCAACGGCAGATAGGCACCGCCGGCCTCGAGCACCGCGACGATGGCGACGAGCAGTTCGACCGACCGCGACATCAACAGCGGCACAGCCATTTCCGGTCGCACACCCGCCGCGGTCAGGACGCAGGCCAGCCGGTGCGCGCGGGCGTCCAACTCGGCATAGGTCAGGCAGACCGTGCCGTACTCCACCGCGATCGCTTCCGGTGCGCACGCGACTCGCTCGCCGAAGGCAGTCATCAGATCGGCGGCCACCACGGGCGTCGCGGAGTCGTTCCACTCCTCCAGCAGCGGAAGCAGTCGTTCGACTCGAGAATGGAACATATATCTACCCGTCTGTTCTTCCAGCAATGACGACCAGGGACCCGCCGAAATAACGCGCAGGTGAGGAGAGATGAATTCGACCTTAGGTCAGAGCTCGCACTCAGCGCATTGCCGTGTCCACAAGATGACAAATTCGGTGGCGAGCCCTCAGGACACGATCCAGCGAATGACATGTTCCTGCCATCCGGACCCCCTCGTGGTTCTTGCGACCCGCTACGGCCTGGCCATAGCCTGAGTCGGTACCTCAGTGCACAAGACTCACCCGGCCGGGGGAAGGACCGCGATGGCAGCTATTCGGTCGGAGATGTCGTTGGAACTTCTCGCGCTGCACGCCTCGGCGAGTTTTCCGGGCGCGAACTCGATGAATTTTCTCAATGAGGTCGCCAATCATTTTCCGGACGCCATCTCGTTCGCCGCCGGACGACCCTTCGAGGGTTTCTTCGACATTCAGTCGGTGCACGGATATTTAGCGACCTATCGCGAGCACTTGCTGACAAAGTCCGGCTATGACGAGGCCACGGTACTTCGCACCTTGATGCAGTACGGGCGGACCAAGGGAATCATCCACGACCTCATCGCGGCGCATCTCGACATCGACGAGAACATCACGGTGGACCCGGAGTCGATCGTGGTCACGGTCGGCTGTCAGGAAGCCATGTTCCTCACCTTGCGCGCCCTCCGCAGAACTGCCGATGATGTCGTGCTCGCCGTGCTGCCCGGTTACGTCGGATTCGCCGGCGCCGCGCAACTCGCGGACATGACGGTCCTCGGGGTCAAGGACTCCACCGCCGGAATCGACCTCGACGACCTGCTGGTCGTGCTCGATCGCGCCGAAGCCGCCGGGCGGAAACCCCGCGCCTGTTACGTGACGCCCGACTTCGCCAACCCGACCGGAATCAGCTTCTCCGTGCAGACGCGCAACCAACTCCTACGCATCGCCGAAGAGCACGATTTTCTCATCCTGGAGGACAACCCGTACGGGATGTTCTACGGCGACAACGGCTATCTGCCCACCTTGAAGGCACTCGACCGCACCCAGCGAGTGGTGTATCTCGGCTCCTTCGCCAAGACGGGATTTCCCGGCGCCCGGGTCGGCTACGTCGTCGCCGACCAGCGGGTGCACACCGGCGGCGAGCACACCGAACTGCTCGCCGATCAACTCGCCAAGATCAAGAGCATGCTCACCGTGAACACCTCCCCGATCGCACAGGCCATTATCGGCGGAAAGCTCTTGCAGAACGGCGGCAGCGTGCGGCTGGCGAGCGTCCGGGAAAGGCAGATCTATCAGAACAATCTCCACCGAATCCTCACCGGCCTGGCGACCAGGTTTCCGCCAGGAACAGTTCCTTCGGTGTCCTGGAACACACCGACCGGCGGTTTCTTCTTGGTTCTGACGGTTCCGTTCACCGTCGACGACGACCTGCTGACCATTTCCGCGCTCGAGCACGGCGTGTTGTGGACACCCCTGCACTACTTCTACGGCGACGGCCTGCCCAGGAACCGCCTCCGGCTTTCGTTCAGCCATCTCACCCCGGACGAGATCGACACGGGATTGGACAGGCTCGCAGCCTTCGTCCGCAAGTACAGCGTCTGAGAAAGGAAGCCCATGTTCGGCGGTAATTCGAGAAAAGCTGCCTCGACGAACCCGCAGCGCCCGCCGGTCTTGGGGATGGACCTACCGATGACGACGGGCCGACCGGCATACCGGAGGCTGCACCCACGGTCGCCGGAACCACTGGACGACAGCGCATTCGCGCGCATCGTCGGAGTCGGGACGGCGGTCCCCGACACCTCGTATTCGCAACAGAATATCCTCGATATTTTCCGGATATCGGACCCCAAGATCCGTTCGATATTCCTCAACAGCGCGATCGATCGACGGTTTCTGACCCTGCCGCCGCAGCTCGATGACGGCGCACGCGCGGCAGAGGCCCAAGGCGATCTGCTGAACAAGCACAAGGCCCAGGGGATCGACATGGGCGCACGCGCCATACGCGCCTGCCTGAAAAGGGCCCATGCGGCGGTATCCGATATCGGATACCTGTGCTGCGTCACCTCCACGGGCTTCCTCACCCCGGGATTCAGCGCGCTGCTCATCCGCGAACTCGGGCTCGACCCCTACTGCGCCAGGGTCGACATCGTCGGCATGGGCTGTAACGCGGGACTCAACGGCCTCAACGCCGTCGCGGGCTGGGCCCGGGCCCATCCCGGACAACTCGCGATCCTGGCGTGCATCGAAACATGTTCGGCCGCCTATGTTTTCGACGAAACCCTGCGAACCTCGGTGGTCAACAGCCTGTTCGGCGACGGCGCGGCGGCTGCGGCCCTGGTGACCGACGACGACACCGGTCCGGTTCCCGCGCACGAGGCGCCCAAGGTCCTCGGGTTCGCCAGCGTCATCATCCCGGACTCGATCGACGCCATGCGCTACGACTGGGATCCCGCAGCGCACAAGTTCAATTTCTTCCTCGACCCGGACGTGCCCTACGTGGTGGGCGCACACTCCGAAGACGTTGTCGACCGGCTGCTGGCGGGAACCGGCTTGCGCCGCGGCGACATCGCCCACTGGCTGGTGCATTCGGGCGGCAAGAAGGTCATCGATTCGGTCCTGGTCAACCTGGGCCTGACTCGCCACGACCTGCGCCACACCACCGGTGTGTTGCGCGACTTCGGCAACCTGTCCAGCGGCTCGTTCCTGTTCTCCTATGAACGGTTGCTCGACGAGACGGTGGCGTGCCGCGGCGACTACGGGGTGCTGATGACCATGGGCCCCGGTTCGACGATCGAGACAGCCCTTGTTCGCTGGTAACGACCAGGCCGAGCAGAAGAATGGAGACAAGGTGACCAGCACGGACACAGTTCCCGAGATCGACGCGGGACCGCGTCTGCGCATCGACGGCACGCGCCCCCTCTCCCCTGAGCTGGTGTCTGAGGTGCAGATGTTCATCGACCAGGCCGTGAGTCGGACCGGTGTCCCGGTCATTCATCTCTCCGGTGCGCCCAGTGCCGCGCCGGGCGAGATCGGAATTCAGCTGGTGAGCAAGTGGGAGCGCGCCCTACGCCACCTCGAACGGCTCGATACGCCCACCATCGCTGTCGCACAGGGCGATTGCGGCGGCGTGGCGCTGGAAACACTGCTGTGCACCGACTATCGGCTCGCGACCGGCGACCTGCGGCTGCTTGTCACGACCGGAACCGATGCCGGCGCGACCTGGCCGGGAATGGGCCTGTATCGGCTGGCCAACCAGGTGGGTGTGGGACGAGTACGTCGCGCGGTCTTGTTCGGCACTCCCATCCCGGTCGCCGAAGCCAAGGCGCTGAACCTGATCGACGAGATCGTGGCGGACCCCACCGACGCGATCGCGGCAGCGGACACCCTGGCCGCCGCGCGGTCGGGAGCCGAACTCGCGATCGCACGCCAGTTGTTGTTCGACGCGACGACGACGAGTTTCGAGGAGGCCCTCGGCAGGCATCTCGCGGCCTGCGATCGCCGATTGCGGCGGGCACGCAACGGCGACGGAATCGATCGATGATGAGGCCACCCGATGTGAACGCCGGCACGGACCTGAACTCGGCACGCCGGATGTTGATGGAGTTCACCGGCACGGTCGACGACGCCTTGGCCGTCTTGCCCGAGCCCGCGGACCGTTCGAGCGAACAGCGCAGGCAGGCCGACGACGCCAAACGCGCTGCGGCGCTGGTGCGCAGGCAGTTCTTGCAGGCGCACGCGGACGCCGTGTACGACCAGCTCACCGACGGGCGGACGACCTCGCTGCGACTGGCGGAGTTGTCCGGCGCGGCCGCGGTGGCGTTTCCCGGTCTGGTTCCCACCGAGGCGCAGCTGGCCGAGGAGCAAACCCGGACGCAGGCAGGCAAGGAAGGCCGGGAGATCGACCAGGGGATCTTCTTCGGTCAGCTGCTGCGGAGCCCGGCCGCCGGTGCGCATCTCATCGACGCCATGCTTCGGCCCACTCCCCGCGCCCGGCTCCTGCTCGACCGGTTCCGGCAGACGGGAGTCGCCGAGCTCGGCTCGGTGCGGCTCGAACGTCGTTGCGGCACGGCCTATGTGACGATGTGCCGCGACGACTGCCTCAACGCCGAGGACAACAGTCAGGTCGAGGACATGGAGACCGCGGTCGATCTCGCCCTGCTCGATCCAGCGGTGCGCGTGGGGGTGCTCCGGGGCGGCGAGATGAGTCATCCCCGCTACCGGGGCAGGCGGGTGTTCAGTTCCGGAATCAACCTGAAAAGCCTGCACGCCGGGCGCATTTCGTTCGTCGACTTCCTGCTGCGCCGCGAGCTGGGCTACCTCAGCAAGCTGGTGCGCGGTGTCCTGGCCGACGAGGCGCCGTGGCACGCGCCGATGATCGAGAAACCCTGGGTGGCCGCGGTGGACACGTTCGCCATCGGCGGCGGCGCCCAACTGCTGCTCGTTTTCGACCACGTCGTCGCGGGCGCCGGGAGCTATGTCAGCCTGCCTGCCGCGCAGGAGGGAATCATCCCCGGTGTCAGTGGTTTTCGGCTCACCAGGGCAGCTGGACCCCGAATTGCCCGCCAGGTCGTGCTCAGCGGCCGCCGCATATGGGCACAGGAACCGGACGCGCGGGCGTTCATCGACGAGGTCGTCGATGAGCGGGACATGGCGGCAGCCGTCGACCGCAGCGTCGAACGTCTCGACGGCCCGGCCGTCGTCGCCAACCGGCGAATGCTGAACTTCGCCGAGGAGTCGCCGGACGCGTTTCGCCGCTATGTGGCGGAATTCGCTGTGCAGCAAGTCATTCGGCTCTACAGCGAGGACGTCATCGGCAAAGCCGGCCGCTTCCGCGCACGCTCGTCGGCCGCAGGGTGACCCACTTTCCCGGAGGAGGTGCTCCGATCATGACGGACGGTACGCCCAGGGTCCGCTACGAGAAGAAGGATCGCGTCGCCTACATCACGCTCGACCGGCCTGCCGTGCTGAACGCGATGGACTTGCGGATGCACGACGAACTCGCCACCGTCTGGGACGATTTCGAGGGCGACGACGACATCTGGGTCGGCGTCCTGACCGGCGCCGGCGACCGCGCCTTCTCCGCCGGGCAGGACCTGAAGGAACGGGCGGCGCTCGACCGAGCCGGGGCCCCGCCGACGAGCTTCGGCAGCCGCGGCCTGCCCGGCCGGCCCCGGCTCACCGAACGATTCGACCTGACCAAACCGCTGATCGCC
Organism: Nocardia tenerifensis NBRC 101015; assembly: GCF_000308715.1. Lineage (GTDB taxonomy): Bacteria > Actinomycetota > Actinomycetes > Mycobacteriales > Mycobacteriaceae > Nocardia > Nocardia tenerifensis. The sequence goes on from NZ_BAGH01000610.1 coordinate 28,545, forward strand.
CGCGTCAACGGCTACGCCATCGGCGGCGGCTTCGAGTTGGCTCTCGCCTGCGACATCATCGTCGCCGCCGAGCGTGCGATCTTCGCGCTGCCCGAGGCCAGGTTGGGCTTGATCCCCGGAGCGGGCGGTGTGTTCCGGTTGGCCCGGCAGTTACCGCTGAAGACGGCGCTGGGGCATCTCCTGACCGGCCGCGAGCTTTCTGCCAGCCGAGCACTGGAATTGGGTCTGGTCAACGAGGTCGTACCGGACCGCGAACTGGACGACTGCGTGCGGGGCTGGGTGGACGATATCCTGCGCTGTGCCCCGCTGTCGGTCCGAGCGATCAAAGAGGCCGCCATGCGGTCGGTCGATGTTCCGCTCGAGCACGCGTTCGGCCTCCAGTACCACTGGGAGGAGCGCCGCGCGCGAAGCCTCGACGCAGGCGAAGGCGCCCGCGCATTCACCGAGAAACGCCGGCCTGTCTGGTCAGGACGATGACACGCCCCGGATCCCGATCGAGGACGGTCAAAAGTATCGCCGGACTAACCGATGTCCACCAACCCCAGCTCCGCCACCTTGATCCCGGCTTGGAAACGCGACTTGGCGTTCAGGATTCGCAATATCCGCGCAACATAGCGCCGATAGGTGCGGACGGAGACATCCATCTCCCGCGCGGCGGTCTCGTCCTTGACCCCGCTGCACAACTGCGCCAACACCTGCGAGTCGACGCGATCCAAACTGATGCTGTCGACAGACACCAAGGGGCCCTCCACTCTCGTCACCCACTCCCGTTGTCCTGCCGCAGCGGTATCTCCCGCAACCGCAGTGCGATCACCACGCCGATGACCGCGACCACCGCCGCGGCGAGGAACACACCGTGCAGCGCCGTCCCTATCCCGTCGAGCAAGGTGTCACGCGAGCCCGGGGGCAGTGCGTCGATCTGCTCCCGGCTGATGCCGGTCCCGCTGTGGGCCGGCGCGGACAACGGATCCGTGGCCGGGGTGCGCAGCAGCGTCCACGTCAGCACCGTGCTGAACACCGCCCCGAATACCGCCACCCCCAGCGCCTGCCCGACGGTCCGGCTGAACGCCCCGGTCGACACGGCAACCCCGGTGTCCGCCGGTTTCGCGGCGTTCAGCGCCGCGAGCTGCACCACCGAGCTCAGCATCGCGAGTCCTGTTCCGGCGACTGCCAATACGGCGCCCTGCACCACATAGGGCAGGCCGGGATTCAGCACGGACAGACTGAAGGTGGCGACGGCGAGCAGGACCGTCCCGAGCACCGGGAACCGCCGGTAGCGCCCGGTGCGACTGATCGCCCGCCCGCACAGCGCCGAGGTCACCGCCCAGGAGATCAAGAAGGGTGTCATGCGCCATCCCGAGATGGCGGGCGAGACACCGTCCACGGTCTGCTGGAACAGCGGCATGAACGTAGCGATGCCCTGCGTCGAGAAGCCGAGGACGAACGCCAAGAGGATCGAGACCCGGATCACGGGATCGCCGAACAAGTGCGGCGGCACCAGCGGCTCGTCGGCCCGCCGTTCGATGTACACCGCCCCGATCGCCAGAATCACCGTGGCGGCAATCGAACTCAGGACCGGGACGGACGTCCACGGGTACCTGGTCCCACCCACGGTGACGAGGAGGATCAGCGAGCTGACCGCTCCCGACACCAGCACCGCACCCCACCAGTCGATGACGGGTGGCCGCTGGTCCTGATCGGGGACCCGCAGCTTCGCCGCGACCACCACCAAAGCGAACGCACCGAGCGGGATGTTGACATAGAAGACCCATCGCCAGTTCAGCGTCTCCGACAGCACCCCACCGACCACCGGGCCCGACACCGAAGCCAGCGCGTACGCCGACTGCACGATTCCCTGATACCTGCCTTGGATCGCCGGCGGTACGACCGTGCCGATGACAGCCCACGAATTCACGATGATCCCGCCCGCGCCGACCCCCTGGAGCAGACGGAAGACCACGAGCTGCGGCATGGACTGGGCCAGCCCGCACAGCATCGAACCCACCAGGAAGACTCCCAGCGCGATCAGGAACAGGCGCTTGCGTCCATAGAGATCACCGAGCTTTCCGTGCAGCGGCACCGAAACGCAGATCCCGAACATGTATGCCGTTGTCACCCAAGGCAATTCGGTGAGACCACCCAGTTCGGCCACGATCGACGGCAAGGCGGTTTCGACGACGGTCTGGTCCATCGCCGCGACGAACATGGCCAGCGTCATACAAGAAAAGAGGACGGCGACCTGCGGGTCCCAGCTCGGCCGTAGCCGTTCACGTCGCCTCAATTGCGTTCTCCTGCCGGCACATTCCTCGGGCGGACCGCCCGCTGTCGAGTAGCCGGCGCCCCCGGCCGCGCCACCCTCATGCATCGCAGGTGAGTCGCCGGCCGTCGTTGTAGGCGACCATCTCCCGCAGCGCTGCCTCGGTGTCCAGCCGGGCACCCCGTTCGACGCCGTCCAGCTCGGCGTAGGCGCGGTGCAGGTTGCCCACGATGCGCTCGGCCTCCCGCAGCCCGGCGAACTCCCCCAGGTCGATCTCCCGAGCGGCTGCCAGCGGTGTCAGTCCCGCCTCTCGCCCCCGGCGGGCGGCCTCCTGCACGAACCTCAGGTACGCCAGGCTCTCCTCGATCGCCTCCGGCCCGCAGACAGCGCCGTGCCCGGCGACGATCGTTCGCGCGCCGAGCGGCCGGATGACCTGCTCGAGCACCTCGATCGTGCCGCTGATCGAACCCATCAGGGCGAACGGCGTGCCCCCGCTGAACACCAGATCCCCCACGAACAGCACGTCGCGCTCGGGGATGTGCACGATCGAGTCATTGCCGGTGTGCGCCGGTGTGCCGACATACCGCACGTCACAACGCAATTCATCGGACCAGAGGGTGATCCCGGTGGTGTAGGTCAGAAATGGCGGCGCCATCTCGAACCGGCCCCACTCCACCTCGGTCCAGATGCCTCGATTTCTGGGGGCCCCGAAAGCGAGTACTCCGGCGCGGCAGTGCTCGTGGCCGACGATCGTCGCCCCGGGGAACAGGAAGTTGCCGAAGGTGTGGTCGCCGTGGTGATGGGTGTTGACCAGGGTGTGGACCGCGTGCGGCGTCACCGCGGCGATCGCCGCGAGATAAGCCCGGGTGCGCCGCTCGGTGGCGCAGGAGTCGATGCCGATGACGCCGGAACCGCCGACGATGAACCCGGTGTTGTTGAGCATCCAGCCGCCGTCCGGCTGGATATACGCATAGACGCCGTCCGCGACCTCGACGGTCCGCGGCGTGAACGCCGCGCTCATGCCGGTCGCCCGATCGGCACGGGCACCGACGACTTGACCGACACCACGTCCTCGATGCGCCGGCCCAAGCCGAGCTCGGCCGCCTTCCGATAGGCGTAGGCGGCCACCGCGATGTCCTGCAGCGGCGAGCCCACCGACTTGTACAGGGTGCGTCGCGGCGGCTCGTCGACCCGCCGACCGCACAGCTCGGCCAGGGTGATCACCTTGCCGGAGTCCAGGGTTCGCGCGTCGGCGGCGGCCCTGGCGTCGCCGGACTCCTCCAGCGCCTGCATGCGATCCACCACGATCAGATCCGGGTACGCCCATACCGCGGCGTCCAGCTCGCGCTCCGCGGGCATCGTCGAACCGGTGGAGCTGATATGCGCGGTGGTGGCGGAGATCCAGTCCGCGAAGAAGGCGGGCCCGGCGCCCGCGGTGTTCGTCGCCACCATGATCAGGTCGACCTCGCGCACCGCCGCCGCGCCCGAATCCACCGCGCGCACAGGGATACCCAACTCTCCGGCGAGGTCACAGGCCAGCAGTTCACGGCGCTCGGCGCGGGGACTGTAGATCGACATCCGGTTCACGGCGAGCAGTTGGCCGACGACCGCCGCCTGCATGCGCGCCTCGTGCCCGGAACCGATGATCCCGACCGCCGACGCCTGCGGGACCAGCCGGACGGCGGCCAGCGCCGCGGTCGTAGCGGTGCGCAGCACGGTGAGATAGTTGGCGTCCAGACAGGCCAGCGGCACGCCGCTGTCGATGTCGAACAGATTGATCTGAAATCGCACCTCACTGCCGACGAAGTGAAACTCCTTGTACCCCACCACACCGAACTCGGGCAGCGCCGCCGCCATCAGTCGCAACCATCCCGACGCGAAGCAGAGATTCACCCGCTCGGTGATCGCCGCGGCGCCCGTGTACTCGGCCCGGTGGGCCGTATCCAACGCCCGGAGCACACCGGGCAGGTCCGCCGCGCGCCGCACGTCGTCAGCGGTCAGTAGCAACGTCATCGTGTTCCACCTTCAGATCGCGCAACGCATTTCGGCACGGTGTCATCCGCCTTGGGCACGCAGTCCGCGGTGTTCGCCAGGCAACGGTGCTTGCGCCGTCAGCGAATCGAGGCGCGGCAGACGATTCCCCACGGCATGGCTCACAACCCGGAAATTGATCTGCGGCAACCGCTTTGCACAGGCGAGGACCTCGGCAGAGGACAGCTCCACCGTCGGCTGACCATCCACCAGGGACAGGCCGTTGCTCGCCACGTCCTGCGAGATCGCGACAAGCCTGCGCGCCAACTGCGCCACGATGTCCTGGCGCGACACCTGCGCCCGCATGGTGAGGAAGTAGTTGTCGTAGAGCAGGCCGAGCAACCTCGTATCCTGCAGGCGGATACCCCGTGCTCGTCCGGCCGATGCGGCGGCCCGCAGCAGCGACGGTCCATCGGGCACCAGCTTGGCCGCGACGCCTTCGTGTATCTCCTGGTAAAGCCGCACCGCGGTAGCCAGGTCGGCCGCCTCCCGCAGATACTCGGTTCCCGACGGCAGCCGCCCCCGGAAGACATCCCGGACCGGCCGGTAGTCCGGCGCCCAGCCGCCGCTGAAACAACGATGCTGCAAATACATGCTCGGTCTGATCAGGCTCTGGTAGACCTGCCGCGGGCAAGAGCTGGTGTACAGCAGCATGGCGCAGTACCCGCGCAGATAGTCCGTCAGCTCGCGGCAGCCGATCGACGGCGGCGTCCGACCGGCGTCCATGTCGCGCAGCACCCCGGCCATCAGTCGCCAGATCACGAAGCTCACCTGGTGGCCCGTCAGCCAGCGGAACCAGAAGATCTCCTGCTCCGACTCGTCTCCGGCAACCATGTCCCCGTCGAGGATTCGCGCCCCGACGTCCCGATAGTCGGCGTGCTCCCGGCCTGCGGGCAGATCATCGTCGGCCACCTCCGGGTTCGGCAGGGTCAACGGCTCCAGACCGTAACGGACGCCGCCGAAGTACCACCCCGAGGTAACGGGCAGATCGATCACTATCGCCTCGGTGGTCATCGATCACCGCTCCGGCGTACGACGAGCGGGAACGGAGTTCGGTGTTTCCGCAGTCACATTCACGAATACAGCGTGGGGTATCCGGATGCCTCGCCGACAGGGATCGCATTCCCGGTGCGCCGGGAAGAATTCCCGCTACCTCGAGGTATCGCGTCCATTGTTTCCGGGTGACGCCCGGCGCTAGCGTCGACCGAGTCCCAGCGACGATCGACATCCGAGAATTCACTACCGGGATGAGTCAAAGGAGCAAGTGGTGCGTACGCAATTGATCGGAAAGATAGAATTCGACCAGGTGCGGCTCTCGGCGGATCTGGACCGCAGCCTCGAGGTCACCTACGCCGAACCGTACGACGAATTCGCCTGCGGCCGCCCGTGGAAGAGTGTCATGTTGCTGGCGCCGGGCGGCGGGGAGGGCGGCGTGCTCGCCGACTTCGACCCGCGCAGGCCCAGCGCGTTCACGAAGGCCGGAGAGCATCTTCCGTACATCCAAGAGATCATCCGGGACAATTTCGCAATGGAGCACGTGACCTTCGCCCGACTGGTCGCTCTCACCGACGGCGTCCTGGTCCCGCATTGCGACTACGTCGAAATGTCCACGGACGTGGAGAGACAGCGTATCGCGCATCGCGTGCACATTGTGCTGTCGACCTCGGAGAGCGCCAAGTTCAACGAGACGGATTCCGTCTACCGGATGCGGGAGGGCGAGATCTGGGCCATCGACGTCACCCGTCCGCACAGCGCGGGCGTCATCGACAATACGCGCCGGGTACATCTGCTGGTGGACCTCGCCTATGTGGACGACGCGGCGGACCTCTTCACGTTCGACGCCGACCTGTCGGGCAATTTCCCCCAGGCCAACATCTGTGATCGGCCCACGCTGAGCGACGCCGAACGAGAGGGCATCCTCTCGATGTCCTCGGTCATCGACGAAGAGAACTTCATGCAGGTCATGGGACTGGTCGTGCGCAAGCACTACCGCAACGACGGCGGCCCGGACTTCGTGTGGCGATCGATGAACGAGATCGCCGAGCGCAGCGGCAATTCCACGATCGTCAAGATGGTATCGGACCTCTACCGGCACACGAATATCGTGCGCATCGAAGGCGCACACCGGAAATGAGGCGAGGATGATCTCGTTCCATCACATCGCGATACAGACCCGCGATCTGGATAATTGTCTGGCGTGGTACCGAGACTATTTCGGGGTCGAAGAGAAGTGGACCCTGGACGAGTTCTCGCCGCTGACGCTCAGCCGCCTGCCCGGGATAACCCGGCTGACCGAGGTGCGCGTCGGCGATGTTCGCCTGCATTTGTTCGAGCGCGCCGACCTGGTTTACGACCCGGTAGCCGAGCGGGCGGCACAGTTCCAACACGTTTGCGTGGCCACCGAATCACCGCAAGAGCTGTCGGTCCGGCGTGACCGCTGGATCGAGGTCTTCGAATCGAAGAACTATGCCTTCGCCAGGCCGGACCAGCCGACCGAGATCGTCGTCGACGACGAGGGGATACAAAGCTTCTACCTGTTCGATGTGAACGGCTTGGAGTTCGAATTCACTTACGTACCGGTCGATTAAGGAGCCCTCACCTGTGCACCGGAACTATTCTGACAGGGGCCCCGGATGCGGCACGGAGTTCTGATACTGCCCGATCGGCGCTGGTCCCAGGCGCGGGCGAAATGGGTACGTGCCGAGGAGCTCGGTTTCGCGCACGCCTGGGTATACGACCACCTCATGTGGCGGTGGCTCCGCGACAAGCCCTGGTTCGGCGCTGTTCCCACCTTGGCGGCGGCCGCCGCGGCCACCTCGAAGATCCGTCTCGGAACCATGGTCGCCAGCCCGGCATTTCGCCACCCGGTCACGTTCGCAAAAGATCTCATGGCGCTCGACGACATTTCCGACGGCCGCGTCATCTGCGGATTGGGCGCGGGAAACGGCGCCTACGACGACCTGGCGATGGGCGCCGACCCGTTCCCACCGGCTGCCAGAGCGGCGCGTTTCGCGGAGTTCGTGGAGCTCACCGACCGGTTGTTGAGTGCGACGGAGACGTCGTATCGGGGCGCTCATTTTTCCGCGCACGAGGTGTCCATGCACCCGGGCTGCGTCCAGCGGCCTCGCATCCCTTTCGCACTGGCGGCGGCCGGGCAACGAAGCATGCGGTTGGCCGCGAAATATGCTGATATCTGGGTGACTACGGGCACTGTCGGCAAACCCGAACCTCGGCCGTACGCGTTGTCGCTTCCGCTGCTGCGAGCCCAGTTGTCGGCGCTGGACCAGGCCTGCGCCGACGCCGGGCGGGATCCGTCGACGCTGCGTCGCCTGGTGCTCACCGGCGGGATGATCAGCGGCGTGCTGGAGTCGGCCGGCTCCTTCGCCGACGCGTCGGGAATGTTCGAGGACATCGGCTTCACCGACCTCGTGATCCACTGGCCCCGTTCGGAATTCCCCTATCAGGGCAGCGAGAAGATCCTCGAGCGGATATCTCCGCATTGACAGAACCGAGTCCGGAAAGTCGTCCGGCGCCATCGGGGCTGATACCTGGGTCTATCAGCGTCGCAAAAGGATGTGATGAAGCGGTGGGCAGCGATCCACGGAGACACAGAGTCGCACAACGGATTTCACGGTTGTACGCGAGCGATGCGCAGACCCGTCTGGCCCGGATCGACGAAGCGGTCAGCGCGGCTGCGCAGCAGCCGGGCCTGACGGTGGGGCAAATCGTGGCGACGGTGTTCGCGGGCTACGCCGATCGACCCGCGCTCGGGGAGCGCGCGGTGGAGATCGTGACCGACGCCGTCACGGGCTGCCGCGCCGCACGGATACTGCCGAGCTATCACACCATCACCTATGGCGAGTTCGCCACGCGGATAGCGGAAGTCGCGGCCGCCTGGCATTCCGATCCGCTGCCGGTGCGCCCAGGCGACCGGGTGTGCGTGCTCGGCTTCGCCAGTATCGATTGCCTGACTCTCGACCTGGCCGCCACCCACCTCGGCGCGGTCGTGGTGCCGCTGCAGGCAGGGGCTCCGGCGAGCCAGCTGACGCCGATTCTCGCCGAGACCGAACCACGCGTCGTGGCAACGAGTCTGGCGCAACTACCGGTGGTGGTCGACGCGGTCCGCGGCGCCGACCTGTCGGCGCCGCGCCTGGTGGTCTACGACTATCACTCCGACGATGACGCACAACGCTCCACGTTCGAAGCGGCACGCGCGCGCCTGGCCGACGCGAACAGTCCCGTCACGGCCGAATCGCTAGCGACACTGCGGACCCGGGGCGCGGCGTTACCGGCCGTGCCCGCGTACGCCGAGGCCGACGGCGACGATCTCGCGATGCTGATCTACACCTCCGGCAGCACCGGAACACCCAAGGGCGCCATGCACACCCAACGTATACAGCGTGGAAAGTGGCTCAGCGGACTCGACAACAGCGGCGACGCCGCGTTGGACGTGGCTGCGATAAGTCTGCATTACTTGCCGCTGAGCCACGTCTTCGGGCGAAGCACGCTGGTGGGCACGCTGGTCCGCGGCGGCACCGCCTATTTCGCCGCCCGCGGCGACATGTCGACCCTGCTGGCGGATTTCGCACTGGTCCGTCCCACGCGGGTGAACCTGGTGCCGCGCGTGTGCGACATGCTGTTCCAGCATTACCTCACCGAACTCGAACGCTGCGGAATCGACAGCGAAGCGGCGCGGGCGCGCCTGCGCCGACGCGTCTTCGGCGAGCGTGTGGTCACCGCCGCCATCGCAGGCGCTCCGCTGACCTCCGCGATGCGCGAGTTCATGGAATCGCTGCTGGATGCCGAACTGCACGATTTGTACGGCTCGACCGAAGCCGGTCTGCTCACCGTCGACAACACGGTGGAGCGGGCCCAGGTCGCCGAATACAAGCTCGTCGACGTACCCGAGCTGGGCTACTTCACCAGCGACCGGCCCCACCCGCGCGGCGAGCTGCTGGTGAAGATGCGCAACCCCATGCCGGGGTACTTCCAGCGGCCCGAAGTCACCGCGGCGGTCTTCGACGACGACGGCTTCTACAAAACCGGCGATATCGTTGCCCGAATCGGGCCCGACGAACTGGTATACCTCGATCGTCGCAGTAACGTGCTCAAACTGTCGCAAGGCGAGTTCGTCACCGTGGCACGGCTGGAAGCGGTGTACGGCAAGTGCCCATGGATACGGCAGATCTTCGTCTACGGCAACAGCGAGCGCGCATTCCTGCTCGCCGTCATCGTGCCCACCGCCGCAGCACTCGCGATGTTCGGCAGTGGCAACGCACTGATGACGGCGCTGCGGAAGTCGCTGGCGCACACCGCCGCCGAAGCCGAGCTGAACTCCTACGAAATTCCGCGTGACTTCCTTGTCGAGACCGAGCCATTCAGCGTGGAGAACGGTCTGCTGTCCGGAGCAGGCAAGCTTCTCCGGCCGAAACTCCTTGCGCGCTACCGAGATCGACTCGAAGAACGCTATGTCACGCTGTCGGAGAGCCGAGCCGACGAGCTGCGTGCTCTGCGGGTGTCCGCCGCCGGACTGTCTGCGCTGGAGTCGGTCAGCCGGGCGGCCCGCGCGCTGCTCGGCGTGGCCGACTCCGAGCTGCGCCCGGACATGCGGTTCCTCGACCTGGGCGGCGACTCGCTGTCGGCACTGACCTTCGCCGATCTGCTCCGCGATGTGCTCGACATCGAAGTCCCGGTTGGATTCATCATCAGTCCCGCCACCGATCTGGCAGCCATCGCGCATTACATCGATGCCGCCCGCACCCTGGAGAGTGCTCGTCCGAGGTACGCGAGCGTGCACGGCTGCAGTGACCGAGTGCGGCCCGGCGACCTCGCGCTGGATGCCTTCATCGACGCCGAGACCCGCACCGCAGCAATGGATTCGGCACACGTCACGGGCGAGCCTCGCACGGTTCTCCTGACCGGCGCCAACGGGTATATAGGTCGTTTTCTCTGCCTGGAGTGGATGGAGCGCTTGCAGACCATAGGCGGCACCTTGATCTGTCTCCTGCGTGGTGTCGACTCCGAGCACGCGCGCCGCCGGCTCGACGACGTCTTCGACACCGGCGACGCCGAGTTGCTAGACCGCTACCGCGAACTCGCCGCCGGCACACTCGAAGTCATCACCGGCGACGTAAGCGCGCGCTACTTCGGTTTGGACGAATCGAAGTGGACCGACTTGGCACAGCGAGTCGATTTCGTCGTCCATCCGGCCGCATTGGTCAACCACTTGTTGCCTTACCGCGAACTATTCGGGCCGAACGTAGTCGGCACCGCGGAGATCATCCGGCTCGCCGTCACCGCCCGGATCAAGCCCGTGGTCTACCTTTCCACCGTTGCCGTTGCCTCGGATATCGACCCCGAGCGGGTGGCACAATCCGAAGGTGACGATATCCGTGACGTGAGCCCGGAGCGCACCTTATCCGACGCACGCTATGCCAACGGCTATGGCAACAGTAAATGGGCGGGTGAGGTGTTGCTGCGGGAGGCGCATGACCTTTGCGCCGTGCCGGTCACCGTGTTCCGGGCGAACATGACCCTCGCGCACAGCCGGTACGCCGGGCAGCTCAACGTGCCGGACGCGTTCACCAGACTCCTGTTCAGCCTGGTCGCAACCGGCATCGCTCCACGCTCGTTTTACGCCCCCGACGACGCGGGCCGCAGACCGCACTATGACGGCCTACCCGTCGACTTCACCGCCGCCGCGATCACCGCACTCGGTGGGACCGACGGCTTCCGCACCTACCACGTCGTGAACCCGCACGACGACGGTCGTTCGCTGGACCAATTCGTCGACTGGCTGGTCGAGGCGGGCCATTCCATCCACCGAGTCGACGATTACCACGAGTGGTTCGCCCGCTTCGGCACGGCCCTGCGCAGCCTGCCTGAAAAGCAGCGTGCGCGCTCGATATTGCCTCTGCTGTCGTCCTACAGCCGTCCCGCCACGGCGGTCTCCGGCAGCACCCTACCCGCCACGGCTTTTCGAGATGCAGTCCAGCGCGCCCGAGTCGGCCCCAACGGTGACATCCCACACCTGGAACGTTCCCTGATCGACAAATACGTCTCCGACCTCCGACTACTCGGCCTGCTCCAGCCTTCCCGACAATTCAAGACGAGGTAGTGAATCTATTTTAGGAGATAATATGAATTATCGAAAATCGATCGAAGGCTCGGAGATCACCGACAACGAACCTTCCGCGACCGCACCTACAGATCTACTTACGTTGGTCAGCGGGACTGTCGACGATTACGGGGACATTGCCGTTTCGGACAGTCGGACAGCAATAACCTACGCCGATCTCGATACGAATGCGAAGCGTATCGCCACCCTATTGACAGAAAGCAGAGTCCGGCCGGGAAGCACGGTTGCGGTATCCGTGGGCCGGCATCCGGAATTACTCCCGATAATTCTCGGAATATTGAAAGCCGGCTGCGCATACGTGCCGATCGACCCTCTTCTCCCGCTTAAACGACGAGAGTACATGATCGCACGTTCCGCTGCCGTCGCCCTGTTCACGGGCAGCGGAACCGGGGAGGATTATGCAGCGGATACGGTCGCGGTCTTGGACCATCGACAGGCGCTGGGGATGCACCTGCTGAAACAAGATACCGACGTGCGACCCGATGACTTGGCTTGCATACTTTTCACCTCCGGCTCATCAGGCGAGCCGAAACCCGTCATGCTTACGCACAATAATTTGGCGTCCTTCATCACGAACAGTAGACTGCCCACAATTCGGCCAGATGACACCATTGCCCACATTTCCAGCATTTCATTCGACGCATTTCAATACGAGATGTGGTCGGCGATGAAGTCGGGAGCCCAGATCGTCGTCATGGAGACGCTTTCGGAACTGCTGAATACGGATATCGCCCGCGAGTTGCGAGCGCGAAATGTGTCGGTAATGCTTGTTCCGTCCATGGCTTTCAATCATATTATGCGCAGTGATGCGAGTACGTTTTCCAACCTGCGAATCCTGTGCATCGGGGGGGATGTAGTGTCCCCGCGGGAATGTGGGAATCTCTTCGCGGGATCCTTCGGCGGCGAGTTGTACAACCTGTACGGGCCGACCGAGGCCACGGTCGCATGCACATGTCACCGTGTCGAAATCTCGGACTCGGAGCTCGACGAAGTGCCGATCGGCTTTCCACTCAGCGGCGTGACATTACGCATCCTGGACGATGAACTGAATGAGTGCACGACCGATGCCATCGGGCAGATCTATATCGGTGGAGATACCCTCTCGCCGGGGTACTTTCGCGACGAGTCGCGAACAGCGGAGCATTTCATTCGGGATCCATATGAATCAGGTGGACTTCTGTACGCGACAGGCGATCGAGGAAGTGTGGACAAGAGGGGTATCGTTCATTTTCTCGGGAGAATGGATGGTCAGGTGAAGATCCGCGGCTACCGAGTCGAACCCAGAGAGACCGAAACAGTCATCTCGCAGGTGCCGGGAGTGGACAGGTGCGCCACCATTGCGGTCGGCGAAGGTGCCGACAAACAACTTGTCGCATTTGTTGTCGGGCCGAGCAGCCTGTCGATGGGTGAGATCAGGCGCGAGGTGGAGAGCAGGCTTCCAGACTATATGGTGCCGGCTATGTTCGCGCGCCTCAGCGAAATTCCGATAACGCCGCACGGTAAACGAGATGATCACGCATTGAGATCCTCGGCGGCCGAGCAGATCGCTCGACGCTCGAAGCAAGTTCCGCCGGTCAACGCTCTCGAAGTCGAGATCTTGCGCATATGGAAGGAGCTTCTGCCGGTAGAGCATATCGGCGTGACCGATGATTTCTATGATCTGGGCGGCAACTCACTCATCGCCTTCCGGGTCCAGCGCCGGGTGAACAAGGAGCTGGACACCAAGATCGAACAGAGAGATGTCCTCACTTCACGCACCGTACGAGAACTCGCTACCATTGCGGCGAATGGCTGAAGATGTCGCATACCGCAGATCTTATCGATCTCACCGATGCTCGAATTTTCGAGGACAGGGCGCATTACGAAGTCTTCAGCTATTTGCGGGAGCACTCGCCGGTATTTTGGAACCAAGCCAGGCGCCATCAAGGGTTCTGGGCGGTGACTCGATATGACGACGTTTATGCGTGCTATGTCAACCACCAGGGGCTCACGTCAACCGTCGGGCCGATACTCGGCGGATCGTATGAGTCCGCCGATACGGACACGGCAGCAAACAAGATGCTTGTCGCGTCGGACCTGCCGCGACACCGAATGCTTCGCAAACTGGTACGGATCACCACATCGGCCGCATATGTAGATCGCGCGCGGATGGAGACAAGAAATCTGTTGGTGGCGGCGCTGGACAAGGTCGAGCGGGAGGGAGGCGGTAGCGTCAGCGAAGATCTGAGCCTATGCCTCCCCATGGGTGCACTGATGGCGATATTCGGAATCTCCCCTTCGCGGGCCAGGGAACTAATCGCCATGACGAGGTCGATGATCGGCATCGAGGACCCGTTCTACGGTGGATCGTTGAACGGTGACGAACTTCGATTGAGCTCGATCCACGCCGACATGCTCGGCTTCTTCGATGATGAGCTGGAGTATCGCCGAGATAATCCGGATGACGATTTCATCACCTATCTGTTGAACGCAAAGGCAGACGGGCACACGTTGACCGATGAGGAAATACTGTTCAATTGCATGAACCTTGCCGTAGGCGGCAACGAAACATCGTCGTATACCGCCAGTACGGGTGTGTTCTTGTTCTCGGAGCACAAGTCGGCGTATAACACGCTGGTCGAGCGGCCGGACTGATGGACGGTGCGGTGAATGAAATTCTGCGATGGGCCTCCACGAATTGCTACGTACTTCGAAGATGCACCCGTGATTTCGGACTGAATGGTACCACCATCAAGAGGGGTGATCTGGTTACCTTGTGGAATGTGTCTGCCAATAGGGATCAGGAGGTTTTCCGTGACCCGGACGCCTTCGACATCCTGCGCACGCCGAACAGGCATTTGGCATACGGGCATGGAGTACACCGATGTGTCGGCGCACCCTTAGCGGCGATGGAGCTTGATCTGTTCTTTCGTCAGATAGTCGATCGAAAGCTGCGGCTCGAGGTCGATGGAGATGTGAGGTGGTTGCGTTCCAACTTCATCAACGGTCCGGCGATGCTGAATGTCTCAGTGTGTCGGTGATGAACCAATACTGCGTGCGGAACCGATCACAGCCGTGCTGTGCTGGCTGGCTGGCCCTCACGCAGGGGCTGCGTGGCGCCGGGATCGAGGCCGAGGTGTTCGACCGCGACCCGGGCATCGTCGCGCGGTTACAGAGCTACTTCTCGACCCGGCCACCGCCGACCTGCTCATAGGCGCGGACGGCGTCACCTCCGCAGTCCGCGAGGTGTTGTCGCGCAAAGATCGCACCGGTACGGATTTCGTCTATGCGCTGGCGGTGAGTAGGTCCAATCCGAGAGGTGTGCATTGATGCCAGACCGCCTTGCCGTCTCGGTGGGAGGTGATCAGACCGGCTTCTCGGAGAGTTTTGGCTTGCATTGAGGCGGCTGCGACGGTGACGTCGAGGTCGTGGGCGAGTTCGGTGGTGGTGCGCTGGTGAATCGCCAGTTGCAGTGCCCGGGCACGGGTGGTGCCCAACAGGGCCGCGAGCGGGTCGGAGGGTGCTGTGTCTTGGATGAGCGGCAAGGGCGTCACGGCCGGGTAGATCAGCAGAAGCCGTCCGTCGGGACAGGAGCTGGCGAGTAGGTGGCCTGCCCATAACAGGGAGGGGCACAAGACGATGCCTTGTCCGGTCGATGCGATCGTGACGTCACGAGGGAAGTCGATTTCGAGGGTGAGGCCGTGCCATCGAATGGACGGGGCCAGGCTGGTCAGTGTGGCCTGTAATCCGTGCCGGGACAGGATTCGGGCGCGCCAGGCGGTCTCGACGTAGAAGGCGGTCCGTAGCTGGGGCCATCTGTGGGCGAGGACAGCGCGGTAGGCGGTCCACAGGGCCCGATGAAGGTCCTTCCACGTGTCTCCGTCGTGGTCGGCGAGGAGACGGATCCAAGGCGTGAGTGGACGATCGATAGCGCACATCCGCTTCAACTCGGCGCGGACTGTTGTGCGTGGAGACGACATCACCTGATCGATGCCCTCATCGATATCGACGCTGAGCGGGTCGAGGAACTCCGGCCCCGCGCCGAGCGGAGATACCAGCTGCAGTAATGGGCGCGCCGGGGCCGGCAATGTTCGCGCCATATGTTGCCGCCACGAAGCGAAGGTTGGATGGAAGTCCCTACGCTGCATCATTTCCATCGCAATCGTCAACTCGGCCAGTGGTGCCGGTTGCTCGGCGATGGTTACGCGAAGGAGATCGTCGGTCGTGCAATGTATCCGCAACACTTGGGCCCCCTGCCGACTATTCAGGCTGAGCTTAAACCATCGCGCAGACCGCGGCGAGCGTGTGAAGCTCGTGCCGGGGGGAACCGAGTTCAATCCAAGTAGCCTCGAATTAGCGAAAGGGTATCGCGATGTAATTACTGGAAGACAGTGGGGATTCCATTCCGACCGGTCCGATAAAAGAGGACTCAGTGTCAACATCTCAGACACGCACTGCGTGACTACGGAGAAGCTAACGAGGTGAGGTCTGGAGCGAAGGCGGGCAACTGATAGGTGCTCAGCTACTGAGCAGCACCGCCATACGAGTCTCCGCGTCGGCGGCGGCGCGGGTCACCTGGGCTCCAGGCTCGACCTCCGCGTTTTCCACTGTGCCACCCCACTATTGGCTACATAAGCCAGGACATTGCGGCAGACACGCCGATCACTGCCGCAGCAAGCGATCGACCCGCGTTCAACCGGCGCGCTCGCGCCCAGTAGACCGACAGCACATCTGCAGCGCTGCCCGTCGCCATCTGCACAAGCTTCGTTTTTTTCATACTCGCCTGGCCTGCGGATTTTATGTTTCCGCAAGGATCGCCCTCGGCTGACGAAGCAACGATTTGGCTACACGAACGAATCACAGAGGAGGTGCCCATGGCCGATCATTACCCTGCCGAATGGGTTCAAATCGACCAAGATAAGTTATGCCACCGACACTGGTCGGGTATGTTGGATCCGACGCTGGAGACCAGCGGTCAACGCCTTCGCGATCACCTTCGCCGGCCACTGGCCGACGCGCAATGTCGACCAGGGCCGGAAGCATCGTAGGGAGATGGTCCCGGATGCCGTGACATCAGCACATCCGGGGACGACAAGGTGGCGCGCCACCGCGGGCAAGGCGCTGATCAAACGAGATTCGGCGTGGACCGCAGGGGATCGAGCGATCATGTGGGGGACTTATGCCGGGTAAGACATTGTCGACCGTGGATGTTGCGCCTGAATTCCGGCAGGACTATTGGCGAAGCGTGGTCTGCGAGGAAATTGCCGCAGTGGACCTTACCCCTGCCGAGCGGTCCCCGGTCCGCGGGTGGATGGTCGTCGGCGATGTGGGAGCCGTCCGGGTGCTGAAGGTGCTCAGCCCCGCAGGTGAGACGGCGCGGACACCGACGCTGATCCGGCGAGCCGATCCCGATGAGTTGGTTATCTGCGTCCATCACGCCGGCTACATGGTTTTCCGGCAAGACGAGCGGGAAATCGTCGTGCAACCCGGCGACGTCACGCTCGCGGACCTGTCGCGCCCCTACTCTCTGACGCGCCACGACCGCACACGGTCCTGTCTGGTGAAGCTTGCGCGCTCGATGCTGCCGTTGGATCCGCAGGTCACGGCTGAGCTGACCGCGGTCGCTTTGCCCGGCGCGAGCGGAGCGGGCGCGATCATCGGCGGTCTCGTCCAGCAACTGGCCCGCTCGCTCGACGACGACACCCTTGTCGGCAATGTGCGGTTGTCCATGGCAGTGGTAGATGTCTTCGCCGCCGCACTGGCCGAACGCACCGACAGGGTGGTGGCGCTACCCGAGCACGCGCGCCACACGGCCCTGATGGCGCGGATCCAGGCGTTCATCGAGGCGCACCTCGCCGACCCCGAGTTGAGCCTCGCGGATATCGCCGCGGCGCACCATATCTCGGTGCGGTATCTGCAGAAGCTGTTCACGATGCAGGGAGTCACGGTGAGCGGCTGGATCCGAACCCGCCGTCTCGACCGCTGCCGCCGCGACCTGCTCGACCCCGGCCGGCGCGGCGAATCGGTCGTCGATATCGGCTCCCGGTGGGGTCTGCCGCGGGCCGCTCACTTCAACCGTATTTTCGCCGCCCGCTTCGGCGCGCCCCCGGGTGAATACCGTAGAACTACCGTCTTGCCGAATTCTCATCAATCTACTCGAGAAAGACCGCAGAGGCCGGTGCGCGAATCGTCAATCGATCGTGCGCGTCCAGCCGATGACAGCGCACTACTCCAGGGTGATCCTTAGATTCATGAGGAGCTCGCGACGACGAAGTCGCGGAATCATCGACTGACTTTCGTCGAACACCACGCGATGCGGGCACTTTCAGACCGAGCAAGAGCGACACTGAGATTTGTTACGGATTCGCAGGAAGACGGGGGGTACTGATGGGTGCGGAACAATTATCTCTCGTGTGCCTGCCATTTGCGGGCAGTGGCGCCGGTTTCTTCCGGGAATGGAAGAAGTCAGAAGTGGCCGGGATCCGGGTGTGCCCGATCCAGTTGCCAGGCCGCGAGGAACTTTTCTTGGAAAAGCCGTTCGAAGACGTTGCCGACGCCGTCGCCGAACTGACGCCACGAATCGTGGCCGAGGTAGGCGTGCGCAACCCCATTGCGTTGTTCGGGCACAGCCTCGGCGCGGTGCTCGCCTACGAGATCGCCCGGGAACTAGGCCGGATCGCGCACCCGGGTCTGCACCATCTGTATGTCAGCGGTTCACCGGGGCCGCAGAGCGGACGCACCGAACGAGCCACCGGTCTGAGCGACGAGGAGTTCGTGGCCAAGGTGCAGCGGTTCGCCGGCTACCGGCACGCGGCCTTCGACAATCCCGGCCTGCTCGAGGTGCTGCTGCCGATACTGCGTGCCGACGTGGCGATGCACGAGAACTACCGGCCCACAGCGGGACCGCCTCTCACGGTCCCGATCACCGCGCTGCGCGGAACGCGGGACGGACTCGTTTCGCGGGCACAGGCCGAGCAGTGGGCGACCATGACAGAAGCCGAGTTCGAATACCGAGAACTCCAGGGTGTTCACATGTATTTGACCGAGGAGCCGGAACGGATTCTGCGCATCGTGGCTGAGGGCTGCGCATGCCGTTGACGGGCAAGGTGGGCATCATCACCGGCGCCGCGCGTGGCCTCGGCCGCGCGTGCGCGGTGACCTTTGCCGAGGCAGGAGCGGATCTACTGCTGGTGGACATCGCGCGGGACCTCGCGGAGATCCCCTACCCGCTCGGGTCATACGACCAGCTGGCACACACGGCGAGCCTGTGTGAACAAGCCGGGGCCGCGGCCGTGATCACCGTCGCCGACGTGCGCGACTTTCGGCAGTGCCTACGGGTAGTGGACGAGGCACTCGATCGGTTCGGCACGGTCGACGTGCTGGTCAACAACGCGGGCATCGCGTCCCCGTCCGGCAAGGTCGCCCATGACATCACCGAGCAGGAGTGGTCGCTCATGCTCGACATCGATCTGTCCGGCGCCTGGCGCATGATGAAGGCCGTCGCGCCGACTATGGTCCAGCGGAGATCCGGCAGCATCATCAACGTGTCCTCGACCGCAGGCACGGTCGGCTACCGGCACTTCGCGAGTTATGTCGCGGCCAAGCACGGGCTGATCGGGCTGACCAAGGCGGCCGCCTTGGACTACGCCCCGATGCGGGTGCGGGTGAACGCCCTGTGCCCGGGCTCGGTGCGCGACGATCCACTGGTGGACGGCCGGATGCTCGGCGAGATCGCCCGCTCGCTGGACGTGCCGGTCGACGAGCATGAGCAGATCTTCGTCCGGGATCAGCCGATGAACACGCTGATCGATCCGTCCGACATCGCGAACGCGGCACTCTGGCTTGCCTCGGACGGCTCCCGCCAGGTGACCGGCAGTGTGCTGACCGTGGACGGGGGCTTCACCGCCCGGTGAGGGGAGAGTAGATCATCCATGACCACAGCCGCTGAATGCCACAGCCTGGTGGTGCGGATTTCCGATCCGCCGGACCTACCCGTTCGGATCTGGCAGACCACGGTCGCGGGAGATCCGGATGGGCCCCGCGCCACGGCCCACGTCCGCGCCGAGGCACGGCGGCCGATCCATCCCGGCAGTCCCCCGCTGCGAGCCGTCGCGTTGCGTTATGCCGACGGGACGACGGACCTGGTGCTGGTGGCGGTCCGATCTGTGCTCTCGGCGGCCACGCTGCGGCGGATCGCCGAGGGCACCGCCGCGATCGCCGCCCTGCCCGACTGGGAACCTCAGCCCGCGCCGGCCGGCAGCATCGACTGGGGGCTGGGGGATCCCCGCCGCGCGGGCGTCGTCGCCGACCTGCCGGTGGATCTGGCCGGATGCGGCGAGCGGCGCGTCCTCGGTGCGATCGCGCTGGCGATCAGCCGCTATGGCGGCACGGAACTGGGGGTACTGGACCTGATGAACAACGTGATCCGGGCCTACCCGTTCGAGGAAAACCGGTCGGGGTCCATGGCGGACTTCCTGGCCCAGTTCGACGAGGCACCGGTACCGCCAGGTGAGCCGCCCGCGGTAGGGATCGTGCGGAGCCCGTCCTTCGGCGAGGGCCGCTATCTGCCGTGCCTGGCACCGGTCTTCCCACTCACCATCCATCTGAACCGAGACCGGGCGACCTGCTGGTTCGACGAGGGACTCGTGGATCCGGCGATCGCGGGCCGATTCTGCGCACAGATCACGCACCTGGCCGGACAGCCGGAGGACCGGACGCTCAGTCAGATCGAGCTGATGTCCGCGGCCGAGCGGGCGGAGGTGCTCCACCTGGGCGGGGCGGGTCCGGTTCCGCGAATGGAAGGCCGGATCGACCGCGCCTTCGAGCAGGTGACGGCCAGGCAGCCAGACGCTGTGGCAGTAGTGGCAGGCGATCGGCGGCTGACCTACCGGCAGCTGAACGATCTGGCCGACGAGTTGGCCGCGGGACTGCGGTCGCTGGGCATCCCCCAGGGCAGTCGGATCGGAGTCTGTCTGGAGCGGGATGCCGATCTGGTGATCACCTTGCTCGCCGTGCTCAAGGCGGGCTGCGCGTACGTGCCGATGGATGTGCGATACCCCGCGGAGCGCCTGCGGTTCACTGTGGAGAACGCCGGGATGCCGCTCGTCATCACCACCCTGGCGGAGTTTCCCGGTTCGCCTGGGATGCGGGTGCTGACGCCGGGCGAACTGCGCGGACCGACGGACGGGCAGGCACCGGCCGATGGCGGTGACGCCGCTTATGTGATCTACACGTCAGGCTCGACCGGCCGCCCCAAAGGCGTCGTCGTGCCGCACCGCAATGTGCTGGCGTTGCTACAGGCAACCACCGAAGAATTCGGACTGTGCCCGGCGGACAGCTGGACGCTGTTTCACTCCAGTGCCTTCGATTTCTCCGTATGGGAGATCTGGGGTTGCCTGCTCACCGGCGGCCGCCTGGTAATACTTCCGTATTGGGTGACCCGCGATACCGAGGACTTCTACGCGGTGCTGGCCGAGCAGCGCATCACCGTGCTGAGCCAGACGCCGTCCGCGTTCGCCGAGCTTGTGCGCACGGACCGGCGTGCACCGCTGGACCTCGCGCTGAGGCTGATCATCCTCGGTGGCGAACCACTCGATGTGCGGATGATCGAGCCCTGGTTCGCCCGGCACTCCCCCACCGCATGCCGTGTGGTCAACATGTTCGGCATCACCGAGACCACAGTGCACGTGACCGCGCAGACCGTGACACCGGCGGAGGTGGCTGCCGGTTCTCGTTCGGTCGGCCGCGCGCTACCCGGCTGGTCGGTATCGATCCGGGACGAGCTGGGCCGGTTGTTGCCCCCGGGGCCGGCGGGTGAGATCTACGTGGGAGGTGCGGGAGTCGCGAGCCACTATCTCGGGCAGCCGGAGCTCACCGCGCAGCGGTTCCTTCGCGATGACGTCACGGGAGAACGGATCTATCGCAGCGGTGACAAGGGGCGGTTGCGGCCGGACGGGAAGCTCGATCACCTCGGCAGGCTGGGCAACCAGGTCAAGGTGCGTGGGTTTCGTATCGAACTGGACGAGATCCGCTCGGTTCTGCTCGATGCGCCCGGGGTGAGCGCCGCAGCCGTCGTGGTCAACCGGGGTGATCCGGACGATCCGGCGAGCAGCCGGATCGATGCCTACGTCGCGGCGGTCGGGAGTGTCGACCCGGCGCAGGTATTCGCGCATGCCCGCGGGATACTGCCGGACTACATGGTGCCGTCGACGATCACCCCGGTCGAGCGGATCCCGCTGACGATCAATGGTAAACCGGATATCGCCCGACTGCCCGATCCCCTTGCCGGAGCAGCGGATCCGGCCGCAGGTCCGACCGGCGCGCCGACCGGGATCACCGATGACGTGCTGCGCATCTGGAGCGGGCTACTGAATACCCGGGTGACGCTGGAGGACAATTTCTTCACCCTCGGCGGGAATTCCCTGCTGGTCGTGCGGGCCCTTGATCAAATGCGGGAACACAACCTGCCCAGGATCTCGCCGAAACAGTTCTACAGCAACTCCACCGCAGTGCAGTTCGTGAAGCTGGTGCGTGAGCTGATGGACGCGGGCTAGCACCAGGTCGACAACCCACGCCTGCGGGCCGATGAGTGCACACGCCTTGCGCGACAACATCTTCTGCGCCGGCTACACCCTCTACGGCGAACCGGGCACGAACTGCTGCCGACGAGAACGCCGCGCTAGCAAAAGCATTCAGCCGCTCACTGACTTCCACCCGCCCTATCTCATCCACACAACAGATCGTCTCGAGATCGAGATGAGACTCGCCGCACCATATCTCGGCGCGGTATCCGAGAAGCTGTTCACGATGCAGGGAGACACGGCGAGCGGCTGGATCCGAATCCGCCGTCTCGACCGCTGCCGCCGTGACCCGCTCGACCCGGGCCTGCGCGGCGAATCGCCCTCCGCCTCAATCTATTTGAGTAGCCCGCAAAGCCGGTGCGCGAATCGTCAATCGATCGTGCGCGTCCAGCCGATGACAGCGCACTACTCCAGGGGTGATCATTGATTCATGAGGAGCTCGCGACGACGGAGTCGCGGAAGCATCGACTGAATTTCGTTGAACGCTACCGCCACACGGTCCGGGCGCGGGCACTTCTCGACCGCACAAGCGGCCCTTAAATCTTGTTACGGATACGCAGGACGCCGGGGGGTACTGATGGGTGTGCAGCAATTATCTCTCGTGTGCCTGCCATTTGCGGGCAACGGTGCCCGTCTCCTCGCGTACAAAATGCAATCGGGGGTTGATGTGTCTATTTATCCAACCTGGGACGGCGCCATGTTCGATGAGCAGCTCCGGGATGTGGAGCGGTGAACTCCGGGCAAGCACCGGCCCCCGGCACCGAGCAGATCATCGCGGAAATCTGGTGTGAGTTGCTCCAACGCGAGGAGGTCGGCGCGCTCGACAATTTCTTCGAGGTCGGCGGCTATTCAATGCTCATGGAAGAGGTTCGCGAGCGGATCGTGGATCGCCTCGATATGCATCCGACCCTGACCGATCTGTTCAAGCATGCCACGATCCGGTCCTGCGCGGCCTTCCTCGACGGCTCGCAGGCGCAGCCCGAGCCGCCGCCGGCGGAGACGAGCGGCGATCACCCGGAGACGGCGATCGCGGTCATCGGCATGTCCTGCCGTTTCCCGGACGCCGCGGACATCGATCAGTTCTGGGACAACCTCGTGGCCGGGTTGGACAGCGTCACCCGGCTCGCGCCCGGCACCGTCGCCGGTCCCGGCGGCACCACCCGCGAGTATGTGCCTGCGGGCGGCGTGCTGCGGGACCCGGAATGGTTCGACCCGGAGTACTTCGGCTATACCCCGAGGGAGGCGGCGCTGCTGGATCCGCAGCACCGGATCTTCCTGGAATGCGCGGTCGAGGCGCTCGAAGCCGCGGGGTATGACCCGGACCGGTTCCCGGGCCTGATCGGGGTCTACGCGGGGTGCGGTGAGTCGTCCTACGCCGAGATCCTGCGGGACCGGCAACGGGAAACCGGCTCGATCACCGACTGGGACCTGCGGATCGGTACCTCCCCCGACTACCTGGCCAGCAAGGTCGCCTACAAACTGGGCCTGCGCGGACCGGCGGCCGCAGTGCAGGCGGCGTGCGCGACTTCGCTGTACGCGGTGCACCTCGCGGCACGGTCGCTGCTCGCCAAGGATTGCGACCTGGCCATGGCCGGTGGCACGACGGTGCACGTTCCGGCCGAACTGCACCGGTACCAGGTCGGCGGGATCACCTCGCCCACCGGTGCGTGCCGCCCCTTCGACCAGGACGCGGACGGTGTGGTCACCGGGGACGGCTGCGGGATCGTGGTACTCAAGCGGCTCACCGAGGCGGTCGCCGACGGTGACCACATCCACGCGGTGCTGCGTGGCTCGGCGGTGAACAACGACGGCCGCGAGCGTGCCGGGTTCACCGCGCCGGGGGTACGCGGACAGGTCGAGGTGGTCCGCGCCGCTCAGCGCGCCGCGGGCGTGCAGCCGTCCACGATCACCTACATCGAGGCACACGGCACCGGGACCAGGGTGGGCGATCCGATCGAATTCGCCGGGCTGAACGAGGCATTCGCCGGGGAGGGTCCTCGGGCCGAGCCGTGCTGGCTCGGCTCGGTCAAGTCCAATATCGGGCACACCGACGCCGCCGCCGGTGTCGCGGGGTTCATCAAGACGGTGCTGGCCGTGGAACGCGGAGTGATCCCGCCGAGCCTGCACTACATCCGGCCCAACCCGGACATCGACTTCACGGCCGGTCCCTTCGCCGTGGTGACCGAACCCCGGCCTTGGTCGCCGAGGGGACTGCCACGCCGGGCCGGGGTCACCGCGCGTGGCCTCGGCGGCGGCAACGCGCACGCAGTGCTGGAACAGCCGCCGATGCCACGACCGTCCACCGGCGAGACGGCCGAACAGCTCTTGCCGCTGTCCGCACAAACTCCGGTCGCCCTGACCGAGGTCGCCGCGCGGCTCGCCGAGCATCTGACACGCCATCCCGAGCAGGAATTGCGGGATGTCGCGTGGACGCTGCAGATGGGCAGGCGCGAGCACCGATACCGGCGATACGTGGTGGTGCGGGACCGGGCGGATGCCGTGCGGGCACTCACCGGTGACCAGGCAGGGGAATACGCCGGGCCGCTCGCCGCGCTCGGCGAGCGGTGGCTGGCCGGAGAACCGGTCGACTGGTCGCAGGTCCACGATGGAGCGCCCAGGCGAGTGCCGTTGCCCGGCTACCCATTTCAGCGCAGGCCGTACCTGCTGGAAGCGCGGGCGGCGCAGGAGCCTGCGGCGCCCGTGCCGATCCCCGGGCTGGGTATCGAGGACACGGTCTCCCTGCTGTTCACCGAACTGCTCGGCATCTCGGATATCGACTCGCAGGAAAGTTTCTTCGACCTCGGCGGAGATTCGCTGGTCGCCACCAGGCTGCTGGCCAGGGTCGGGCAGCTACTGCCGGTGGAACTAGAGCTGCGCTCGATGTACCTCGCGCCATCGATACGGGAGCTGACCACGCTGATCGAGGCGCGCATGCGGGAAGGCGCGGCGGCGCATGGCTGAGATACAAACGATCGAGCGCGCCGGATCCCAGCCCACCGTGGCAACCCTGTACTGCTTCCCGCACGCCGGTGGCGCCGCCGGCGAATACGCGCGGTGGGCGGCGCACACCCCCGGCCTGCGCATAGCGGCCGTTCAGCCACCCGGCAGGGCACACAAACTCGGCGAACGGGCATTCGGCTCGATACCGGAACTGGTGGCGGCGATCGTCGGACAGGTTCGCTTCACACCGCCATTCGCCTTATTCGGCCACAGCTTGGGTGCATTGGTCGCGTACGAGGTGGCCAGGAACCTCGACCGCGCGCCGGTGCGGCTGTTCATCTCCTCCTGCCCACCCCCACCGCTTCCCCCGCAGCCACGACCACTGCACCTGCTGACCGACGCCGGGCTGCACGCCGAGATCGAGCGTCGCTGGGGACCGCTCCCGGCCGCCGTCGCCGCCGACGAACGACTGCTGCACGCCGCGCTGGCCTGTTACCGCGCGGACCTGCGGGCACTGGAGACCTATCGGCACACCCCCGCCGCCCCGTTGCGCTGCCCGATCACCGTCCTGACCGGCGATCGGGAACCGCGATCGCCGATGGAGGGCTGGCGTGCGCACACCGCGCGCGAGGTCGAACTGCGCTCCCGGCCGGGAGACCACTTCCACATCAGGGAGGACCCGGCAGGCCTGGGACGGCTGCTTTCGGCAACGGTGCGTGCCGACGTGAATCGAACCGAACAAAGGGCGTCTAGATGACACGAATAGGAGTGGCCGGAGCGGGCACGATGGGGACCGGGGTCGCCCAGTTGTTCGCCGAACACGGCCACCAGGTGGTCCTGCTGGACATCGACCAAGGCATCCTGGATCGCGCGTTGCGGGAGATCGCCAGAACCGTTCAGCTCGGTCCGTTGATCCGGCCGGGACTCCCGGTCCGGGATCCGCAGGAGGTACTCGACAGGATCACCTGCACCACCGAGCCCGACGCTCTGGCCGGGATCGACTATCTGATCGAGAACGTCACCGAGGACTGGCCGATCAAACGCCAGCTCTATCGGCGGCTGGACCGGATCTGCCCGGCCTCGGCCGTCTTCGGGGTCAACACCTCCGCCATCCCGATCACCAAGGTGGCCGGGTGCACCGGGCGGCCGGACAAGGTAATCGGCACGCACATCATGAACCCCGCGCCGCTCAAACCGATGGTCGAGGTGATCAGGGGGACCCATACGTCGGCGGCGACCATCGAGCACACCCTCGGACTGTTCCGCAGTGTGGGCAAGGACTGCGTGGTGGTCGGCGACTCGCCGGGGTTCGTCACCAACAGGGTCGCCATGCTCACCGTCAACGAGGCGATGTTCCTGGTCTGGGAGCAGGTCGCGTCCGCCGCCGAGGTGGACAAGCTCTTCCAGCAGTGCTTCGGCCACGCGATGGGACCGCTGGCCACCGCGGACCTCATCGGACTCGACACCGTACTGCGCTCCCTCGAGGTGCTGTGCGAGGAATTCCAGGACCCCAAATACCGGCCATGCCCGTTGCTGCGGCGGCTGGTGTACGCGGGACACACCGGGCGCAAGGCGGGACAGGGCTTCCATAGCTACGAGACCGGGGAACCGGTAGGTCAGAAGGCGAGTGTGACGTTGTGAGCGACACGAAGACGGACATCCTGCGGTTCGTGTCCGGCCACGCAGGCGGGGCGGACATCGCGGAAGACGAGGATCTGTTCGACAGCGGCCTGGTGAACTCGTTGTTCATCGTGCAGTTGGTCCTGTGGCTGGAACGCGGTTTCGGCGTCACCCTCTCCGGCGGCGATATGGACCTGGACAACTTCCGTACGATCGACGCGATCGCCGCGTTCGTCGCCCGTAAATCCGCCCCGGTGAGCACCTGAGATGGACTTCGAACTGTCGCCGGGTCAGCGGGAACTGCGTACCCGGATCATCGATTTCGCCAGGGCCGAGCTGGGCGGAGAGCTCGCCGAGTCCGATCGCACGGGCACATTGGCATGGCAGGACTGGAAACGGTGTGCCGAGTTCGGCGTGCTGGGCTGGCCGGTGCCCGCGGAATATGGCGGCAGCGGCCTCGACCCGCTGAGCGTGATGATCGCCCTGGAAGCCCTAGGCTACGGCTGCCCGGACAACGGACTGGTATTCGCGATCAACAACCATCTCTGGGGTTGCGTGATCTACCTGCTGGAACACGGCAGCCGGCAGCAGAAGGAACGTTACCTGCCTCGGCTCTGCTCGGGCGCCCTTGTCGGCGCGCACGCGTTGTCCGAGCCGGAGGCCGGCTCGGATGTGCTGAGCATGCGGACCACCGCGGTGCGCGATGGCGAGCACTACATCCTCAACGGCACCAAGTGGTTCGTCAGCAACGGCCCGACGGCCGGCCTGTACGTGGTGTTCGCCCGCACTGGTGGGGCCGGCCGATCTCCGAACCGGCTGTCCGCGTTCCTGGTTCCCGCCGATCTGCCCGGGGTCCGCAAGAGCAGGCGATTCGGCAAGATGGGTTTGCGGGGCACGGAGATGGGCGAGATCGAGTTCGTCGACTGCCGGGTGCCGGTGGCGGATCTGATCGGCACGGAGGGCGCCGGTTACCCGATCTTCACCGGCACCATCGAGTGGGAACGCTCCTTCATGTTCGCCGCCCAGGCCGGCGCCATGCAACGGCTGCTGGACCGTTCGATCGAGCACGCTCGGTCCAGGGAACAGTTCGGCAGGCCGATCGGCGCCTTCCAAGGGATCTCCCACAAGATCGCCGACATGAAGATCCGGCTCGAGCTTTCGAGGCTGATCCTCTATCGGGTCGGCTGGCTCAAATCGCAGGGCCGGTTCGCGCTGGAGGACGCGACGATAGCCAAGATTTTTGTCAGCGAGAGCCTGGTACAGACGGCGATGGCGGCGATGGAGATCCACGGCGCCCGCGGCTACCTGGACGATTTCGGTATCGAACGGGAACTGCGGGACGCGCTCGGCGGGCCGATCTACGCCGGTTCCTCCTCCGTGCAGCGAGGTGTGCTGGCCGAGTTGCTCGGGGTGCGGGGAGGGCTGGCCGGATGACATCAGTGACCGACACGCTGCGGGTCGAGCTGGATCCGCCGGTTCCCGCCGATCGGGTCGAATACCTGGCCACCCGGGTGTTCTTCGTGTCCGAGACGATCCTGGACTTCACCCTGGTCTGGTCGGACGAGTGTGTCCACGCCGTCGACCTGGTGCTGGACGGCGACGCCGATCGCACCGGCCTCGAGGTCAAGTTCGCCCGGCTGGTGCAGAGCGATGTGCTGGCCCGCAGGCGAGTCGATCAGCAGGTGCTGTGGTCGATGAGCCCGGCCACACCGCCGAGGGATGTGTTCGACGAGCTGCTGGCCGGTGGCACCGCGATCGAGGCTGGGGACGGCCAGATCGCGCTCGGCGAGCCGGTGTTGTCGCTGATGGACACGCTCGACCGGTTGATCACCGGGCTCGTGCGCGAGGAGTTCGATCCGAGGGAGTACCGGTATCCCACCCTGATCCCCACCTCGGTCATGGCCCGGTCGGGGTACTTCCGGTCCTTTCCGCAGATGATGATGTTCGTCTCGCGCTTGCACGGCGACCTGGACACCTACCAGCGGTTCCGCGACCGGCTCGGCGCCGGCGAGAACCTCCCGGCGGATCTCAGGGAGTACAGCGGGGATTTCGATCATTGCCTGCCGCCGACCATGTGCTTCCACACCTACCACCAGCTGACCGGGGGCACGCTGACCGAGGGGCCGACGGTCATCACCGCGCGCGGCAAGTCCTTCCGCTACGAGGCCCGCTACCGGCGATCGCTGGAACGATTGTGGGACTTCACGATTCGGGAGATCGTCTTCCTCGGTTCGAGGGCCGAGGTGCTCGACTGCCGGGAACGGCTGATGCTCCGGTCCCGGGAACTGGTGTCGGCGCTGGGGCTCGGCGGACGATGCGAGGTGGCGGGCGACCCGTTCTTCGTCGACGCCGACCTCGTCGAGCGGGTATGGGCGCAGCAGGTGCTGCGGCTCAAATACGAGTTCCGGTTGCCGATCGAACCGGGTCGCGATCTGGCGGTGTGCTCGTTCAACTTCCATGAGCGATTCTTCGGCGACGCCTACGAGATCACCGGCGCCGACGGCGCGCCGGCGTTCACCGCGTGTGCCGGGTTCGGGCTGGAACGCCTGGCCTACGCCGTGCTGTGCCAGCACGGTGCCGATCCCCGCGGATGGCCGGAGGTACTCGCCGGATGATCGCGCAGGCATCGCTGCTGACCCTCTCCGCATCGACCCGGCCGGGGTTGGAGGAGGCCACCGACCGGCTGTGTGATCGGCTCGACCGCCTGGACCAGACCGAATTCGCCACGCTGACCGGGGAATGGCCTGGGCCCCAAGCACATCCGTGGCGCCGGGTGCTGGTCAGCTCCGGCCCGGCCGAGGCGGCGCGCCGGCTACGCAGGCGCGACGGCACCAGGGTGCTGACCGCCCTGGCCCGCCGGGACCGGCCGATGGCCTGGCTGTTCGCCGGGGTCGGGGACCAATACCCCGGACTGGCCGCCGGGCTGTACGCCGGGCTCCCCGAATTCCGGGCCGGACTGGACGAGTGCCTGTCTCTGTTGCGCGGGCACGGACTGGATCTACGTCCGGTGCTGTACCCGCCGGACGCGGCGGGACGGTCGTCGGATCTGGCCGCGCTGCTGGACCGCAAGGCGGACACCGAGCCGATCCACCGCACCGAGCTGGCCCAGCCGCTGCTGTTCGCCGTCCAGTACGCCCTGGCCAAGACCTGGCAAGCGCTGGGCCTGACCCCGTCCGCCCTGCTCGGATACAGCGTCGGCGAGCTGGCGGCGGCCTGCGTCGCCGGGGTGTTCTCGCTGCCGGACGCGCTGGGGCTGGTGGTCACCCGGGCCCGCCTCATCGATCGGCTCCCCCGCGGTGGCATGCTCGCGGTTGGCGCACCGGTCGAGGCGATCGCCCCGTATCTGGGGGGATGCGCCGTTGCGGCAATCAACGGTCCGGAACTGACCGTGCTGGCCGGCACCGAGGAGACCCTCGCGCAGACCGGTGACGCGCTGGCGGCGGCGGGGATCGCCACCCGCAGGCAGCCCGCCACGCACGCCTATCACAGCCCGGCCATGGCGCCGATCGCCGAACCGCTGCGGGCGGCGTTCGCCGCCGTGCCTCGGGAGCGGCCACGAATTCCGTTGCTGTCCACCGTGACCGGTGACTGGTTGGCGGACGATCGGGCCACCGATCCGGGCTACTGGGCGAGTCAGGTCGTCGCACCCCTGCGGTTCGCCGATGGCCTCACCCGGCTCTGGGAGCACGGCTCACCCGTCGTGCTGGAGCTGGGACCCGGCCGCACGCTGTCCCGAATCCTGTTGGCGCACCCCGGCTTACCCGCCGACGCGGTCCTGACACGCACGTTGCCGGGTGCTTTCGAGCGCACGCCGGACCGGACGGTGGTGCTCGAGACAGCCGGAAGGTTGTGGGCCGCCGGTATCGAATTCGACTGGCGCCCATTCGAGGTCGGGCTGGGGACGAGCTGAGGAGACATGGACACCGTTTCGCATATTCCGCTCTCCGTCGGTCAGCAGGCGTTGTGGGTCTCCTGGATGCTCGAGCCGGAGCGGCCCATTCACCTGATTCCCGGACCTATGCTGGTGCGCGGCACACTGGACATGTCTCGGCTCCGCGCCGCGGTGACCGCACTGGGCGAGGCCTATCCGCAGCTGCGAGGGCGAGTCGAGAAAATCCCGGGTGGGCCGGTGCTCAGCTGGAAGGATGCCCCGGAGATCCCGGTCGTGGACGAGGTCACGAAACTGGAGCGGGTTCAGGCCACGCGGCAGGCATGGCAACAGCCGTTCGACCTCACCAAGGGCCCGCTGGCCAGGGTGCATGTGCTGCGTGGCCCGGACTACACGGTGTTCCTGGTGACCGTGCACCACATCGTGTTCGATGGGGCATCGACCTTGATCCTGTTGGAGTCGCTCCGGCAGGCGTACATGGGCCAGGCTCTCGCCCCTGCCGATCAAGTAGGCCCGCTCGTCGAGTTCGCCCGGCGGTCCCGGGCACTGGCCGATACCTCGCAGGGAGACCCGGCCCGGGCGCATTGGCGGCGGGTACTGGGCACCGAGATGCCGCCGGTGTACCTGGCGCCGACGGGGGACGGCACCTATCTGACGCATCAGGCCGACGTGCCCGCGGCGCTGATCGAGCGGTTACGTTCGCGGGCAACGGAACTGGGCGTCTCGTACTTCACCGTCTTGTTCGCCGGTTACCTGGTGACGTTACGCAGCTGTACCGGCGTGGACGACCTGCTCGTGACCCTTCCCTTCCACGGCCGCACCGAACCCGGGCTGCGGGACACAATCGGCTATTTCGTCAACGCGTTGCCCATTCGGCACCGGCTCACCGCGACTGACACCTACGCCGAACTGGTGACCCGGCTGCGGGTGGAACTCAAGGCCTGTTATCGCTACGGTGAGCTTCCGCTCCAGTCGATCATGCGGGAGGCGAGGCTCGTCGGGCCAGAAGCCGGTGAACGTACTCGGCAGACAGACTTTCAGTACTGGCACGCGGGACTGCGTGCCGGTGTGGACGTGCAGCGGCTGGACCTGGGCGATTGTGTGCTGAGCATGCTGGAGAAAGAAAGCAGCGCCGGATTCACCCTGACGGTGAATGTCCGCGAGGACAGCTCCGGCACCCTGGTGCTCTGGAAGGACCCCGAGGGGCTGGTGGGTGCCGGGCGGGTGCGGACGCTCGCCGAGGTTTATCTGACCGTCCTCTCCGCCATCGCGGATGACCCGCGGAGCAGGCTCGCCCCGGTCCGAACCGGTCACGCCGGATGACCGTGAGATCGGTCGCGGCCCGCTATCTGCCACGGCTGCTGCTCGCCGCGCTGGTGGAGTGGGTCGGCACCGGCATGTTCTTGGCGGCCTCCGCGGTGTACTTCGTCCGCGTCGCCGGGCTGTCCGAGCAGTCCGTCGGCTTCGGCTTCACGCTCGCGGGTCTGGCGGCCCTGGGACTGGCCGTGCCGGTGGGCACGCTGGCCGACCGGATCGGAGTACGACGCGCCGTGGTTGTGCTGAACCTCTGGCGGGCGGCGACCATGTGCGGCTATCTGCTGGTAGACGGCTGGTGGGGGTTCCTACTGGTCACCGCCGCGGCGGTGACAGGCGACCAATCGATGCAACCGCTCACCCAGGCACTGGTCGGCGAACGCGTGGCGCCGGAGATGCGGAGCCGAGTGCTTGCGGTCCACCGCACCGCGCTCAACGTGGGGATCAGCATCGGCGGGCTGGCCGCTACCATCCCGCTGGCCACCGGCACCCTGGCCGCGTATCAGTGGATGCTCGGTCTCACGGCTTGCACCTTCGTGCTGGCCGCGATCCTGATCGCCGGGCTGCCCCCCGTCGCCGTTCCGGTCCCGGCGGCGCGGCCGATCAGTGGGTTTCGCATGCTGCGTGACCGGCGGCTGCTCGCGTTCGCCGGCTACGACAGCCTGCTGGCCCTGTGGCTGCCGATCATGTACATCGCGTTCCCGCTCTGGCTGACCGGCCAGACCACCGTCCCGGCCAGCGCCATCGGACCGCTCACCGCGGTGAACACGGTGCTCTGTGTGCTGCTCCAGCTGCCGTCCAGCAGACTGGCCACCGATCCCCGCTCGGCGATCAGGCTGTACGCCGCGGGCCCTGCCTTCCTCGCCCTCGCCTGTCTCGCCTTCGTCACCACACCACGGTTGCCGACGCTGCTGGCGACCGCCGGGTTCACGATCGCCATCGTGTTCTTGACCCTGGCCGAACTGTGTCACGTCAACGCCTCGTGGACCCTGTCCTATGCCATCGCGCCAGAGGCACAACGCGCCCAGTTCCTCTCGGCATTCGGACTCGGCCGAATCAGCAGCACCCGGGTCTACGGCCCGATCCTCATGACCGGCGTCGTGCTCACCCTGGGCACTGCGGGCTGGCTGGCACTGATGTGCCTGTTCGTCCTCGCGATAGGCGTCCCGTCCAAACTGTCCCGGCTCATTCAGTGAGGACCGCGTCATTCTGTGGAATCAGACCTGTCGAGTTCCGTAGCAGTCGCATCGATGGCCGGTCCGCAGTCGCTGGGGAGGTGGTCTATCAGAAGGCTGACGGCCTCTTGTGGTGTGTCGGTGTGGCCGATGTGAACGCGGTTGGGCGAGATGACTCGGTAGGTTCCGTCGGAGAGGGGAAAGATGCCGGGGAGGTCGTGGGTGAAAGGGAATCGGGTGCAGCGACTCAGATGCAGCGACTCATGGCTGGTGAAGGGGAAGAGCATCCGTAGTCGTGGTTGGGCGTAGGCCGCCTCGATCAAGTCGTGGTCGATGTGTCGGGCTTGCGTCTGCAGGTAGAGCTTCCATTTGGTTTCGACGGGGTCACCATGTTCGTAGGCTTCGGCGAGTTCGCCGAACCGGACGAAGGGCCATGTGGTCTGCAGCTCGCGCAGGCGAGACCCCGTCTGCCAGAGGCCGATCGCTCCGGCCGAGGCGGCCAGGTCGGCGGTTTTTCCGCTTGCCATCATGACGCCTCGTTCCCAGAACGCCATGATGAACCAGCGTTCTTTGCTGCCCAGGCCGGTCTGCACATGCCTGCGGTCGTCTCCGACCCGGGTCGCGCAGTCCCACCAGCCGGGACTGCTGGTCAATGACGCTGTCAGCGCATAGCCGGCATGGTCGAGCTCGGCTTGCATCGCGGCCTGCAGACTCCCGGCCCGACCGACCTCGGGATAGAGGCGAACGATATGTTGCCGCGGTTGTCGTAGCACAACTTCAATTCTGCCGCTGCACGCCAGATTTCGCTTGCGCCGATTGCGCGGGCTCTGAAAAGCCAAGCGGGCGTGAGCCGTCCACGACTGACTCCGACCAGCTGTGCGGCTCCTACCACCGTCGGGTCGCGTGGTGTTGGCGCCGGATGGCAGTCCTTCAAGGAAGCGCCGCCCCCGAAAGCGTGACGGAACCGTTCACCGTCTGTCGCGAAGTACGGCGGTCAGCAGGGCCGCGATGGCGGCGATCGCGGCGGCGGCGATGAACGCGGTGCCGTAGGCGTGGGCCAGGTGGGAGGGTGGGGGTTGGCGGCCGGAGTCGCCGGCGGCGGTGGTGAGGGCGAGTAGGCCGGCTAGTCCGAGGGCGCCGCCGATTTGGCGGGTGGTGTTGATGAGTCCGCCGGCGAGACCGGTGTGTTCGGCGGGGACGCCGGTGGTGGATCGTGCGGTGAGTAATACGAATGCGATGCCCAGGCCGGTGCCGATGAGTAGTGAGGGGGCGGCGATGTCGGTGAGGAATCGTCCGTCGACGGGGGTGCGGGCGAGCCAGGCCAGCCCGGCGGCGAGCAGGGCCAGCGCGGTGGTCAGCAGGGCGCGGGTGTTGAGGTGTCGAGCCAGTTTCGGTGTGATCGTGGAGGCTGTTGTGATCATGATCGCCAGTGGCAGTTGGGTGAGGCCGGCTTGGATCGGTGTGTAGCCGAGCACCTTCTGCTGGTAGAG
>NZ_BAGH01000609.1 GCF_000308715.1 Nocardia tenerifensis NBRC 101015
ACCGCAGGACTTCTGCGCGGCCACCGCCACCGGGATTCCGGCTCAGACCGCCGATATTGCTCCCGAACCGCGATGAACCATTCGGCGGCGACTTGCGCTGCCCTGAGCGGGGCGATGTTATCGCGGCGCAGTCCGTCCGAGCCGGTGTCAATGCCCGCTTCGGCGAACCGAACACCGTCGTCGCCGAGGATGTCTGTCGGACTCCAGCCGCCACGGAGGGATACGCCGTCATAGTCGACACGCAGGATGTCACGGATGCGGCCGGTGTCGTCTTCGAAGTCGAGGGAGGCGATCACCCACAGCGTGCCGTCGTCATCCGCGTAGTACCAATCCTCGATGTCGGGCACTCGTGCTCGCAACGCGGCGAAGAACCTCAGTTCGTCGGAGGTTGGATCCTGAACGCGCACCGTGCCATTGTGTCCGATTTCTCCCCGTTGCGGTGGCCGCGACATACTGGGCAATTACGGTCCCAGTACTATCGAAATCCGCCAGCGAAGGGCGTAGTGTTCGTATCCCCCCTCCACGCACCATGAGAGCCGAAATCTCCTGCAAGACAAGGCGTTTAGTCTCTTCTTGTATCGGTAGGTGATTTGAACTCCACGAGACGGGTCACATCACCGAATGGTGTGGCCGAAGGAGTCCGGCCGGAGGGTTGTATCGCCCGCGCGGAACCCGAGCAGGTCGCGATGGTCGGGAACCTGCACCGGTGAAACACTCGACCCGGCCGCCGCGGGGGTTAACCAGTGGGGGCTCGACCGTCTACGGTGGATTGGACGTCGAAGGGAATTGTCGCGTTGTGAACGAGTTTCCGTACCCGCCTAACAGACTTCCCGTGCTCGGTGATGTGTTGTCGCTCAACCCCGGTAAGCCGGTTCAGTCGATGACTGAGCTTGCGGACAAGCTCGGTCCCGTCTATGAGTTGCGTTTCGGTCCGATGCGGATGGTGATCGTCAACAGTGCGGAACTCGCCGACGATGTGCAGTCGGAAGCCTTGTGGGAGAAGGAGTTCGGGCCGCCGATCCGGCGCCTGCGGAAGGTGGTCCGCACGGGGTTGATCGCTGCGGAGACCGAGGATCCGCAGTGGGGGGCCGCGCACCGCGTCCTCATGCCGGGGTTCAGCCGCGAGGCGATGCGCGGATACCACGAGACGATGGTGCAGGTGGTCGCTGAGCTGATACGTAGGTGGGAGCACGGCGGTGGTCCCGTCGACGTTGCGGGCGAAATGAGCTCCATGGCACTGGAAGTCATCGCACGCGCGGGTTTCGGACACAGCTTCACGAGGCTCGACGAGCCGCCTGCGGGCAACGGTCTGCCGGTCGTGAAACTGATGGTCGACGTGCTCCGGTACGCCAGTCGCCCGGTTTCGGTGAAGCTCGTCGATGCGACGATCGGTCGGATCGCCCTGTTGCGTCACCGGCGCAACGTCTCCGAGCTTCAGCGAATCGCCGACAACCTGATCGGCGATTGTCCGCCGGTGCCCGCCGGTTCGCCGAATCTGTTGCAGCGCATGAGGGATACGCCGGACCCGGACACCGGGCAACGGCTGTCGCGGACGGTCGTGCGAGACCAGGTGCTCACCTTTCTGATCGCCGGCCACGAAACCAGCGCGAACACCCTGACTTTCGCGCTGCACGCGCTGGGGGACCGGCCGGACATAGTCGAACGTGTGCGTGCGGAGATCGACGCTGTCGCCGGAGGCGACCCCGCGACGCTCACCTATGATCAGGTGGCGAAGCTGCAGTTTCTGCGTCGAGTTGTCGACGAGATCCTGCGACTGTGGCCGGTGGCGGGCGGGTACTTCCGGCGCCCCAAACAGGACACATACCTGGGGGAGCATCGCATCGGTCGTGGCGCATGGGTGTATGTGAATCTTCTTGCCGTACACCGTGATAAGCGCGCGTGGGGGCCCGACGCCGATCGGTTCGAACCGGATCGGTTCGCCCCGGGCGCTACCCCGCGGCGCACGGCGGGGGCGTACAAGCCGTTCGGCATCGGATTGCGTTCGTGTATCGGGCGCCAGTTCGCGATCCATGAAGTCATGCTGACCCTCGCGCACGTGCTGTACGCATTCGACTTGGAGCCGGATCCGAAGTATCGACTCTCGGTCGACGAGTTCGTGACGCTGAAACCGGCTGGGCTCAGGATGCGGATGCGTCCCCGGAATCAGCTTCGTGAAAGGCTATGACTAATGCCTCCCGCCGAGATGGTGACCGCGGTCGTCGCCCACACCGCGGCCAGGACCCGTCCGGTAATCAAGGCGGGCTTGGGGTGGCCCGACGAGCGGCCGGTCGGCTGAGATCGACCGGGCGCGACCATAACCGCGTCTGGCGGTCGTCACATCCACCGCGTCGACAATGGGACCACCGCGGCGGCGATACGCGATCAAACGCGATCCGCTGGTCGGTCGCCGCCTCGCGGGCACGCCGGTGACGGCTGTCGGCAATGTGCTGAACACCAGGTGAGTGGCGGCACGGGACAGAAAAGTTGATGTCCAAGACGAGAATAACGTGTGGATTCTTCTCTCCTGAAATAGTATTCGAGTTCAGACGAGGGGTGGGGTGCCGCGTGCGCAGCGTGTCGGCCTGCGTCGGACGGGGAGTGTCAGGTCTTGATGAGTTCGATTGACGAGCACGGCACGCAGGTGCTGCCGGATGGTGCGGGCACTGGAAGGAATCCGATACGGTGGTATCGGCGGCGTCGGCCCTGCTCCTCGAAGCCGATGACATCGCGTGCTCGGATTCCGCGAATCCGTGGCCGCACGGGGAAGATCACCGAGGACATCGCCGCCGTGGATGACGATCATTGCTCAACTCCGGCCGCGAACGTGGACGCGGCCGCGTGCGCGGTGCGTAAAGGACCCGGCCGCACGAGTGGTACCGGCCCCGGCGGGCCGAATTCGGTCCGCCCGAGGAATGAACACAGGAGGCAATGAAAATGTTCGAAGTGCAACTTCCAGCGGGCACCATCGAATACGAGGACACCGGTGGCGACGGACCGGTGCTGGTGTTCATTCACGGACTGCTGATGGACGGTTCGGGTTGGCGGCATGTGGTGGGCAAGCTGCGCACCGAATACCGATGTATCGTCCCGACGTGGCCGCTCGGCGGACATCGCAAACCCATGAACAAGGACGCGGATTTGTCCTTCCTCGGTATGGCCGGGTTGGTCGGGGACTTCCTCGACGCACTCGATCTGCGGAATGTCACGCTGGTCCAAAACGATTGGGGCGGTGCGCAGCTGCTGCTCGGCACGCGGGGCAGCGACCGCGTCGGCCGGCTCGTGCTGACCTCGTGCGAAGCGTTCGACAACTATCCGCCCAAGCCCGCACGCCTCATCGTCGCGGCCGCGAAGGTGCCCGGCGGGTTGCGTACCGCGATGGCGCTGCTCAATAGCCCGCTGGGACGGCGCGGACCCGCCACCTGGGGGTGGATGAGCAAGCGTCCGGTGCCGAGGGAGGTGATCGACGGCTGGTTCCGGCCGGCGACGGTCGATCGCGATATCCGGCGGGACCTGACCAAGTATCTGACCACGGTGCCGCCGCGCGCCACGCTGCTCGAGATCGCTCAGCGCAACGCGGCCTTCACCGGGCCGGTGCTGATCGCCTGGGCGGTCGAGGACAAGATGATGCCGATCGCATACGGCCGTCGCCTCGCCGAACTCTATCCCGACGCCCGGCTGGTGGAGATCGAGGACAGCTACACGCTGCTGGCCGAGGATCAGCCGGAGCGGCTCACCGAGGCCATCAGCGAGTTCCTAGGCGCCACGAGGTCATGATGGAAGCGGTGTCATCCCATACGAATGAATCGGCAACGGTCGGCGAGCGCCGAAAGCGGTTGCTGTTCATCGGCATTCTCGGATATCTGTTCGGCTATGGCACGCATTCGGTCGTGCACTGCGTGAGCCTGATGCACATGACGCCGATGCCGACGATTATCGCGGGATCACTTGCCTGGCTGCTGTTCGTCCTGCTGGTCGTGGCGGTCCGCCGCGGCCATCGACTCGCGGCCCAGGCCGAGGTGTTCCTCGGCGGTGTCACGCTGGCCGGGCTATTCGCCGTCCATCTGCTCCCGGACTGGGGGCCGTTCAGTATGCCGTGGTGGAACAGCGGCACAACGGTCGTCATGTGGCTGTCGCTGACGGCGGCGACGATCGGTTCCGTCATCATGATCATCGCGGGATGGCAGGCCCGCACCGCTGTTCGATAGCTAGGAGATCGGCCGCCCGCGATCTCCCGACGCCGATAATTCGTCGTCGGGAGATGTGGAAGTCTGTTCGCCGCAGCCCGCTCGGTCGGTGCGATGCGGGCTGCTTCGCGGAGGCCGGAACAGCGGGCTCGACGCCAGGAGATTCGCAGCGTCGGGGATGACCACGACCCCGGGCTCCGGCAGCTCGGTCAGATGAGTCCCATTCGGGCCGCGATGACGCCGGCTTCGAATCTGCTGCGCGCTCCGAGATGCCCCATGAGTTGGTGTGTCAAACGTCGAACCGTGCGCACCGATAAATTCATCCGACGAGCTGCGGCTTCGTCGGTGTGTCCCTCACAAAGCAGTCGAATGAGCACGAGCTCGCGTGCACTCGGCGGTGTATCTCGAACCACCATGCACCCCCTCATGACTAGTTCTGAATAGCCACCTGTCTGTCCGTGCTCCAAGGCGGCTGGCAGACCCCCGGTCGAACGTGCTGCCGACCCGATGTTATTTGCGATTCCGGGCGTTCGCAACCCGCATTGGAGCAAACCTGCAGCTTTACAGCTGAACTCTCCATTCGACCGGCTCTGCGGAATACGGGCAATCCGCTGGTAACCCTTTTTGCTTGCAGTCAATCTTGGGGGGTTTGCGTCATACCAATTCTCGAGATTCGTCGTGTATAATTTCAGCTCCTGTTCGCGGGAAGTGTCCATCGAATGGGAGACGTCGATTCTTGCCTCCCGGTCATGTTCGACGTGCGGGGGCAAGCCTCATTGGCGCATTGGCCGCAAGCGGCCATCCGGTTGCGCCGGTGCCGAGGTCATGTTGTAGTCGAATACAACATCGTCGGCGCGAATGAATTGTCGAACGGCCGACGTGCCATCGCCCGGGGCCTCCGGGCGCATTGTTGATCCGAACATCGGCACCACATCGAGGGGGCGGCAATCAAATGATCGAGCTCGAAGAACTCGTCATTCTTATTCGCAAACAACTGCGTGGCCGTCAGGATGAAATTCCACTGACCGAGGATACCGTGATCGCCGATATCGGTTTGTCCAGCCTGCAGTTCGCCGACATCGTCTTCACGCTGGAGGAGGAGTACGAGGTCGAGTTCGACCCGGCGAAGGCTGCCAGCGCCAAGACCGTCGGTGACGTGATCGCGGTTGCCAACTCCGCGATCGCCGCGAGTCTGTAGCGACCACGAACACAAGTCGAAATTGATGAGAGCCGAAGGATCGAGATGGACGGCCGTCGTCACCATGTATTCATTCTTCTGATATCGATCGTGCCCTTGCTCGGTGTTTTCGCGGCGATGATCTTGCTGTGGAACAGGTACTTCCATCTGTCGGACCTCGTCGCGTTCGTCGCGATGTATATCGTTGCGGGACTGGGCGTTTCGACGGGCTACCACCGGCTGTTCGCGCATCGCGCCTTCAAGACGAGCAGGCCTTTACGCATCTTCTTCGCCGTCGCCGGCTCGATCGGGGCGCAAGGCCCGGCGCTGATCTGGACGGCCCATCATCGCCGTCATCACCGAGTAGCCGATAAGGCCGGTGATCCGCACAGCCCCTATCTCGACCTGGAACCGGGCACCAAGGCCGGTCTCAAGGGCCTGTGGCACGCGCATCTCGGCTGGCTGTTCGACAAGGAGCTGACCTCGGACCCCGTGCGATACTGCCCGGACCTGGCCCGGGACAAGGACATTCGATGGGCCTCCAACAACTTCGCCTGGCTCGTCCTGCTCGGCATCGTGCTGCCCGGTTTCATCGGCCTTGCTGTCGGGCACACACCGGCGTCGTTCCTCACCGGCATGCTCTGGGGTGGGTTGGTCCGGATCTTCGTCGGTAACCACGCGACGTACGCGGTGAACTCGATCGGCCATGTCTTCGGGTCGCGCCGCTTCTCCACACCCGATGAATCGCGCAATAACGGCTGGCTCGCCGTCCTGTCCTTCGGGGAGAGCTGGCACAACAACCACCACGCGTTCCCACGCTCGGCGCGCCACGGGTTGCGCTGGTACGAACTGGACATCAGCGCGATCGTGATCAAGGTACTCGAGCAGCTCCACCTGGTGCACGACGTCATCCGAATCGACCGAGCTCGGCAGAGTCAGCGTCAAGCCGTGTGGGCGCCGACCGGCGGCGGCCGGTTCGCGCGCTCGACGCCGGCCAAGCCGCTCGCCGAATCGGCCACGAACACGGTGGGAATCGTCGATGTGGAGTAGCGACACCAGCGCGAACGGCCTGTGGCAAGGACTGCTCGGGCAGTCTCGTCCCCGGACGCACTCGCTGATGGCCTGGGAGAACGAAGGATACGTGCGCATCCCGTGGGCAGAGGTTGCCCAGCGCGCGCGGCACATGACCGCGGGACTGCGCCGGCGTGGTGTCGCGCCGGGGACCCGCGTCGCTTCGGTGCTGACCAACGGCTCGGACGTGGTGTCCGGGGTGCTCGGTATATGGCTTGCCGGTGGCGCCGTGGCTTCGTTGCCGGTGCCGTCCCGTGGCATGGGATTCGAGGAGTATCTCGCGTCCCTCGGGGTGATGTGCGAACAGCTGGATCCCCAGCTGGTGGTCCTGGACGCGGGGCTGCTCACCACCTTGCCCGAGTGGTTCACGGCCAGGTACCAGCTATGTAGTTGGCAGGATCTGCTCGGCTCGGGCGTGGTGGACGAGTGCCCGCCCGGCGATGCGGACGTCGCCTATATCCAGTATTCGTCGGGCAGTACCGGAGTGCCCAAAGGCTGCGTCCTGACGGCCGGGGCGATCGCTCGGCACATCGACATGTTGCTGTCGTGGATCGGTGTCCGCTTCGGCGGCGATGTGGTGTCATCCTGGTTGCCCCTGTCCCATGACATGGGAATGTTCGGAACATTGCTGTCCTCGTGGCAGAGCGACAATGACCTGTACTTGTCGACGCCCGAGCGGTTCTCGATGTCACCGCGCACCTGGTTCGGCGACATCGCGGAGTACGGCGGCACCATCACCGCCGGTACCAACACGGGTGTTTACTTGTCCGCCAGAGGATTTCGGCGTGGTGCACGTCCGCGCGGTGCCATCGACATGCGCACGTGCATCATCGGGGCCGAGCGAATCGAATGGCAGACATTGGCATTCGCGACGGAAGTGCTGGGCGGGTTCGGGCTGACACCCCGAATGTTCATGCCGGCCTACGGAATGGCCGAGGCCACCCTCGCGGTCACCGCTGCTCGACCGGACGAACCGCCGCGACGGATGACGGTGGACGCGGTCGAGCTGGCCAGAGGCGAACTGCGGCCGGTCGACAGCGATCACGAGTCGGCGACCAGCATTGTCAGCGCGGGCCGACCGCTGCACGGCGTCGGTGTCACTGTGCAGGGGGCGGACCGGATCGGCCGAATCCGCATCCAGTCCCCGAGTCTCGGGTCGGGGTACTGGAACTCCCCGGAGCTGACCGACGCCCACTTCCGTGACGGTGAATTGCTCACCAGTGACCTCGGATTCGTGGTCGAGGACAACCTCTATCTGGTCGGTCGTAGCGACGACATGATCAATATCGCGGGCCGGAAGGTCTACGCGCGCGGCGTCGAGGAGGCGATCGAGCAGGTCGAGGGAGTCCGACGTGGCTGTTCGACGCTGGTGGACCGGACGATCGGCGACCGTGCGGCGCTGACGCTGCTG
Source organism: Nocardia tenerifensis NBRC 101015 (assembly GCF_000308715.1). Lineage (GTDB taxonomy): Bacteria > Actinomycetota > Actinomycetes > Mycobacteriales > Mycobacteriaceae > Nocardia > Nocardia tenerifensis. The sequence continues at coordinate 7,844 of NZ_BAGH01000609.1, forward strand.
CTGGAGTTGGACGCCGACACCACCGGCCATCGTGAGATCGCGGATCAGGCCGCCTCGGCCGCGATGTCGAAAGCCGCTGTCGCAGTGGACGAATGCTTGTTCCTCGCACGTGGCGCCCTGCCCAAGACGCCGAGCGGCAAGATCCAGCGCTATCGGTGCCGTCAACTGCTCGAGGGCGGCGAGCTCGACCCGTGGGCGGTCGTCAGCATGTCGAAAGGCGGATGGTGACCGTGTCCGGACAACGAAGAACAGTGCTGCTCACGGGTGCGTCCGGGGTTGTCGGTCGCGCGATCGCCTCGGAGCTGCGGGATCATCGGGTGATCGGCTTGGCGCACTCGGACCCGACCGCGGGTAGCGCGGAAGAGGTTGTGCTGGGCGATATCTCGCGCCCACGGTTCGGGCTCGACGCCGAAAGCTGGTCTGCCCTGGCCAAGACGGTCGACGTCATCGTGCACTCGGCGGCGCTCACCGAATGGGGTCAGCCCGACGAGCGCTACCGGCGGATCAATATCGATGGCACCGCTCATGTCGCCGAGCTCGCGCAGGCCGTCGATGCGCCGGTGCACTACGTCGGCACGTGCTTCGTCCGGGCGATCGAACTCGGTCGGGTGAGCGAACTCTCGGATGGCAACGTCGTTCGTCCCTACATCGCGTCGAAGCTGCGCGCCGAACAAGTACTGGCGGACAGCGGTGTTCGGTATTCGGTGTACCGCCCGACCAACCTGGTGGGTGACTCGCGGACCGGGGCCAGTTTCCGGCCGCAGATCGTTCAGATGATGTCGCAATGGATCTGCCGGGGAAAAGCGCCGTTCTTCCCGCTGCACGCGGGCAACCCGATCGATCTGCTCGCACTGGATACCACCGCTATGGCGATCGCACGTGCGGTCGAGGCTGATGACCTCGGACGAATCTACTGGCTGACCAGCGGGCAAGACGCGCTGAAGGTCGACGATGCCCTGAATGTCGTGCTGGCCCACGCGAGTTCGCGCGGCAAACCCATCTCCGCGCCGCCGGTGCTCGATCCCGGCGCCATCGATGCCGCTGCCTGGAGCCGGGTTTCGGCGACGTCGAAGGCGTTCATCAAGGTGCTGATCGATGTCAGTGAGGTCACGCGTGCGTGCGGTGGTGTGCTGCCGAGTTCCCTGCCCGAGCTGACCAGCCGCTACGGACTTCCCGCGGTGTCGGTGGCCGAGGCGTATCGGAAGAGCTTGGAGTTCTGGGCCGGAGAGCGTGCGTCGTCGCGCCGGACAACCGAGGAGTTCGTGTGAGTTTTCACTATGTCGGCTGGGCGCCGCCGGATCTGCGCGGCACGATCGCATTGGTCACGGGCGCGAGCCGAGGGGTCGGGCGTGGCGTCGCGCTGGCCCTCGGCGAGGCCGGTGCGACGGTATACGTGACAGGTCGCAGCCGGGCCGGAAGCGCGACCGAAGAACTGCCGGGGACGGTGGCCGAGACCGCGACCGAGGTCTCCCGACGTGGTGGCCGCGGCATCGCGCTCGTCTGTGATCATTTCGACGACGACGCGACCGCAGGCGTTTTCCGATCCATCGGGAAAGAGCAAGGGCGCCTTGATGTTCTGGTGAACAACGCCTGGGCGGGCTATGAGCGCGGTACGGAGGCGAAGTTCGACGCGCCGTTCTGGCAGCAGCCGATGTGGCGGTGGGATCTGTTCGAGAAGTCGCTGCGCGGTCAGTACTACGCGGCTCGGTTGGCCGTCCCGCTCATGCAGGCGGCCGGCACGGGACTGATCGCCAACATGTCGTTCACCAATGGTGATACCTACCTCGGCCAAGTCGCCTACGACATCTCGAAGACGAGCTCGGATCGAATGGTGGTCGGCATGGCCTACGACCTGCGAAAGACCTCGATCACCGCGGTGTCGCTGCACCCCGGCCTGGTTCGCACCGAACGGGTCGACGCGGCGTGGCAGGCGCTGGGCGCCGGCCCCGCGGCCGTGGCGCATTCCCCGGAGTATGTGGGCAGGGCGGTGGCCTCGTTGCTGGGGGATCCGGAGCGGCATCGCTGGTCGGGCCAGAAGCTCGCGGTCGGTGACCTGGCGCAGGCCTACTCCTTCGATGATGTCGACGGCAGGCGTCCGGGTGCTTTCCAGCTCGAAGGCCGGATGACCTTGGCGACGCGCATGCAGCGGCTCAACGGCATCGTCGCGTCGACGCGGGCGGAGGCGACCGTTGACTGAATACGACGGCGCTTCGACCGCCGCGATCCAGCGCCACTACGACCTCGGCAACGATTTCTACGCGCTCTGGCTCGACAAGAACCAGATCTACTCGTGCGCAATGTGGTCCGAGCAGGACACGCTGGAACAGGCTCAGCTGGCGAAGCTCGACTACTTGATCGCGGGCGCGCGGGCATCGGGGGTCAAGCGGGTGCTCGACGTCGGTTGCGGGTGGGGCGCGCTGCTGCGTCGACTGGCCGGTGTCTACGGTGTCGAACAGGCGGTCGGCCTCACGCTCAGTCGGGCGCAGTACGAGCACATTTCGGCGGGATCGGAGCCCGGGGTCGAAGCGCGGCTGGAGAACTGGATCGAGCACCAGCCGGACGAACCGTACGACGCCATCATATCGATCGGCGCCTTCGAGCACTTCGCCGAGTACGGGATGTCGCGCGCCGAACGTATCGCGGCCTACCGCACGTTCTTCGCCAGGTGCCAGGAATGGCTGCCGACGGGCGGCAGGCTGGCACTGCAGACAATCGTCAAGGGCAACAACACGAAGATGTCGCGCCAGACGGTGCGTGACCTGCTTTTCATCATCGACCGGATCTTCACCGAATCGGAGTTGCCCTGGCTCTCGGAGATCTTCGAGGCCTCGGAACGACTGTTCGATGTCATCACGGTGACCAACGACGCCGATGACTATGCCCGCACCTGCGCGGCCTGGCGTGCGCGGATGGACGCGCGCGCCGCCGAGGCGCGGGCCCTGGTCGGCGACGACGCGGTCGCCGACTATCAGCGCTACCTGACCGCGTCGAGCGAGGCCTTCTCGGATCGCCACATCGGTTTGGCGCGAATCATTTTCGAGAAAAGGTAACGGAGTCCGGTGGTTGCTTCAGTACCGACCCGAGCGGCCGTTGGCCAGCGGGGAATCACCTACGGTGTCTTCTGGCGCGAGACCGAGGAGGTCTTCTACGGTCCGTCGCTGTCCGGCGAGCACGCCGCGGACGTCTGCATCATCGGCGGTGGCTACACCGGGTTGTGGACGGCCCACTATCTGAAGAAGGCCGAACCCGGACTCCGGATCGTCGTCCTCGAGTCCGACTACGCGGGTTCGGGAGCATCCGGTCATGGTGACGGGTTCATGACGCCGACGATCGGGCACAACCTGACGAGTCTGCTCGAGGCCTACGGGTCCGATCGCGCGAAGCTCGCCTACACAGTGGTGGGGAAGTCGATCCTCGAGGTGCAGCGGTTCGCGGCCAAACACGGGATCGACGCGCAGATCGAGCCGACCGGGTATCTCAACGTCGCGACGAACGCGCGACAACTGCGCATGTTGGAACGCGACCTGGGCCTGATCGATCGTCTGGGTGCTGACTCCCTGCCCGAACTGTTGGACGCGCGCGGGATTCGGGCTCGCGTCGACAGCCCCGCGCTGCTGGGTGGTTTCGAAGTCGGTGGGGCGATGGTGAACCCGCATCGCCTGGTGCGCGGCCTGAGCCGGGTCGTACGAACCCAAGGGGTCGAGATCTTCGAGCGGTCTCCGGCGACCAGCGTGGCGAAGCGACCCGCGGGCTTTCGCGTGCATACCCCGCTGGGAGCGGTATCGGCCGGTCGTGTCGTATACGCGACCAACGCCTACCAGCATCAGTTCCCTGAATTGCGAGCGATGGTGCGGCCGATGTGGAGCTACGCCATCGTTACCGAGCCGTTGACGCCGACGCAGTTGGCGAGCCTGCAGTGGCCGGGTCGGGAGGGCTTCGTGGAAGCGCGCAACCTGATCGCCTTCGCGCGGCTCACCGCACAGAACCGGCTGCTGGTCGGCGGCGGTCCGGTTCCGTATCACTACGGCCGGGACATGGCGGACACGCATCTGCGCGCTCGCCGTCCGCGGCGATACCTGACCGGGTTGCTCGGCAAGTACTTTCCGACGCTGCGTGATCTGCGGGTCACCCACGCGTACGGAGGATGTATCGACATGACCCCGGACTTGGTGCCGCACGTGGGTCGTCTGCGCAACGGGGCGCTGTACGCGCACGGCTACTGCGGCAACGGGGTGGCCTTCACCAACACGGTCGGAAAGGTGATGCGAGATCTGGTTCTCGATCGCGAGACCACCTACACAGACCTGATGTTCGTCGGGCCGCAACATCGTGTGTACCCCGCCGAGCCACTCGCTTGGCTGAAGGCCAGGATGCACGACCTGGAAATGCGGGTCCAGGACTGCTGGCCTGCCCTCCCATAGCACTTCTCGTCGGGAGTCGCTCCCGGCGAGGCGAATTCGGCGTCGGCCGTGACGTCGACACAGCAGAAAGGTTTGAAACACCATGAAACCAGTGGTTGTCTACGTCCACGGTGCCTTCATCTCCGACAGCACGTGGTGGTGGAGTTTCGTCGCGGAGAAGCTTCGCGCGCACGGGATCGAAAGCCGCGCAGTCGATTTGCCGAGTTGCGGTCCCGCGGGCCCACTCGGGACGCTCGCCGACGATGTCGATGCGGTCCGCAAGGTCATCGCGGAGGTCGATACGCCGGTGATCCTCGTCGGGCATTCCTACGGCGGGGCGGTCATCTCGGCTGCCGCGGTCGACCAGCCGAGCGTGCGGCATCTCGTCTACATCAGCGCGGTGGTGCCCGAGGGCACTTCGGTCGTGGACTGCGGGTTCATTCCCGAGGATCAGGTCCCGGAGCTCGACATCCGGGAGGACGGCACGGTCAGCGAAGGTCCGCAGCACTTCAAGAGCCGCGTGCTGGAGAGCCTGCCGACCCCGGAGATGACCGAGGAGGCGGTGAGCAGGCTGACCCGCCAGTCGGTCGCGTCCTTCACCGATATCGCGAGCGGCGAGGCCTGGCGCACCGTCGCCTCCAGCTACATCATCACGCAGTTCGACGCCGATGTGCCGGTTTCGGCGCAGCGCGCGCACGCCGCCCGTACCGGCACAGTCCACGAGGTGCCGACCAATCACTTCGCCCACCTCGAACGCCCGGACCTGGTGGCGGAGATCCTGCTCGGCATCGCCGCCGCGGACACGGAAGCCACTGCGGCCGAGGCGACTTCGGCCTGACGGACGTGCGGGCGGTCGGCGGTGAGGTGAGAAACGGGGAAAGCATGGTTTCGACAAGACTCGAGCATCGAGTCCTCGATAGGTTCGTCACGGCGGATCGAGGCGTTGCCGAGCTGCGGAAGCTGGTCGATCATCGGCAGACTGTTCCCCGGGAACTGACGCACCGCCGATCGGTATCGGAAGTGTTCGTGTGCGACCGCGCTCGCATCGCGCCCGAGCTGTTCGTGATCGCCGTCCAGCTGCCACGGGCGCATTCGCTCTGGTCGGACGGGCATTACGAATATCACGACACCTTGATGGCTGCCGAAGCCGTCCGTCAGGCGGCGATCATGTCCGGGCATGACTTCTTCGAGATCGCGCCCGAAACCGTCATGGTGGCACGGTCTTTCGACCTGGCGGTGCTGAGTCCCGACGCGTTCCGTGATGATCGGCGAAACCCGCTGGAAGGGGTTCTGCTGTTCGCGTTGACGCCGCAGCACGCGGTCGACGGGCCAACCGGACTGACCTTCGAGACCGTGCTGCTGATCGGTGACGCACCGGCCATGACCATGTCGGGGTCGCTGATGTTCGCGGCGGCGTCCGACTTCGCCCTCGTGCGGGCCATGGCGCGAGCTCAGCTCGGCGAGCGTGGGGAGCATGCGGTCACGGCGCCGGCGGGGGAGGTTCCCGCACCCGAGCTGGTCGGACGGGATTCGCCGCGGCACGTAGCGATCCGGGCTGTCGCCGAACCCGCTGGGATAGACCGTATTTCGGTGCTCGTGGACCCGGCGGACGCGGCGTTCTTCGATCATCCGCTGGATCATGTTCCGGGACAGCTGATCACGGAGGCGGTACGCCAAGCGGCTACCTGGAGCGTATGTGCCAGGAGTACCGACGGGGCAGGCGGTGTGCCGATGGTGACCCGCGGCCGCGCGGCGTTCGACGGGTTCGCCGAGCTCGACGTGCCCACCGAGCTGGAATTGACGGTCAAGGCGCTCGGCGCGGCGCAGACGTATCAGGTCGACGCCACGGTGGTGCAGTGGGGCAAGCACATCGGCGCTGTCGCAATGGAACTGGAGTTCAGGTCGGATGCCGGCCGAGCCGCGAACGGAGAACGGTCATGAACGAGCGGGTCGATGTGCTGATCGTAGGGGCGGGCCCGTCCGGGCTCACGCTCGCCTGCGAGCTGATCTCCCAGGGGATTTCGTTTCGAATAATCGACAAATCGATGAGTTCGACGAAGGCCTCCCGCGCGATCGGCATCTCCGCCCGTGCGCTGGAGGTGCTGCACCACTTCGGCGCCGCGGAGCAGTTGGTGGAGCGCGGCGTGCGTTGCGGGCATGCCCACTTCCACTCCGGCGCCCGGCAAACCGCCAAGATCTCGGCGGAGACCGTGCGGCACTGTCGTTTTCCGTTCATGCTGTCGGTCCCGCAATCGGCGACCGAGGAGGTGCTCGAGCGCCGGTTGACCGAGCTCGGTGGCACCGTCGAGCGGGGTGTCGAGTTGGTAGGGCTCGACATTCGCACCGACAGCGTCATCGCGACGGTGGCCGCCGCCGACGGTGCGTCCGAGGAGCCGGTGACGGCGGGCTGGGTGGTCGGGGCCGACGGATCGCACAGCGCTGTGCGGAAATTCGCCGGGATCCCGTTCGATACCCAGGAAGCACCCGAGACGTTCATGATCGTCGATGTGTTCGGTGAGCGCTCGTCGACCGACGCAGGCCACTACTACTTCCACCCCGACGGAATGGCTCTCATAGCGCCGCTTCCGGACGGCTCGTTCCGATTGGCGGCGACGGTGCACGGCGCGCAGGGGCGCGCGACGACCTTGGAATATGTCCAGGAACTGTTCGATCGTCGAACCGGCTCGGGGATTCGCGTGCGGGAGCTACGCGATGCCGGTTGGGGCGTCGCCACGGTCAAGGTGCGTACCGGGATAGCGTCGCGGTACCGGTCGGGCCGGTGTCTGATCGTCGGCGACGCCGCGCACAGCTACGGCCCGCTCGGCGGGCAGGGCATGAATGGCGGCATTCAGGACTCCTGCAATTTGGCGTGGAAACTCGCCTTGGTCTGCCGCGGCGTCGCCGGCGAGTCCCTGCTGGACAGCTACGAGAAGGAACGATTGCACGGGGCGTCCCTCGCGATGCGGGCCGCCACCTCCCAGACGAGGTTGGCCACCATCCGGCCGCGTGTCGTGCGGTACCTCCGTGACGCGTTGCTGGGTCTCGGCACCGTCACCGGCCTGCTGGACCGCCTTCTCATACCGACATTGACGCAGCTCTCGATCGGTTATCCAGCCGAAGCGCTGCCCGGCGCCGACCAGGCTGCGTCCGCACAGGCCGGGCGTCGCGTGCCCGATGTAGCGATCTCGGCGACCGTTCGGGTGCACGATCTCCTGCAGCCGGGCCGATTCACGGCGCTTGTCGTCGGGGCGAGGCCGACGGATTCTTCCGAGATCGAGGGCATCGCAAAGCATTTCGAAGCTCGGCACCGAGGTTTGGTGTCTCCCGTCGTACTCGGCCGAGAAGCGATCGCGCTGTCCCTCGACGGCATCGAGCAGCACGTGGACGCCGACGGCGTCGTGCACGCCGAGTTGGCTGTCGGCCGGCCATCCGTCCTGCTGGTGCGCCCGGACGGACGACTCGCCGCTCGGCGAAGCCTGTCGAAGGCTGAAGAATTGAGCAGCGTTCTGGATCAGGTTCTCGGTTCGACGGCGCCACTGGTCGCCGCGACTCGGTGAGGGGGAATCTTGAGCAGAACCTTTCGGTTCGGCGTGCAGGCGAGTGGGGCGTACACCGCCGGCGCGTGGCGGGACAAGGCCCGCGAGGCCGAGGCGCTCGGCTACTCGAGCCTGCTGATACCGGATCACCTCGATACCCAGTGGGGCCCGCTGGTTTCGATGACGGTCGCGGCCGAGGCGACCGAGCGTTTGACGGTCGGAACCCTGGTACTCGCGAACGACTACCGCAATCCCGTTGTGCTCGCCAAGGAGATCGCGACCCTGGACGTGGTGTCCGGCGGTCGCGTCGAGTTCGGCATCGGTGCGGGGTGGCGTGAAATGGACTACCGCGCTGCCGGATTGACGTTCGATCCCGCGGCCGAGCGAATCGATCGACTGGGCGAGAGCTTGGCCGTCTTGAAGGATATCTGGGCAACCGCCTCGGTCCGGCGCACCGGCTCGCACTACGCGGTGAACACGAATTACGGTCACCCGCAACCGGTTTCGTTGCCACACCCGCCGATCCTGATAGGTGGTGGTGGAAAGCGGATGCTGACCCTCGCTGCCCGCGAGGCCGACATCGTCGGCGTCAACCCCAAGATGTCCTCGGGCCGAATGGATTCCGGTGCGGGCCGGGCCGCGGTCGACGATGCGTTCGACGAGCGCATCGGCTGGATCCGGGACGCGGCCGGGGATCGGTGGGGCGACATCGAGCTCCAATGCCTGGTGGTGACGTGCCGGATCACCACCGATCGCGAGGCCTCCGTGCGGACCTACGCCAAGGCCATCGGGATGACCGAGGACGAGTTCGGCGCCACGCCGATGGCGCTGGTGGGAAGTGTCGATGAGATCTGCGACCAACTGCTCGAGCATCGCGAACGCTGGGGATTCACCTACTGGGTGATCTCCGATGGCGCGGCGCGCGCGTTCGCCCCCGTGGTAGCCCGGCTGGCCGGAAGATAGGCCGGCTTCGATGAGTATCGGCGTGCCTGCGAGACCGGCGGTCTGGTGTGATTTCGCGGGGGTGCTCACCGCCCCTGTCACCGACACGTTCACTACCTTCTGTGCCAAAATCCGTGTGCGCCCTGAATTTCTGATGGCGTCGATGCTCGCGGTTGCCCGCGAGTTCGGTACCGATGACATCATGCTGCCCCTGGATACTCCGTTGCTCAGCGGTATCCAGTGGGTGCGCGAGATGGAGTCGGTGCTGGCGCGTGATTTCGCAACGAATGTCGATCTGTCGCGGTTCGCCGAGCTCTGGTTCGCCGAGCGTCCGCCGAACACGGCCATGATCGATTTCGTGCGGACACTGCGTGCCGAGGGCGTTTTCGTCGGCATGGTGTCGAACATGCCGCCGGACTTCGATCCGTACTGGCGCGCGATCGTCGAACCCGAGCTGTTCGACGAAGTCATTCTCTCCTACGAAGTCGGGTGCCGAAAACCTGATCGCGATATCTACGAACTCTGCGCTGTGAAAGCATCGGTACCTGCCACATCGTGTGTGCTGATCGATGACCTCGCGGTCAATTGCCGCGGTGCCGTCGACAACGGTTGGCAGGCTGTCGAGTTCAAAGATACCGACGACGCGATTACGCGTGTCAGGGAGGCGGTTGGTCTGTGAACAGGGTTGACGTGGTGCTGGATCGCTTACGGTCCTTTGTGGAGCGGCATGCGTGGTCCACGGTTGCCGTTTGGGTGATCCTGATGGCGCTGGCGGCCGCGGGCGCCGCGAATCAGAACGCGCACTTGACGAGTGGCGGTTTCGAAGCGCCCGGAAGTCAGTCTCTGCGTGTCGACGAGCGAATAGCGTCGGACTTCCCCGCGGCGGCCGCCGCGACGCTCGCGGTGGTTCTGCGGTCGGACCCAGCGCAAGCGACGGTGCTGGAACAGGGCCGAGCGGAGGCGGTCTCGCGCCTCGGTGACGTGTCCGGTATCTCGATCGCCCCTTCGCCCCCGGCGGCGGGGCAGCATCCGGATATCCGCGTCATCCCCTTGATCGTCACCGGCGGCCAGGACTCGTCGATCGACATCGCGAAAGAAATCGCCAAGCGATTGGGTATCGAGCACCACAAACCCGCGCAGTTGGTCGACGGTCACGTGCAGGCTTATCTGACCGGACAGGGCGCGCTGTACGCGGAAGTGCAATCCGAGACGACCGACGCCGTCGCCAAGGGGGAACTGTTCGCTTTCCCGCTGATCGCGCTCACCCTGCTGCTGGTCTTCGGATCCTTGCTGAGCATGGCGCTGCCGATCGGGGTCGCCATGGCGGCTGTCGTCGTCACCGGTGGGATCACCTACTTGCTCGCCCAGGTGATCAGCATGTCGATTTTCGTATCGAATGCCGTGTCGATGGTGGGTATCGGGGTAGCCGTGGACTACACGCTGTTCGTGCTCGTCCGTTTTCGCTCGGAGGTCCAGGGCGGCGCGACGATCGAGCAGGCCCGGCGGACCGCGATGCTGACCTCGGGACGTGCGGCCGTGCTCTCCGGTTGCACGGTCGTGCTGGCGTTGGCGAGTTTGTTCGTCATCGACTCGACGGCGTTGCGATCCATTGCCATCGGCACCATCACGGTCGTCGTGGTGGCCATGACCGCGACCGTCACGCTGGTGCCTGCCATCGTGGCGCTGCTCGGTGAGCGATTCGCGGCAATCAAACCGCGCCGCAATCGGTTTCGGCCCCGGCGCGATCCCGCCCGGGCCGGCGATTTCTGGATGCGATGGTCGGACGTCGTGATGCGCCGTCCGGTGCTGTTCGTACTCGCCGCTGCCGCGCTGTTGCTGGCGCTCGCACTCCCCGCCACCAAGCTCGAGATGAGCAACAGCGTGCTGCGTCAGCTACCGGACACCAATCAGGCGCGAGTCGGTACCGAACTCGCGGGATCGGTGCTCGGCCCCGGGACGGGCAGCCCGGTTCAAGTCCTGGTGACCGCGGCGGGCGACGCGGCTTCGCTGCCCGCCGACAGCCCCTCGGTGGCGGAAGTCCAGCGGATCATCCAAGCACACGGCGACGTCGCGGGCGACGTGTCGGCTACCGCGGACACGAGCGGGAAAAGCGTACTGGTACAGGCCGTTCTCACGTCGGATCCCGAATCATCCTCGGCGCGAGCCACCGTCACCGACTTGCGCGGCGCGCTCGGCGACATCGCCGGGGTCACCGCCCTCGTGGGCGGGACGACTGCCACCATCATGGACTTCGACGATCTGGTGTCGCGGGCGATGTGGTCGATCGTCGCGTTCATCGTGATCGCCGGATTCGCGCTGCTCGTCGTGATTCTGCGCTCGCCGGTCCTGGCGGCCAAGGCCATCCTCATGAACCTGCTGTCGCTGGCCGCCGCCTACGGCGTGCTGGTGATGGTGTTCGAGTGGGGATGGCTGTCGTGGCTCGGCATCCAGGCGGCCCCCACGGTAGACACGATCACACCGCCCCTGATTCTGGCCATCACTTTCGGTCTGTCCATGGACTACGAGATCTTCCTGTTGTCGAGAATCCGTGAAGGCTGGGAGGCCACCGGGGACAATGCCAAGGCCGTCGCCGAGGGGCTCGCCGCCTCGGCGCGCTCGATCTCGAGCGCGGCCCTGCTGATGGTGCTCGTCTTCATCGCCTTCGTCCTCACGGGATTCCCGTCCGCGCAGCGCCTTGGACTGGGGTGCGCGGTTGCCGTCGCGGTCGACGCGACAGTGGTGCGCCTGGTGCTCGTTCCGGCGGCCATGCGGCTGTTCGGGCGCTGGAACTGGTGGTTCCCCGGCAAGCGCGCGCCCGACCGTGTCGAAGTCGAGATATGAAGGAGCCCAAGATGAATCGCGCCTCGCTCGCCGCCAGGCTGGCCACCGTCGAACCGTCGCGGAGATTCGATGCGGTGCTCGCCGAGGTGTGCGACATCGCGGCCGGGATGCTCGACGGGGGCACCGCGGTCGAGGTGGACCGCCCCTTCCACGATTACGGTTATACGTCGCTGGCGGCGGTCGAGTTCACCCGGCGCCTCTCGGCCGCTGCGGGTTTCGAGATCCCCGCCGTGCTCCTCTTCGAGCATCCGACACCTACCGCGGTGGCCTGGTACCTGTATTCGCACTTCGATTCGGTCGCTGCCGGCGGCGGTTCCGGCGACCCGGCGACGCCGCCGCGGCGTCGGACCGAGGCGGCCGCCACCGCCTCGACCGATGAGCCGATCGCCATCATCGGCATGGCGTGCCGGTATCCCGGCGGGGTCGCCGCGCCCGAAGACCTGTGGCGGCTGGTGGAATCCGGTACCGATGCGATCACCGGGTTCCCGGCCGACCGGGGCTGGGATCTGGCGGGGCTGTACCACCCCGACGCGGACCATCCCGGAACCACCTACGTCCGGTCCGGCGGCTTCCTGGACCGTATCGACGCATTCGATCCGGAGTTCTTCCAGATCAGCCCCCGCGAAGCGCTCGCGATGGATCCTCAGCAGCGGCTCCTGTTGGAGGGGGCGTGGGAAGCCTTCGAACACGCCGGAATTCCGATGTCGTCCCGCACCGGCAGCAAGACCGGGACATTTCTGGGCCTCTGCGGATCCGACTACGCGTGGGTCGCGCAATCATCGAGAGCGGAAGTCGAAGGGTATTGGGGAACGGGCACGGCGGGTAGCGTCGCGTCCGGTCGACTCGCGTACACCTTCGGGTTCGAGGGCCCGGCGATCACGGTCGACACCGCGTGCTCCTCGTCGCTGGTCGCGCTCCATCTGGCGGCGGCGTCGCTCAGATCGGGTGAATGCTCGCTGGCGCTCGCCGGCGGCGTCACGGTGATGACGACGCCGAATATGTGGCTGGAGTTCACCAAGCACCGGGCGCTGTCGCCGGACGGGAGATGCCGCTCGTTCGCCGCCGACGCGAACGGGACGGCCTGGTCGGAAGGCATGGGACTGGTTCTGCTCGAGCGGCTGAGCGACGCGCGACGCCACGGCCGACGAATCCTCGGCGTAGTTCGCGGATCGGCTGTCAATCAGGACGGACGCAGCAACGGCTTGACTGCTCCGCGGGGCGGAGCGCAGGAGGCCGTCATTCGGCAGGCGCTGGCCAATGCGGGATTGACCGGCGCCGACATCGACGTGGTCGAAGCTCACGGTACGGGCACACCGCTCGGCGACCCGATCGAGGCGCGCGCGCTGCTCGCCACGTACGGGCGCCAACGCCCGAGTGATCGTCCGCTGCTGCTCGGGTCGCTGAAGTCCAATATCGGTCACACCCAGGCGGCGGCGGGCGTCGGGGGCGTCATCAAGATGCTCCTCGCAATGCGTCACCGAATGCTGCCGCGCAGTCTTTACGCCGGCGAACCGACCCCGGATGTCGATTGGTCGAGCGGCGGTATGTCGCTGCTGCGCGATGCGGTCGAGTGGGCGCCCGGCGCACGACCGCGCCGAGCCGCGGTCTCCGCGTTCGGGGTCGGCGGCACCAATGCTCATCTTATTGTGGAAGAGCCGCCGGCCACGCCCGAGAATCCGGCAGTGGCGGCCGGGGCTGTCGCCTGGGTGCTGAGTGCGAAGACACCAGCCGCCCTGTCCGAGCGACGTCGGTTGCTGGCCGAATTCCTCAGCGACGGAGTGGAATTCGACCCGCTCGAGATCGCGGGTGCGCTCGCGGCCCAGGACCAGCTGCTCGAGTATCGAACCGTTGTGGTCGGCACCGGCCGAGGCGAACTGCTCGCCGGACTGAGCCCGCTGGTCAACCCGTCCCCTGCCGAAGAGTCCAGCGGGGCCTCCCAAACGCCGCGGGGGAAGATCGCGTTCGTATTCCCCGGCCAGGGGTCGCAGTGGCGCGGAATGGCGGTGGAGCTCTTGGATTCGTCGCCGGCCTTCGCGCAGACGTTCCACGATTGTGCGATCGCGCTGGCGCCGCACCTTGACCGCCCGCCCTCGGATCTCGAGGCGATCGTTCGCGACGGCGACGAGGCAGCTTTCGAGCAGGTCGATATCGTGCAGCCGGTATTGTTCGCCGTTCTCGTATCTCTCGCGACGTTGTGGCGATCCCATGGGGTAGCGCCCGATGTCGTCGTCGGGCACTCGCAGGGCGAGATCGCGGCGGCCTATATCGCCGGTGGCCTGTCGCTCGACGATGCCGCGGCGGTGGTGGCTCTGCGTGCCAAGGCGATCGCCCGGCTGGCCCGCGATGGCGGCATGATATCGGTCGCCGAGTCGGCCGAGGCCGCGGCCGCGCGGATCGAGCGTCACGCCGGGGTGTCCCTCGCGGCCGTCAACAGCCCGGCTTCGGTGGTGATCTCCGGCGAGCGTTCGGCGTTGACCGCGATCCTCGCCGAATGCGAGCGGGAAGGGCTGCGAGCCAAGCGGATTCCGGTCGACTATGCGTCACACTCCGCCCATGTCGAGCCGCTCAAGTCCGAACTGGTACGAGCGTTGTCGGACATCTCGCCGCGCAGCGGCCAGGCGGACTTCTGTTCGAGCGTCACCGGGAACCTGCTGGACACGGCTGATTTGGACGCGAGGTACTGGTACCGAAACCTGCGTCGCACAGTTCGGTTCGAGTCGGCCGTCTCTCGTCTCATCGATATCGGTGTCCGCACGTTCATCGAGATCAGCCCGCATCCTGTGCTGGTTTCGGCGATCGAGGAGACCATCGAGCATGCGCCGACTCGCGAGGGACGGATTCATGTCACCCCAACGGTCACCAAGCACGATGGGGGTCTGACCGCGTTTCTCGGATCGGTCGCGAACCTCTACACCGAGGGCGTGCCGGTCGACTGGCGACGCGCCTATCCGCGAAAGCTGGATCTGGGCATCGACCTGCCGACCCATCCGTTCGACCGTGATCGGTACTGGATCCGGCCCGGCCACCTCGCCGCACCGTCGGAACTCGGGCTGACTTCGGTATCGCACCCGCTGTTGACCGGCAGCTTGAAACTGGCCGCCGAGCCGGGTTGTCACGTGTGGACCGGCACGTGGTCACTGGCGGAGTATCCGTGGATCGCGGACCATCGGGTGTGCGGTGCCGCTCTCGTGCCGGGCACAGCCTTCGTCGAGCTGGCCGCGTATGTCACCGCCGCGGTCGGTGGCAACGAGGTCGAAGAACTCCACCTCGAGGCTCCGTTACCACTCCCGGACTCGGGCTCCGTCCGGATTCAAGTGTGGGTGGGCGCGCCCGACTCGAGCGGTAAACGAGCGCTGGCTATCCATTCCGCCGAAAGTGACGCCGCGAGTGGACCGAACTGGCAGCGGCATGCGACAGGCACCATCGCCGAGACCGAGGATCCGCTCGAGGCGAACCCCGGATTCGCGGCGGCTTGGCCGCCCGCGCAGGCGACACCGATCGACCTCGGCCCGATGTACGGCGAACTCGCGCGCGAGGGACTCGGCTACGGACCGGTGTTCCAGAATGTGCGCAAGGCTTGGTCGGCCCGGGGCGATATCGGCGAATTGCTGTTCGCCGAGGTCGAATTGCCCGGTGAACTGCGGGGCAGCTCATATGCCGCGGCGCATCCCGCGTTGCTGGACTCCGCGTTTCACGTCGCCCTGGAGCACGGCGCGGTGGATCGGAATCCGGAAGAGGTATGGATTCCCTTCTCGTGGCGCAATATTCGCGCCCTACGGCCGTCCGAAGCGCGCAGTTCCCTGCGGGCCGGCATCTGCCGGACCGGTGACCGTCAGGTCTCGCTGACCGCGACCGACCAGAACGGGGTACCGGTGCTATCGGTCGGGGAAGTGGCGCTGCGACCTATTCCCACCACCATGTTGTCGGCGGCGGTGGCTGCGCCCGCCGAGCCCTTTCACAGCCTGCGCTGGATTCCGGTGACTCGCCCGATCGAGCCGTCCGCCGCGCGTCGCTGGGCCGTCCTCGATCCGACCGGTGCATTCGACTGTGCTGGAATCGATCTCGACCGCTGGGACGGCATCGGCTCATTGATCGAGGCCATGGACCATGGTGCCCCCGCACCGCATCTGGTCCTCGTCCGGCTCGAGGGAACTCCGGAGCGATCCGCCGATGCGGTCGAAGCAGGCCTGCGCGACGGGCTCCGGCTCGTACAGCGCTGGCTCGCCGACGATCGGCTGAGCGATGCTCGATTGGTCCTGCTCACCACGGGAGCTACCGGGTCGAGCGAGCGGGTATCGCTCACCGCGGCGGCGCTGTGGGGGCTGGTCGGCAGTGCGCAATCCGAGCACCCGGGGCGGTTCACACTGGTCGACCTCGACAATCCGGCGAGCACACACCTGCTTCCCGCCATCGTGGAACTGCCCGAGCCCCGCATCCGAGTGCGCGGCGGATCGGTCGAGGTGGCAAGGCTGTTCGCCGAGCCACGGCGCTCGACCGAGAGCTTTCAGCCCGACGCCGAGACGACGATTCTCATCACGGGCGGAACCAGCGGCATCGGCGCCGCGATCGCCCGCCATCTGGTCGATCGCGGCGCCCGCCACCTCGTCCTGGTGAGCAGGCGCGGGGAGCGTGCGGCGGGCGCCGAAACTCTCGCCGCCGAACTGCGTTCCGGCGGGGCGGTGGTCACGATGGCGGCCTGCGATGTCGCCGACAAGAACGCGATGAGCGCGATCATCGATGCCATCCCGGCGGCGCACCCCCTGGCCGGGCTGATCCACTCGGCGGGCGTGCTCGACGACGGCCTGATCGCGACACTGACCGAGAAGCAACTGGCCAGGGTATTGCGGCCGAAAATCGCCGGGACCCTGATCCTGCACGAGTTGACCGAGCACCTCGACCTGAGATTCTTCGTGCTGATGTCCTCGCTCGCCGGTGTCATCGGTGCTGCCGGACAGGCGAATTACGCCGCGGCGAACTCCTTCCTGGACGCCATGGCCCGGCTACGCCGTAGCCAGGGACTAGCGGCCACGTCGATCGCCTGGGGTCTCTGGGCGGACGCCTCGGCGATGACAGAGCATCTTGCCGGTGGCGGAGTCGCGCGGCTCGCCGGGCGCGGCCTGGTCCCCATGCGCACGCCGGAGGCGTTGGGAATGTTCGATGCCGCGGTCGGACAGCCGGACGCATCGATCATCGCGGCGTCGATCGATACGCGGGCTCTGCTCGCCGACCGGGCTTCGGGTGGGTCGGCGCCGATGTTCGACACCTTGCTGCCGGACCTGGGCGAGGAGCGTAGCGACCGGGTGGCCGACCCGCTCGAAAACCTTGCGGACCAACCGGATTCGGACTGGGAAGCCGCGTTGACGCGGTTCGTCCGGGCCGAGATCGCCGCGGTGCTGCGCTTCGGCGATGGTCCGTCGTTGCCCGTCGACCGATCGTTCCAGGAGCTCGGACTCGACTCGCTGGGCGCGCTGCAACTGCGCAACCGCATCAACGCGAGCGTCGGGCTGAGCATGCCGGTTTCGGTGGTCTTCGATCACCCGACGGTCACTCGGCTCGCACAGCACGTGACGGCACAGCTACGGCAGCGGGATCGTGCGAATCGACAGGGCGTCGTGGCCGGGGCGCTCGCCGACATCCGACGCCACGTGCGGGCGTTGGATGTCGACGACAGATCGTCCGCGCTGGCCGGTCTGACGGATTTGGTCCGTGAGCTGAGTACTGGACCGTCTTCGGACGAACCGCCGTCGTCGATCGAGACAGCCTCGGTCAGTGAGCTTTTCGACATGATCGACAATGACATGGGGGTGGCTTGAGTAATGGGGGACGAGACGGCAGGGGCGGAGCAAACCCTCCAGTACCTGCGGCGGGTGACGGCCGAGCTCGATCGGACGAGACGGCAGTTGCGGGAGGCCACCGAGCGCGACCTCGAACCCATCGCGATCGTCGGCATGGCCTGCCGCTATCCGGGTGGAGTCGCCTCGCCCGAGGACCTGTGGCGACTCGTCGTGGCAGAGACCGACGCGATCTCGGACTTCCCGCGCGACCGCGGCTGGCCGGTCGACGAGCTGTACGATCCGGACCAGGACGCGCCGGGTAAGACCTATACGCGCCACGGTGGATTCCTCAGCGACGCAGCGGGTTTCGACGCCGGATTCTTCGGCGTCGGCCCTCGTGAAGCCGCGGCGATGGACCCTCAGCAAAGAATGCTGCTGGAGTCGGCGTGGGAGGCGATCGAGCACGCCGGAATCGTTCCCGGCGCTCTCCGGGATGGCTCCACCGGTGTTTTCGTCGGCCTCATGCACCAGGAGTATTTTCTCGGAGCGCGCGCCGACGCCGACCGCTTCGGCGGCCTGTGGGGCGTGGGAAACGCGGGCAGCGTCGCCTCGGGACGCATCGCGTACCACCTAGGCCTCACCGGGCCCGCACTGACGGTCGACACCGCATGTTCGTCGTCGCTGGTGGCTGTGCACCTCGCCGTCCAATCGCTGCGCCGCGGCGAGTGCACCAGCGCCCTCGCCGCCGGGGTGACGGTGATGTCGAGTCCCAGCGTATTCGTCGAATTCAGCAGGCAGGGCGGCTGCTCGGAGTCGGGACGATGCCGATCTTTCGCCGCCGCGGCGGACGGAACGGGATGGGCGGAGGGCGTCGGCACGATCGTGCTCATGCGCCTGGCCGACGCCGAGCGGCACGGGCATCAGGTGCTCGCGGTCATCCGGGGCACGGCGGTCAACCAAGACGGCGCGAGTTACGGGCTCACCGCACCGAATGGCGTCGCACAGCAACGTGTCATCGCTGACGCGCTGGCCGACGCTCGGCTAGGGCCGGCCGATATCGATGTCGTAGAGGCGCACGGTACCGGAACCGTGCTCGGCGATCCGATCGAGGCGCAGGCGCTACTCGACGTTTTCGGGCCGGGGCGGTCAGCGCAATGTCCACTGTATGTGGGGTCGGTGAAGTCCAACATCGGTCACACCCAGGCGGCGGCAGGCATCGCGGGGCTCATCAAAATGGTCATGGCACTGCGCCACGACGCGATGCCGAGAAGCCTCCACATCGATAAGCCCACACCGAAACTCGACTGGACATCCGGTCGCGTCGCCCTGCTCGAGCAGACACGACCATGGCCCCGCACATCCGACCGGCCGAGGCGGTTCGGGGTGTCGGCCTTCGGGATCAGCGGAACCAACTGCCATGTCATCGTCGAGGAGGCCGGCGCGGCAGAACCTCTGCCGGAAACTCCGGGATCTTCCGAAAAATACTTCAGCTGGATCCTTTCGGCACAGACCATTCCGGCCCTGCGCGACCAGCTGAAGCGTCTGCACACCCATCTGACGGACGATTCGCAATCGACACCGGCCGAGCTCGCGCGGGCCCTCGCGACGACGCGGACGCACTTCGACCAGCGGATAGCTGTAGTCGGTTCGGACCGGCAGAGCATGGCCGACTCGGTCCTCGCTCGCGCCAGGGAAGTGGACTCGGCGGCGGTGCGGGCCGCACACGAGGGCCGCGTCGCGTTCATGTTCACCGGCCAGGGAGCCCAGTACGCGGGCATGGGGACGGAACTCGATGGCCCAGCTTTTCGCGTCTACACCGAAACACTCGAACAGGTCTGCGCGGCCTTCGACCCTTACCTGGGCGCCGCGCTCATTTCAGCTCTGTCGGATCCCGATGCGTTGGCATCGGCCGGCGTGGTGCAGCCCGCGTTGTTCGCGGTGGAGGTCGCGCTGTGCCGGCTGTTCGAAAGCTGGGGTGTACGAGCGGATTACCTGATCGGCCATTCCCTCGGCGAGTTCGTCGCGGCCTACCTGGCAGACGTTTTCACACTCGATGACGCTTGCCGGGTCGTGGCCGCACGCGGTCGCCTGATGCAGTCATTGAGCACCGATGGCGCGATGTATTCGATTCAGGCCTCGGAGGCGGAAGTCCGCGCGTCCCTTGCCGATGCTTCTCGGATCGCTGTCGCCGCCGTGAACGGCCCTCGTTCCGTCGTCGTATCCGGCGACGCCGAATCCGTGGCCGCATGCGCTGATCTGTGGGCAACGCGCGGCAGGCGAACTCGAAGTCTGCGGGTTTCCCACGCCTTCCATTCGCACTATGTGGACGCCATCCTCGAGGACTTCGCGGCGGTCGTCGAGAGCGTGCACCTGAAACCGCCTGGGACCCCGATTGTTTCCGGCATGACCGGGCGGCCGATCACCACTGCCGAAGCGACAGACCCCGGCTACTGGGTGCGGCAACTGCGGGCGACGGTTCGTTTCCACGACGGGATTCGCTGGCTCGCCGGTGCGGGCGTCACGCATTATGTGGAGTTGGGGCCCTCCGCCGTACTCACCTCGCTCGTCGACGAGTGCCTCCTCGGGACCGGTGACGAGGCGAGAACCGTCGCCGCTCTCGATCGCGAGGTTCCGGCCGCGCAACAGGTCGTCGCGGCCGCGGCAGCGCTGCACAGCAATGGCGTACCCATCGACTGGGACGCTTACTATGAGAACTCCACGGCGGGTCGCTGTTCGCTGCCGGTCTATGCCTTTCAGCACACACGGTTCTGGGTTCCTGAAACACCCTCCGGCATGCGCACATCCGCTATCACCAGCGGTGACACCGAGATTCGGCTTCAGCCCGCGGCGGTGAGTGCGCCACAGCGATGGCGAATCCCCGCCGACGACCCGGCGCCCACCTTGCTCGAACTCGTTCGGGCGGAGTTCGCGCGGGTGCTCGGCGTGGACGAACCCGCCTCGATCGACCCGGACCGCAGCCTGCTCCAGCTCGGCATCGAGTCGATGAACGCGGTTCGCCTGCACAAGCGATTCGCCGCCCTGACCGGGGCCGAGCTGCCGCCGCCATTCCTCATCGACAATCCCACCGCGACCGCGGTGGTGCGCGCGCTGCTTCCGTTGGTGGAACGAACAGCCGCGGCCGGGCCCGCGCGGTCGGCCGCGACCGGACACGGTGTCGCCTCGGGCGTGGTGGCGGGCATGGACGGCGCGAGCGGAACTCTGACGACGCTGCTGTCCGTCGCGGTGGCCGAGGGCACCGCGGCCGACATGATCGGTATCCTCACGGCAGCGTCCAGAGTGCGCGCACCGCGTCCGGCGGACGGGCAGAGCTCCGACGGGGTGGTGCTGCTGGCAGACGGTCCCCGCGATACAGAAATCATTTGTGTCCCATCGTTTCTGGCCGGATCCGGGCCGCATCAATTCCTCCGCTTCGCCGGTGCCCTCTCCGATCGCGGTCGGGTCCGTGGACTGACGCTGCCCGGTTTCGGCAACGCGGACCCGCGTCCCGAGTCCTGGCAGGGTGCGATCGCCGCGGCGGCCTCCGCGATCGCCGGGACGACCGAGGAAGCCGATCGTATTGTGCTGGTGGGGCATTCGATGGGAGGCCTGCTCGCCAACGACATCGCGATCGAACTCGAATCGCTGGGTTATCCGGTGTCGGGTGTGGTCATGCTGGACACCATCGAGCCCGACCAGGAACTCCTCGACGACACCTTCGCCTGGGCGATGGGGCATATCGTGCGACGAGACCCCGACGGCGCGGTGATCGACGACGGCAACCTGCTCTCGATGGGAACCTATCTCGACCTGTTCGGCCAGTGGAAAGCTCCTGACAGCGAAGCACTTTCGGCCGCCTCCGTGCTACTGGCCGCGGCGCGCACCGTCGACTCGGATCCCGACTACACCTGGCGTCATTGGGATATCGCGGACGAGGTGATCAGGGTGGAGGCCGATCACTTCTCCATGCTGGAGGCCGACGCGCGAGTGTCGGCGGATTCGGTACTCGATTGGCTTGTCCGGCAACGCAACCGGCGCGACTAGAGGTGTGAGGAGGACGCGCATGAAGCAACGGCTCGGCACTGTCATCGGAGAATTCTTGGGGGAGATCCGTGCGTGACGTAGGAATCGTGGGATTCGGAAGCTATGTCCCGGAGAGAAGACTCGGCGTCGAGTTCTTCGGTGACGCCGCCGCGGCCCAGGCGACCTCCACGGCGCTGATGCGCCCGCCCCGCTTTCGGCACCATGTCGCGCCGGACGAGCGAGCGGCCGAGATGATCGAGCGTGCGGCCAGAGCCATGTTCGACAGGCTGGCGCTGTCGCCCGAGGACAACGTCGACATCCTGCTGACCAATGTTCTTCTGCCGGACGCACTGTTCACCGGATCGGGTGCGGAGGTGGCGAGCCTACTCGGGTGCCGTCCCAAGGTCATCCTCGACCTGCACAACACCGGCTGTGCCTCGTTTCCCTACCTGCTGAAGCTGGCCAAGTTGCTGATCGACAGCGGGGAAGGCGATACGGCGCTGATCGCCAACGTGCAGAATTCGGCGGGCCAGATCTTCGCTCAGGACCAAGTGCGCGGGCGCGGCCATGCGTCGACGCCGGGTGACGGCTGCGGGGTCGCCTATTTGACGGCCGGCGGGCCGTCCCCCATCCTCGGTGTCTTCACCAAGAACAGTCCGGAATATGCCCGCGATGTTCGGCCGGTGCGCCCGGACGGCAGAAAATACTGGGAGCCCGGCGACAGCGAAGTCGATGTCGAGTTCGACCGGGAGCTGGGGGCCGAGATCATAGCTCGCGGCAATCGCCTTGTGCCCGAGGTGGTTTCGGGTGTCTGCGACACCGCTGGAATAACGCCGGACGATATCGACATCCTGGTCACCAACCAGCCGAACCGGATCTTCCTGCAGAACTGGTCGAAGGATCTCGGACTCAAGTCCCACCAGCACCTCGACACCTTCGACCTGTTCGGCAACCTGTACGGGGCGGCTGCCCCGATAACCATGGATCACGCCATCCGCGACGGCTCGATAGATCACGGCGATCTGGTGGTGATCGCCGGGTTCGCCCACGCGGGCGACTTCGCGGCCGCCGGTCTCGTGCACTGGCACGGCGCGGCCCAGCACTGAGAGATGGATGAGAATGAGTCATTTCCGAAGCAACGTCAGAGACCTCGAGTTCAACCTGTTCGAGTCGTTGCGCCTCGGCGGACTTCTGGATTCGGGCGCCTTCGGCGACCTGGATTCCGAAACGGTGCGCACAATGTTCGAGGAGGTTCGCCGACTGGCGGAAGGGCCGCTGGGCGCCTCGCACATCGACGCCGATCGCCACCCTCCGGTCTTCGATCCGGCAACATTCAGCGTGCGGCTCCCGGAAAGCTTCAAGCAGAGCTTCGGCCTCCTCCAGAATGCCGGATGGGCCGGGGTGGGAAACTCGATCGAGCTCGGCGGCCTCGGCGCCCCGGCGGTGGTGAACTGGTCGATCGCCGAAATGATCCTCGGCGCCGCGCCCGCCGCGTATATCTACGCCACCGGGTCGGCGTTCCTGAATGCCCTGCACAAGAGCCTCACCGACGAGCAGAAGCGATGGTCGGTACTGATGTCGGCCCAGAACTGGGGCGGCACAATGGCATTGACCGAGGAGCACGCCGGTTCCGATGTCGGGGCGGGCGTGACGAAGGCGATCCGGCAGGAGGACGGCTGCTGGCATATCGAGGGCACCAAACGCTTCATCACGAACGGCGACTCGGACGACCTGTTTCCCAACATCGTTCACTTGGTGCTGGCCCGCCCCGAGGGCGCCGTGGCGGGGACGAAGGGCCTGTCCCTGTTCCTCGTGCCCAAGTTCGACTTCGACCACGAGACCGGTGCGCTCGGCGAGCGCAACGGTGTCTTCGTGACCAACCTCGAGCACAAGATGGGCTTGAAGGTCTCGGCCACCTGCGAGGTCACCTTCGGCGGCCATGGCATCCCGGCCAAGGGCTGGCTGGTCGGTGAGACCCATAATGGCATCGCGCAGATGTTCGAAGTCATTCGGTCGGCTCGAATGATGGTGGGCGTCAAGGCGACCGCGACGCTCTCGTCGGCCTACCTCCATGCTCTCGGCTACGCCAAGACCCGCGTCCAGGGTGCCGATCTCAGTCGGCTGGCCGACAAAACCGCACCGCGGGTAGCGATCACGCGCCATCCGGATGTGCGTCGCTCGCTCATCTTGCAGAAGGCGTACGCCGAGGGTTTGCGCGCCGTATACCTGTACACCGCGGCCCACGGTGATCCCGTTGTGGCCGAGCATGTTTCAGGTGCCGACGCGGCGGTGGCCGCCGGCGTCAACGATCTGTTACTGCCGATCGTCAAGGGCGTCGGCTCCGAGCGGGCCTACCAGTACCTGACCGAGTCGCTCCAGACCTTCGGCGGCTCCGGCTATCTGCAGGACTACCCGATCGAGCAGTACATCCGCGACGCCAAGATCGACTCGCTCTACGAGGGCACCACCGCCATCCAGGCGCAGGACTTCTTCTTCCGCAAGATCGCCCGCGATCGCGGCGTCGCGCTGGCCCACGTGGCCGGCCAGGTGCGCAAGTTCATCGAGCGTGAGGGTGGCAACGGCCGCCTGAAGGCCGAGCGCAAGCTGCTGACCACCGCTCTCGAAGACGTGCAGGGCATGGTGGCCACCCTGACCGGGCATCTGATGGCCGCCGAGCGGGATCCGAAGGAGCTCTACAAGATCGGCCTCGGCAGCGTTCGCTTCCTGATGTCCGTCGGCGATCTGCTCATCGGGTGGCAGCTGCTGCAGCAGGCCGAAATCGCCATCGAAGCTCTGGACAATGCCGGCTCGAGCGACTCGCGAGCAGTAGGAGAGGCCGACTCGAGCCAAGCGTTCTACACAGGCAAGATCGCGACCGCACAGTTCTTTGCGCGGAATATCCTGCCCGAGCTGACCACGACCCGTACCGTGCTGTCGAACCTCGACAACGACATCATGGAACTCGACGAGGCGGCGTTCTAGCGACGAGTGGCTAGGGCACGCCGAGGCATCACGGCTCTCGTTCAAGTGCTGCGCACTGCGATAGCTGGCGAGTCGGTGAGCATGGGCGGAATAGTGACGGCGAGGTCGGCGGCTTGCCGGATCTCGCGGTGTGCGCGGGGTATGTGGGTCTGGTCCGGCGTGGTGAAACAACGGTTGGTCGTGGGATCGTTGGCGGGTGATGGAGGCTGTGCGGCGTGAGCTGGTGCGGATGCGGGAGTCACCTGCGCTGTGGCGGGAACTGCGCTATGAGCGTGCCAGGGATGGCGATGGCTATGTGTGTGACAGGAATGTGGCGCGGCGGGCAAAAGTGTTGTGGGCGTTGCAGTATGACCATCGGCCCGAGGACGTCGCATTGGTGCGATGGCTGGCCGAGCAGGAGGCGTGCTGTCGTCGTGAGGCGCCGTTTCAGGGATTGAGCGAAGAGACCAGGTTGGCCGGTTTTCTGCTCGCCGACTATCGGCAGGTGGCCGATGTGTGGCTGCACTGGGAGATCAAGCGGGCCAACTTCGATACGTGGGCCGGCTATGACCTCGAGCATCTGTTCGCTGCCGGGGTGGGAGAGACGGTGGCTTTCGTGCGCGAGAGCGGGCACGCCGACCGTGACGCCGTGCTCGGGCTCCTGCTCGATGAGCAGGGACGGGCGCGGGTCTCGGCGGAGGAGTTGGCGCAGTGGCGGCAATCTCAGCGGTCGTCGTTCCCTGTAGATCCTGCCGGGGAGGACCCGCTCACGTGGGTCGAGCGCGCCAAGCTCGTCGGCGACCGTGGGTTGGCTCGCCGAGAGCTGGATCGGTGGATGGGCGGTCAGGCGCGGGATGACGCCACTCTGAGCGTGCTGTGCCACCAGCTGGCCGCGCTGGGGGCGTACGCCGAGGCAGCCCAGGCGCAGCGCGAACGGTTGGTATACGCCGACAGCCCTTGGGATTCCGCGTCGGCTTACCGCAGTTTGGCCGGACTGGAACGCCAGGCCGGTGACCATCGGGCTGCTCGGGACGCGCTACGGCTGTGCCGCCGCGCGCTCGATGGTGTGCCGGGGTGGTCGATGGTAGGTCTGGGCCGGATGTATGTGGAGGAGTTGTTTCTTCTGGCGGGCGCCGCGGAAGGGGCGCTGGCCGAGGCGGTCTTCGCCGAGGCGGACCATCAGGCACGTGAGGTGCCAGGCTTGCCCATGGTGGTTTTGCGTGCCGCCGCCGAAGCGGCCGGCAAGATCGGCGACGAAACGAACGCGGAGCGCTACCAGCAACTCTGCGATGCCGAGCGAGCCCGCATCGACACCGCCGTAGCCCAGGCGCGCGGGCACCGCGACACACCCCGCTCCTGATCGACGTGCGGAGGGCCTACCGGAACGCGGCCGGCTGCGGGTGCCGAATGCGACGGTTCGCGTGGGGGCGTCGCCCGTCTTCGAACTCGAATTCGGTACCCCCGGGTGCCGCGGCGGCGCATACTGGAATGCATCGAACCCGCGGCATCACAGCCGCTGCCGAGCCCGAGATCTCCTTGCGCAGAACAACACTGGGGAACTGTCGGTGCTGCAACACGAACTTCGTCACTTGCCGGGGGGTCACTCGCCCGTCAGGATGAAGGGTTGCAGCTATGAGCGTGCTGTCCACACGGTTGACCGAAAAGTTCGCTATTCGGTATCCATTCGCTTGTGCCGGAATGGCTTTCGCGGGCGGTACCGCGGATCTGGCGGTGGCGGTCACGGCGGAGGGAGGCATCGGCGCGGTGGGAGCCGCCCTGCTGCCGGCGGAGGAACTACGGCGCTTGATTCACGAGGTCCGGCAGCGCGTCGGATCGGCACCGTTCAACATCAACCTGATCTCGTACTTCGATACCGCCGAGCAGGTTCACCTGTGCGCCCAGGAACGGGTGCCGATCGTCTCCTTTCATTGGGGGCATCCGCCCGCCGACCAGCTCGCGCAGCTGCGCTCGGCCGGAGTGTCGATGTGGGAGCAGGTCGGTTCGGCCGAGGCGGCCGGACGCGCCATCGACGACGGCGTGGATGTTGTTGTCGCGCAAGGGTGGGAGGCCGGTGGGCACAACTACGGTGGCCTGCCCACTATGGTGGGCCTGCCTGCCGTGGTGGACGCGGTCGGCGGCCGGGTGCCGGTACTGGCCGCGGGCGGGATCACCGACGGGCGTCAGGTCGCCGCGGCCCTGTGCCTGGGCGCCGACGGTGTGTGGGTGGGAACCCGGCTGGTCGCCTCCGCGGAGGCTCAGGTGCATCTCGAGCATCATCGCCGTCTCGTCGCGGCCCGCGGGGAGGACACCGTCCGCAGCTCGGTCTTCGGCCCGGAGTGGCCGCAGTTCAACCCGATGCGGGTGCAGCGCGACCGCGTGGTGGCCGAATGGGACGACCGGCTGGAGGAGATACCCGCAGACCGCGACGCGCTGGAACAGGTCGGCACCACCGTGTTCCAGGGCGAGAAGACCGTGCTGCGCAAGTTCAATGCCCTGCCGCCCACACCCGCGACCGTGGCCGACTGGGAGGAGATGCCGTGGCTGATGGGGCAGGGCGTCGGCCTCATCCGTGAGGTCAAACCCGCCGGACAGATCGTCCGGGACATGATGGACCAGGCCGAACGCGTGCTGACGGGGTTCGGTAAGGACACCGAACGCATCGCAGGCACAAGCGATTTCGGTTAGAGCGACCGGATCGGATCGTCGGCCACGCCACGCGTCGGCTACCGCCGGCGCGAGGTGCGCGACTCGATGACCAATGGCGCGGAAGGCCGGTGCAACGGGTGGATTTGCGTAGTGAGTCGGCCGCCACGAGTTTTTCGATGCCAGATTTGTTGGTACGCAGCGGATTTCCGAACGCATCGGTGGACTAGTTCGCGCCGATCAGGTCGCATCGTGGCACCCGGCTTCGATGTCGCCGATTCTCGATTCGCCTGAGCCGCTGACCTTCAACGACGGTGACCGATACCGCGCTGTCGGCGTGCTGGATCCCGGGGACCGAACCTGCGCACGTCTCCGTCTCCGGCGATGACGCGTCCGGTCGGTAAGGGGAAGCCCGTTGCCCGGAGTGGATGATCCCCGCCTGATCCGGATAACGAAAGGGCTTGGCCGCTCCTATCGTTCCGGTGAAATCGTCGCTCAGGAGTTGGTTATGAACATGTTCCGCGGTATGCGGTCGGCGTTGATCGTGGGCGCGGGCGTCGCCGGGCTGACGGCGGCCGCCGCCTTGGCCCGCAGGGGGTGGCGGGTCGAGATCATCGAGGCCGGTCGGGATCGTGCGACGACCGGATGGGGGCTGTGCCTGACCGGTCCGTCGTTGCGCGCCCTGCATGCGCTGGGCTTGGCGGACGCGTGTCTGGCCGAGGGGTACGGGATGAGTGTGATCACCCATGTGAACGTCGACGGCGCGGTGACGGACCAGGTGGAGTTGCCGCGGCTGATCGGCGCGCGGCGTCCGGCGATGGCCGGCATCGCTCGTCCCGAGTTGCACCGCATCCTGTTCGAGGAGGCCGAACGGTGCGGGGTGGTGGTACACCACGGCGTGACCGTCACTTCGATTGCGCCGCAGGGAGATCTGGTCGACGTGCGATTGTCGGACGGGACGGAGCGGCGGGTCGCCGTGCTGGTAGGCGCGGACGGAATCCGCTCCTCGGTGCGGGATCTGCTGGGTTTCGAGGCGCCGGTCGACTATCTCGGGCAGATGGTGTGGCGGGCACTGGTGCCGCGCCCGGACTGGGCTACGGGTATCCACCAGTTCGCCGGCACAGTCCACACGGCCGGGCTCGTGCCTATCTCGGGCAGCCGCGCCTATGTGTTCCTGACCGAGAACGGCGTGCCGCCGAATGCGTTGCCCGACACCGAACTCGCGTCGCGGCTGGCCGAGTTGCTGACGGTCTTCCCCGGCCGGGTGGAGGAACTGCGCCCGCTGGTATCCGCGTGCGACTCGGTGGTGCGCCGACCGGTCAAGACCACCTTCCTGACCGGCGCTTGGCACCGCGGAAACTGCGTCGTCATCGGAGATGCGGCGCACGCGCCCGCGCCGCAGATGGCCAGCGGCGCTGCCCTGGCCATCGAGGACGGGCTCGTGCTGGCCGAGGAGTTGGAGTGCCACTCGACCGTTGAACGCGGCGTCGCGGCGTTCGTCGCCCGGCGCGCGCCGCGGTGCCGCTCGCTGGTGCAGACCTCGGTGCGGATCTCGGGCCTGGAACAGGCGCAGCGTCACGGCGAGGCGTATCCACTGGTTTCCGCCTGCCATCGGCAGATGGCCGCACCCGCCTAACTCTAACCGGCACAGACGAAATGGAGGCACCGATGTCCGCTACATCCACCCGGACCCTGCCCGAGTCGCAGCAGTGGCTGCGCGAACACCTCGCGCTCCGCAAGAACCCGTTCAACGCCATCGATCACGATGCCGCCGCGCGACATATCGAAACGCTCCCCGGCACCGACCCCGAATCCTGGGCGGAGCACTGGCTTTCCGGCGCGGAGGAGTTCGCGAGCAGGGCGGGCCAGGCCGAGGCGAGCGGCGATCGCGAGCAAGCGCTGGAAAACTGGTGGCAGGCATACCAATTCGCGTTCCTGGGCCGCTATCCCGCTCCGCTGCACCCGGCCAAGCTGCACGCGTACGACCGGGCCGTGGAGTACTTCGGGCGGGTGTCCGTGCTGGAGCGCACGCCGGTACGGCACGTCGAGTTGCCCTTCGACGCGCGTGCCGGAGAAGGCGATGTGGTGCGATTCTTCGTAGCGCGCCCGGCCGGGGCGGTGGTGCGGCCGCCGGTGGTGATGATGTGGGGCGGGATCGATGTGTGGAAAGAGGAGACCTACGCGCGCGGCCGGATGCTGCGCGAGCGCGGGTTCGCGACCCTGCACATCGACAAGCCGGGGGTGGGTCAGTCGCCGGTACAGGCGAGCCGCGATGCCGAGCGACAGTGGGATCCGGTCTTCGCCTGGCTGCGCGAGCAGCCGGACCTGTGCTCCGAACGTGTTGCGGCGCTCGGCTTTTCCTTCGGCGGCTACTGGGCGATGAAGCTCGCCCACACCCATCGCGATCAGCTGACCGCCGCGGTCAACTGGGGTGGCGGCATCCATCTGACATTCCAGGCCGAATGGCAGGAGCGCAGCCGCAATGCCTCGTCCTACCTGATGGACCTCATGCCCGCGCGGGCACGCATCTTCGGCGGCAACAGCTTCGAGGACTACGTCGCCCGCTGCCCGGAGCTGTCCCTGCTCGACCAAGGGGTGCTCGATCAGCCGTCATGCCCGCTGCTGCTGGTCAACGGCAAGGACGATCAGCAAAACGCCTCGGCGGACCTGTATTTGGCGCTCGAGCACGGCAGCCCCAAGACCGCGCGGATGTTCCCCGGCGGTCACATGGGCCACGGACCCGTGCTCGAGACCGTCGTCGACTGGCTGACCGAGCGACTCGACTAACCCGACCCACTGAGGAGTACACGGTGCATACCTTGATCACCCATCTGCGGCACGTCGACATCGCGATGCCGAACTTCGCCGAGCAGCGCCAATTCTATACCGAGACATGGGGTTTGACGGAGACCGCCAACGACGCCGAGGTCTCGTTCCTGGCGGCCGAGGGCTCCCCGGAACAGTACGTGGTGCGGCTGCGCGCGGACGCCGAAAAGCGCACCGACCTACTCGCTTTCGGCGCGGCCACCGCCGCCGATGTCGACACGCTGACCGCGCGGCTGATCGCCCAGGGCGTGCGACTGGTGCACGAACCGAAACCGCTGGACACGCCCGGCGGCGGCTACGCGGTGCGCTTCTTCGACAACGAGGGTCGCGTCGTGGAGGTCTCCGCCGATGTCACGCCGCGGCGGCACCGCAGGATCGAGGCCCGCGAGCCCGTTCCGGTGCGGCTGTCGCACGTGCTGATGAACTCGCCCACCCCGGAGGCGACGGTCGCCTGGTACATCCGGAATCTGGGGTTCCGGCTCTCCGACACCATGTGCCTGGGCAGCAGCCGCGAGATCATGTGGTTCCTGCGCTGCAACAACTTTCACCACAGCTTCGGCATCGTGCGGGGACCGCACGCGGCGTTCCACCATGCGTCCTTCGAGATGCGCGGCATCGACGAGTACATGCGGGGGACCGGGAGAATGCGGCGCCTGGGCATCGAGCGACTCTGGGGGCCGGGCCGACACCGCGCGGGTGACAACTCCTTCAGCTACTACCTGGACCGGGCCGGCAACACCGTGGAATACACGACCGAGCTCGAGATCCTGGACGAGGACACCTGGCACCCGCACCTCTACGACCTGCGCGACCCGGCCAACGCGGATCAGTGGGGCACGGCCGACGAGATGAACGAGTTCATCGCCGCCAAGTCCCACAACGACATCGACCGCGGGCTGTTCGTCGCCCCACCGCTGTAAGCGTTCGCACCGAAAGGAATCCGCCTACACCGGGGCGTGTCGGAAGTGGCCGTCGCCGGTACCGACGAGGCCGTGCCGCGACCCGGTGACGTGCTGATCCAGCGCGGCACGGCCGACGACCGCGCGGTGACATACTGATCAACGCCGCCCGCCCGGCGATCCGGACGCCGTGGCGGGCGACCCACGGGAGGTGAAACGCCGTGACGGCGCCGCTGCACAACTTCCTCATCACCAAGTCGGAGAACCCGGTCGATCTGCTCAATGCGGCGACTCGGCTGTTCGGTGGTTCGATCGCGACCTCGCCTTTGGATGGTCTGTGCCATGGCGATCATGAATTGCGCGGTGTCAGTGCGGACGACTTCGCGGCCGGTTACTTCGCCTCGCCGCTGGACGTGCGCGTGGTCTCGGCGGCCGGGCGCCGGTCCTACTTCGTCAATATCGGAGTCGCGGGCACGATCGAGGCCACCCGGGGGAGCCTGCGGGCAACCCTGGACTCGGCGACGGCGGGCGTGGTCAACCCCGGAGACACCCAGGAGCTGCGGCCGCTGGGCGCCGGAACCCGGTTTCTGGGTTTGCGCATCGACGCCGCCCTGGTCGATCAGGAGTTCGCCGCGCTGACCGGGCATCCGCCGGTGTCGACGGTGCGTTTCGACTTCGGGCTCGATTTGGCCAAACCCAAGGGCCGCGCCGTGCGACTGCTGGTGCGTTCCCTTGTGGAGCAACTGGATTCGGAGGATCCGCTGTTCCAGCGTCCGGAGCTGCTGCGAAGCCAGCTCCGGTGCATCGCCACCGCGCTGCTGCTGGCCCAGCCGCATTCGCACACCGACGAACTGCGTGACGGTCCACAACCCAGCTACCCACGTTCGCTGCGCGCGGCCCTGGCGTTCATCGACGCGAACCTCGCCGAGCACATCGGCCTCGGCGACATCGCCGCGGCCGCCGACTGCAGCCCGCGCACCCTCGGATCGGCATTCCGCGATCGGCTCGGCCTCTCTCCGATGTCCTACCTGCGCAACCTGCGGCTCGAGCGGATACGCACGGACATCCTCGGCTCCACCGACCAGATCGGCACGATCGCCTATCGATGGGGCATCACCCATCTGGGCCGCTTCGCCCGCGAATACCACGACCGCTTCGGCGAATTGCCCTCCGACACCGCGGCCCGCAGGTGAGAGCAGGCTGCCCGATCGTCGCGCCCACGCACGCTCGTGCCCGGAAAGCCTTGGGGCACAGACCTTGCGGACGGCGAGTCACTGTATTCGCCGTTGGCTCGGCACCGAGCGTGGTCGTCGTCGGATAGTCGGACACCCCACTATCTCGAGCCCGACCGGTTCTCCCTGCGGCTCGCTCGATCGCAGTGGATCCGCGATCGGCGAAACCCGCGAGTTACGTTGTGGCGCACGTGGTATGGGCTCGGCATGCTATCCTTCACCGCGCGCCGAGAAGTCTCGTCCACACCGCGGTCAGTGCCGCCGGAGGGGGCGTGGTGCCCGCGGCGGGGAGTAACACACACCGGTCAGCGGCTGCTGGGTGTCGCCGGTCCTGCGCCCACCTGTATCCCGACCACACAGGTGTCGTCGTCGGTGTTGGCGTCACTGTGGTCGAGGAGGTTGTCGAGGCGGTCGTCCAGGCTGCCGGTGAAGCGGGCCGAGACGGCCAGGAGCCGGTCCACGCATTCGTCCAGGTTCCGGTCGCGACGTTCGATCAGTCCGTCGGTGTAGAGCACGAGGGTGTCGTCGGTCTCGAGCTGGAGTTCACCTTCCTCGTAGGTGGTCTCCGAGACCGCGCCGAGGAGTATTCCGTCGAGCATCGGCAGCAGGGTGGCCTGGCCGGCGCGCACCAGTACCGGCGCCGGGTGGCCCGCGCGCGCCCAGCGTAGTACGCGGGTCTGCGGATCGTAGAGGCCGCAGACCGCGGTGGCGTAGGTGTCCTCGGTGAGGTGGTGGGCCACCAGGTTCAGCCACTCCAGCAGTTGCCCCGGCCCCGCTCCGGTGGCGGCGAGTCCGCGTAAAGCGTTGCGGAGCACCACCATTCCGGTGGCGGCCGTGATGCCGTGGCCCGCGATGTCACCGACGGAGACCAGAATCTGTTTGGAGGGCAGCACCATGGCGTCGTACCAGTCGCCGCCGACGAGGTGGTCCTGCTCGGTCGGCCGGTAGCGCACGGCGATACGCAGCCCGAACGCATCGATGGAGGGCGGCGCGGCGGGCATGATCGCCTGCTGGAGTTGTCGAGCCAGCCGGCTCTGCTCGGCGGCGTGTAACTCGGTGTGCTCGAGCCGATCTCGTGTTGCCGAGAGGGCGACCTCGGTCCAGTGCTGCGAGGAGATGTCCTGGTACGCGCCGCGAATGGCACGGATGTTTCCCGCCGGGTCCAGCACCGGTTCGGCGATGACCCGGATGTGGCGGGTCACGCCGTCGGGCCGCACCAAGCGGAAGGTGGTGGAGGCCGAGGTGCGGTACTGGAGCAGGGTGAGCAGGAAGGGACGTACCGCTTCGACATCATCGTCGTGGACGTGGTCGAGCAGCTGCCCGAGGGGGATCGGGTCGGCGGCCGGCGACAGCCCGTATAGGTCGAAAAGCTGTCTGCTCCAAGTGATCTCGCCGGTGTCGGTCTTCTCCTCGAACCCGCCGACCCGGCCGAGGCGCTGCGCGTGCTGCAGTAGCTCGGCGAGCCGCATGGTCTCGTCCTCCAGCCGCCACACCATGAGCACGGCGTCGCCGTGACAGCTGATGCTGAGGGCGGCCGAGACGGTCAGCGGCACCTCGTCGACGAGTTCGGTCAGCGACGTGTTGTAGGTGCGATAGGTCTCGCCGGTGGCGAAGACGTGCTCGATGCGTTCGAACACCTTGCCCTCGCCCGCGGCCATCGGATACGCCTCGAGCAGCAACGCGCCGTCGACCAGGCTGCGCGGACGACCGGCAAGGTCGATGAAGCACGTATTGACATGGTGGATACGGAAATCGGCGAGC
This sequence comes from Nocardia tenerifensis NBRC 101015, assembly GCF_000308715.1. GTDB lineage: Bacteria > Actinomycetota > Actinomycetes > Mycobacteriales > Mycobacteriaceae > Nocardia > Nocardia tenerifensis. The sequence continues at coordinate 41,679 of NZ_BAGH01000609.1, forward strand.
GTGCCGGCGGCATCGAAGTGCGGCACCAGCACCAGTGCCGGATCGAAGAGGCTGTCCGCCAGCCGTACGAGGTCGGCAGGCTCTGCTCCCCGAGATCCCCGGGCGGTGGCCAGGTCCGATTCCAGGGCGTGGGCGCAGAGTTCGGCGAGCGCCTCGAGTTGGCGCGTTATCCGGGGCGGCTGTGGCTCGAGCGGTCGCGGCCAGCACACCTCCAACACGCCGAGCAGTCTGCCGCCGGTGCCCGCCGGGATCGCCGCGCGGGCACCCATGCTGTCACCGACCGAGGGCAGCGAGGACACGCTCGAGTCCTCGATCCAGATCGCGTCTCGCTCCACCAGGGCTCGCCGCGCCGGCGTCGCCACACCGGGCGGCACGTAATGCCACCGCTCGGCCTCCTGCGGGCTGATGCCCGCGTAACCCAGCAGAGACAGCGACGCGTCGGCGCTCGCGGACCAGATCGCCACCGCGGTGGCTCCCAACGGCGCCAGCGCGTGTTCGAGCACCGACTGCGCGACGCGGTGGGTGTCACCGGCGGCGAGCAATCCGCTCTCGGCGGTGCGCAACCGCACCGCCGCGGACGAGTCGCCCGGTGCGGCGGTGCGCAGGAGGAACTCCTCCACCACGACGCTGACCTGGTCGCGCGCGGTCTGATTGACCAGATCGGCGGCGAGCTCGACCGGCGAGACCCCGGCGCGGGCGGCGAGGAGGTCGAGCTGGCGGGCGGCCTGCGCGGGTCCGCACCGCAGCCGCTCCACGAGCACTCCCTTGGCCAACTCGATCAGCGCGCGACCGTCGGCGCTGGCCTGGGCCTGCTGGATCTGCCTGCGCAGCCGCTCCACGGTGGCCGCGAGACGCTCGACCACGGCGCCCGCGGCCGGGCTACCGTCGCCCATTGCCGTGCTACCGTCGCCCGTGGCCGGCGGCGGATCGTAGCTGTCCGAGGCGGTCATCACACGCCCAGCCAATGCTGGACGCACGCGAGCAAGGCGTCCGCGTCGACCGGCTTGGTGACGTAGTCGTTGGCGCCGGAGGCGATGCTCTTCTCTCGATCGCCCAGCATGGCTTTGGCCGTGACCGCGATGATCGGCAGCGCTTCGTACTGCGGCATCTCCCGGATGGCGACCGTGGCGGTGTAGCCGTCCATCTCCGGCATCATCACATCCATCAGGACCAGGTCGGTCTCCGGTCGAGCGAGCAGGGTGTCGATGCCCTCGCGCCCGTTCTCGGCGTGCAGCACGTTGACGCCGTGCAGTTCGAGAATGCTGCTGAGCGCGAACAGGTTTCGGGCGTCGTCGTCGACGATGAGCACGGTGCGCCCGGCGAGCTTGCCGTCGGAGCGCTGCGGCGCGGCGGCCGGTGCTTCCTCGTGGCGCACCAGGGGAAGCACATCACCGGGCGCCTCGGCGGTGACGTGCAACACGATCCGTTCCCGCAGCTCGTCCAGGCTCGACAGCAGTTCGAGGGGCTGGTCGGCGGCGTGCTGCTGGAGCAGACGCTCCTGCTCGGCGTCGAGCCTGCGATTGTGCGCCAGCACGGGGACGCCACGCAAGGCGGCGTCGCCGGCCATCGTCGCCAAGAACCGCAGCGCGGCGTTGCCGGGCATGTCCAGTTCCAGTACCACGCAGTGGTACGCGCCGACGGCCATCACCGACACGGCTTCCTCCTCACCGGCCGCGGTGACGATCTGTACGGGACCACGCGGGTCGTTGCCGTCGGCGAGGTCGGCCACCGCGCTCTGCGCGACCAGGGACAACAGGCCCTGCGGTCGTTCCTCCACGACCAGCAGCCTGCGCTGCCGTGGCGGCGCGACCGGGGACACCGCGCGCTCGGGACCGCCCTCGATCCGCGGCACATCGGTGGAGTTCTGGGTGATGGCCTCTTGGAAATCCGGCCGCGCGATCGGCAGATACAGCGCGAAGGTGCTGCCGTGACCGAGTGCGCTGTCGGCGATGATGGCGCCGCCGAGCAAGTAGGCGATCTCGCGGCTGATCGACAAACCCAGTCCGGTGCCGCCGTACTTGCGGCTGGTCGTTCCGTCGGCCTGCTGGAAGGCGCCGAAGATCGACTCCAGCTGATGCTCGGCGATGCCGATACCGGTATCGATCACCTCGAACACGAGCGCGGGACCGTATCGCCGCACCGTCGCAGGCACTCGCTCGGGCTCGGCCGGGCTGATCCGCAGCTCCACGGAGCCGGTCTCGGTGAACTTGACGGCGTTGGACAGCAGATTGCCCAGCACCTGGCGCAATCGCGAGTCGTCGGTGAGCAGATCGACGGGCAGACCCGGCGCGGTCGTCACCCGGAATCCCAGTCGCTTCTGGGTCGTCATCGGCAGGAAGGTGGCCTCGACGTAGTCCAGCAATTTGCGCAGCGGGACGCGCTCGGGGGTCAGATCCATCTTGCCCGCCTCGACCTTGGACAGGTCGAGGATGTCATTGATGAGCTGCAGCAGATCCGATCCCGCCGAGTGGATGATGCCCGCGTACTCCACCTGCTTGGGGGTGAGATTACGGGCCGGATTCTGCGCGAGCAGCTGGGCGAGGATCAGCAGGCTGTTCAGCGGCGTGCGCAACTCGTGGCTCATATTGGCCAGGAACTCGGACTTGTACTTCGAGGCGAGCGCGAGCTGCTGAGCCCGGGTCTCGAGTTCCTGGCGGGCCTGCTCGATCTCGAGATTCTTGGTTTCGATGTCGCGGTTCTGCATTGCCAGCAGCGCCGCCTTCTCCTCCAGCTCGGCATTGGACCGCTGCAATTCCTCTTGGCGCACTTGCAATTCCTGCGACCGGGCCTGCAATTCGCTGGTCAACCGCTGCGATTCGCCCAGCAGTTCATCGGTGCGGGCGTTGGCGACGATGGTGTTGACGTTGACGCCCACCGTCTCCATCAACTGGTCGAGGAAGTCTCGGTGAATCCGGGTGAAGCGATGCAGCGAGGCCAGCTCGATCACCCCGAGCACCTGCTCCTCGACCACGATCGGCAGTACGAGCAGGTTGACCGGCGAGGTCTGGCCCAGTCCCGAGGAGATCGTGAGGTAGTCGCCGGGAACGTTGTCCACGTCGATCGTGCGGCGACTCCGGGCGGCCTGCCCGACCAGCGATTGGCCGAAGGTGAAACGCGACGGAGTGTCGGGTCCCTGCGGGCTGCCGTAGGAGCTGATCAGCCGTACCTCCGCCTGCGTGGCGGTGTCGTCGGCCAGATAGAACGCGCCGAATTGGGCGCCGACCAGCGGCGCGAGCTCGTCCATGATCAGCTCGGCGACCACGTGCAGGTCACGTTGGCCCTGCATGAGACTCGAGATGCGGGCGAGATTGGTCTTGAGCCAGTCCTGATCCTGGTTGGCCTTGGTGGTCTCGCGCAGTGACTCCACCATCGAGTTGATGTTGTCCTTGAGCTCGGCGACCTCGCCGGAGGCCTCGACGGTGATGGAGCGGGTCAGGTCACCTTCGGCGACCGCGCTGGTGACCCCCGCGATCGCGCGGACCTGACGGGTCAGGTTGCCCGCCAGCTCGTTGACGTTCTCGGTCAATCGCTTCCACGTTCCCGATACGCCCTCGACCTCCGCCTGACCGCCCAGCCGGCCTTCCGAGCCCACCTCGCGAGCGACCCGGGTGACCTCGGCGGCGAACGCGGAGAGCTGATCGACCATCGTGTTGATCGTGGTCTTCAGCTCGAGAATCTCACCGCGCGCGTCCACATCGATCTTGCGGGTCAGGTCTCCCTGCGCGACCGCGGTGGTGACCTGGGCGATGTTGCGGACCTGATTGGTCAGGTTGTTCGCCATGGAATTGACGTTGTCGGTCAAGTCTTTCCACGTGCCCGCGACGTTCGGTACGCGGGCCTGCCCACCGAGCATGCCTTCGGTGCCGACCTCGCGCGCGACGCGAGTGACCTCGTCGGCGAAGGCGGACAGGGTATCGACCATCGTGTTGATCACCCCGGCCAGCGCCGCGACCTCGCCCTTCGCCTCCACCGTGATCTTCTGACTCAGGTCACCGCGCGCGACCGCGGTGGCGACCTGAGAGATCGAGCGCACCTGATGGGTCAGGTTGGACGCCATGACGTTGACGTTGTCGGTCAAGTCTTTCCACGTACCCGATGCGCCACGCACCGTCGCCTGCCCGCCGAGGTTGCCCTCGGTGCCGACCTCGCGCGCGACGCGGGTGACCTCGTCGGCGAAGGCGGACAGCTGATCGACCATCGTGTTGATGGTCTCCTTCAGATCGAGAATCTCGCCCCGCGCGTCCACCCGGATCTTCTGACTCAGATCACCACCCGCGACGGCGGTGGTGACCTGCGCGATCGAGCGAACCTGGGCGGTGAGGTTGTCGGCCATGACGTTGACCGACTCGGTGAGGTCCTTCCAGGTTCCGGAGACACCCTTGACGTCGGCCTGACCACCCAGCCGGCCCTCGGTGCCCACCTCGCGGGAGACTCGGGTGACCTCGTCGGCGAACGAGGACAGTTGATCGACCATCGTGTTGATGGTGTTCTTCAGTTCGAGGATCTCACCGCGCGCACTGACGGTGATCTTCTGACTCAGATCGCCACGCGCTACCGCAGTCGTCACCTGAGCGATATTGCGGACCTGGGAGGTCAGGTTGCCCGCCATGAAGTTCACCGAGTCGGTGAGGTCGCGCCACACCCCGCCGACGCCGGGCACCTCGGCCTGGCCGCCGAGCCGGCCCTCCGAGCCCACCTCTCGCGCCACCCGGGTGACCTCGTCGGCGAAGGCGGACAGCTGATCGACCATCGTGTTGACGGTGCTCTTCAACTCCAAGATCTCACCGCGGGCGTCGACATCGATCTTCTGCGACAGATCACCTCGCGCCACCGCCGTGGCGACCTGGGCGATGTCACGCACCTGACTGGTGAGATTGCCCGCCATCGCGTTCACCGAGTCGGTCAAATCTTTCCAAGTGCCCGACACCGCAGGCACTTCCGCCTGACCGCCGAGCCGGCCATCCGTGCCGACCTCGCGCGCGACGCGAGTCACCTCCGAGGTGAACAGCGAGAGTTGATCCACCATGCCGTTGAACACCGTTGCGATCTCACCGAGCAGCCCGTCGTCCTCGGTCGGCAAGCGGGTGCCGAAATCGCCGTCGCGCACCGCCGTCAATCCAGCCAGTAGCTGCCGCAACTCCACCTGATCCGCGACTGCCGAGGCCCGCTTCCGTCCGCTTCGGGCGGAAGCCGCCGTGTCCGTCATCTCATCCTCGCTCTGGCCGATTCTCGGCCCGGTGGAACGTGACTCGCCCCGACACCGTGCAAGAGGCGTCACCGACAAGCGGTGACATGCTCGTTGCTGAACATCCACCGCAGGTCACTTTAGTCACTGGAACCTCGACGCCGTGACACGCTGAGCCCGAGACCTGGTGCGGATCCCGTGAGCACCACTGTCTTTCGCCGGCCTGGCTTGCGTGATGCGGTAGACATCCGGTTACCTGATCCCTGAGGTGGGTATAGCCCGTTTCAGTGTTGCCCGGGAACATGCCGAGGCAGCCGGCGTGACCAGCACAACCTCGATGACAGAACGGAGGTCAGAGTCGAGACGATGACCGATGACCGCCACCCCGCACGTGTCGACGACACGCTACAACTTCAGTCCAGTGCACCGTCTGTGCGTGTGCCGAGTCCGCTCGAGCTCAGCTTCGCCCCTGTCGTGTCCGAACTGGCGGTGGTGCGTGATGCGCTGCGCGACTGGCTGGCGCACACGGCGGTGGGGCCCGATCAGAGCGGCGACATCGTGCTGGCCGTCAGTGAAGCGTGCTCCAACTCTATCGAGCACGCCGGTCACGCCGACGGTGACCGTATCCATCTGCGGTCGATGATCGCCCGGAACGATGTGATCATCACCGTCCGCGATACCGGAAGCTGGAAGCCGCCGGTTCACCAACCGAAAGCGTTTCGCGGGCAAGGGATAACGATGATGCGAGCGCTGATGGACGTCGTCCGCATCACCCCGGGTTCGTCGGGCACCCTGGTAGAAATGCAGAGCACCATTCGGCTGTGAGTCTTTGCGGTCAACGCTGGCTGCGCCGGCTTCGGTAGGCCGCGCCGCTGGTTCGGTGTGCGCAGTGTCGGGCAGTACTGCTTCGAGCCGTTGCGCGAGAGGTCCACGAAGGTTGCCCGGCAGGTCGGCCCGGCGCAGACGCCGCCTCGCGATCCGGGTCCTCGCGCTGACGCACCTGCTGGGCGCATTGCCGAGTAGGCGCGCGCTGACGCGGACGGTAGCGGACGACGACCGCCGCGAGCGCCGCGACCCGGCGGGCCGCTTGCGCGCCACGTCCGCGGCCTGCCTGCCACGCGCGACCACCGGCTAGGGAGCCGCGGCCGCGGCCTTGTCGACCAGCGAGCGAAGCGGTTCGACCGGGCGACGCGAGATCTTCGGCGCGGCCGTGCTGTCGTTACTCGGCAGGCTCCCCCGATCACGGTGTGTGGCGGGACCGCTCGGTCGGCCTGTCCGCACTCACCCGCTTGATCGAGCAGGCCACGGGCCGTTCAGAACCCGGCGTGCTCCTGGTCCCGGCCGCCGCGCGCTCGGTGCCGACCGGGTCCGAGCCTTGACCGACCGACCGACCGACCGACGGCGCCGTCGCGCAGCGCGGCGCGCATCGATCGAGCCACCGCGCGGATGTCCCGTACCGACGATGCGGCGGGAAACATGGTGGCGGTCATTCATCGGCTGGCAGGTGTCGGCTCGCGGCACTCACCGTCGTCGGCGCGCTCAGGGCCATGATCTTCCCCGGACCGATCCCGATCATCGTCGGCGAGGTGCCGATCGTGTGCGGGTTCGCCTGCGCCCGAGCCGTACTGGTGAGCCGCCGGTGGGCGGCAGCATTCGCCGTGTCCGTGGTTCGCCGAGATCGGCTGGGCTACTGACGATCTCGATCGGCTGCGTCGGCCGGTGCGGGTGTTCGGGTCGGCCCGCGTTCGAGCGGCGCACCTCTCGAACGCGGAGATGGCGGCGGGCACCGCACTCTCCGGGCGCGTATCTGCATGGTTCCCCTCTCCCGGTCGAACTCGAACTTCCCCTCCGAATCCGAGCCGTCACAGTGTGCTCATTCAGCCGCGCGCAATCGTGTCGTGAATGTGAAATCCGCTGGTAGGGTGCGTGTTACGGACTTTCCGGATGAGGGGTGGCGTGATGGTGGAGTTCCGGCTCCTGGGGTCTGTCGATGCGATCGCGGAGGGCGGCGGCCCGGTCGATCTGGGGCATGCTCGGCAGCGGTCGGTGCTGGCGGTGTTGCTGGTAGAAGTCGGTCGACCGGTGCCCGTGGATGTGCTCATCGATAGGGTCTGGGGGCAGCGTCCGCCGTTGCGGGCGCGTGAGACGTTGCGCGCCTACACTTCCCGGCTGCGGTTCGAACTGGCCACAGCAGGTGCGGTACTGCGGCGGCGGGCCGGCGGGTATGTGGTCGAGGCCGAGCCGGAGACCGTGGATATATACCGCTTCCGGCGCGTGGTCGAGGAAGCTCGGCGGATCGAGGATCCTGTCCGGGGCGCGGTCGGGTTGGGGCGGGCTCTGAAGTTGTGGCGCGGCAGGCCATTCGCCGGCGTGGACAGCCTGTGGCTGAACGAGATTCGCGACCACTGGGAGGCGGAGCGGGCCGCGGTTCAGGCCGAGTGGATCGACCGGATGTTGCAGGCGGGTCGACACTCCGAACTGGTCGGTGTGCTGCCCGCCTGGGTCGGCGAACGGCCGCTGGACGAGCAGCTGGCCAGGCAGTGGATGCTCGCACTGCACGGCACCGGCCGACAAGCCGAGGCGCTGCAGGTCTACCACGACCTGCGCGCCCGGCTCACCGAGGAACTGGGCGTGGACCCCGATGCGCAACTCCAGCAGCAATACCAGAGCATCCTGCGTGGCGACCCGGCTCCGCTCGCGTCGCGTTTCCCGAAGTCCTTCGGCCGCAACGACCTTCCCGGCGATATTCCCGATTTCACCGGGCGTGCGGCGGAGATGGCAAGCCTGATCGCCGCCGCGCGGCCGAGCGGCAGTCCGGCGATCGTGATGATCGACGGCATGGCGGGCGTGGGCAAGACGGCCTTGGTGGTCCACGCCGCACATCATCTTGCCGACCGCTATCCCGACGGTCGATTGTTCATCGATCTACACGGCCACAGCACCGACGGCGATCGCGTCGACCCGATGGCCGCCTTGGACAATCTGCTGCGCGCGATCGGCGTGCCGGGTCAGACCATCCCGCCCACGGTGGACCAGCGAGCCGCGCTCTGGCGCGCCGAAATCGCCGACCGCAGGGTGCTTTTGGTACTGGACAACGCCCTCGACGGCGGCCAGATCCGCCCGCTGTTGCCCGGTTCGGCCGAATCCTTGACGTTGGTGACGAGCCGGCAGCGCCTCGCCGATCTCGACGGTGCCCGCGTGCTGTCCATCGACGTGCTGTCCGCCGAGCAGGCGCTCGACCTGTTCGCCCGTGCGGTCGATGACGCGCGGGTCGTGACCGATCCGGCTGCCGCCGCGGAGGTTGCGGCGCTGTGCGGCCATCTGCCCCTTGCCATCCGCGTGGCCGCCGCTCGGCTCCGCGCTCGCCCCGCCTGGACCGTCGCGTACCTCGCCGACCGACTACGCGACGAGCGGCGACGGCTCGGTGAGCTGACCATCGGCAACCGCAGTGTGGCCGCCGCCTTCGGCCTGTCCTATCGACACCTCGACTCGGAGCAGCAACGAATGTTCCGGCTCCTCGGGCTGATCACCGGCCCCGACATCGATACCTCGGCGGCCGCCGCTCTGGCCGCGACCAACGGCGAGGACGCGGAGCGGCTACTGGAGGCCCTGGTCGATACCCACCTGCTCGAGCAACCCCGCCCCGGCCGCTACCAGATGCACGATCTGGTGCACCAGTACGCCCACGCCATCGCGCTCGCCACCGAGACTCCGGACATCCGGCAGCGAACCCAGCGGCGGCTGGTCGATTTCTACCTGCGCACCGCCTACGCCGCCGATCGGCTGTTGCGACCGGCACGCCTGCCGATCCCACTCGACGCGGCGGTCCAGGACTGCCGCCCCGGCCGGCTGGCCGACCACCGCGACGCACTCGAGTGGATGGACACCGAACATTGCAATGTCATTGCGGCACAACGCCTCGCCACCACCCACGACTGGCACGACGCCGTCTGGCAATTGGCTTGGAGCTTGCGTTCCTTCCACAACCAACGCGGATACCTGCGCAATGACGTCGACGCCTGCCTCGCCGGACTGGCCGCGGCCGACCGACTCGACGACCCGTTCGCTCAGGCGCACGCACTTCGGGCGCTATGCCAGGCCTGCATCGCGGTCGGCCGGTGGGATGAAATGCTGGAATACTCCCGCCGAGCCCTCACCCTGGACGAGCGAACCGGCGATCTGGCGGGCCAAGCCAACACCCACCATCTCCTCGCCGTGTACTGGGACCGCTACCGCGGCGACCTGCAGCAGGCACTCGAGCACTGCACCCGCGCACTGCACCTGTTCCAACGCCTCGAGCGACCGGATTGGGAAGGCGAAGAGCTCAACGCCGTCGCGTGGTTCCTTGCCCGCCAAGGCGATTACGATCGTGCCTTCGACTACGCCACCAATGCACTGGACCTGTGCCGACGCCACCACAACCGCCTCGGCGAGGCGATGACACTCGACACCCTGGGCTATATCGCCCGCCACACCGGTGACTGGTCGCGGGCGCTCGACTACTACCGGCAGGCAATCGCCATCGATCGTGAACTCGGCATGGATTTCGGACTCACCGCGACCCTCGAACACCTCGGCCACACCTATCTAGCCCTCGGCCAGCCCGAACAGACCCGCACCGCCTGGCGAGAAGCTCTGGAGGTATACCGAATTCAGCACCGCACCGACGAGGCGGACCGGATAATCGGCCGCCTAGCCACGCTCGGAAATCCCTGACCACCACTGCGGTCGCGGAGTCGGCCGGGACCAGCCGGGTGAAGCTTGGAATATGCAGCCACCGCGCTGGGCTGTGCCCTAGTTGAGTGTTGATCGGGTTGTGGATCTCGAGCCGATGATCCGCAAACGCATTGAGGTAAGGAGTCTTGCCATGTCCGCCCAGCCATTCGAGGTCAGCATCACCGAAGCCGAGATCGCGGACCTGCGCGACCGCCTGCGACGGACACGGTGGCCCGAGCGCGAGCCGGTGGACGACTGGTCACAGGGGTTGCCGCTGGCGTATGCGCAAGAGCTGTGCCGCAGCTGGGCCGAGGACTACGACTTCGGGTTCGCCGCGCGGTTGAACGCGTTCCCGCAGTACCGCGACACGATCGACGGGCTGGGCATCCACTTCCTGCACGTCCGTTCGCCCGAGCCGGACGCGTTCCCGCTCGTGCTCACCCACGGGTGGCCGGGTTCGGTGCTCGAGTTCTTGGAAGTTCTCGGCCCACTGACCGACCCGCGCGCGCACGGCGGTGACCCGGCAGACGCGTTCCACGTGGTCGCGCCGTCGTTGCCCGGGTACGGCTGGAGTGACAAGCCGTCGACGACCGGGTGGGGCGTCACCCGCACCGCCCGCGCCTGGGACACGTTGATGGTCTCGCTGGGTTACGAACGCTACGGCGCGCAGGGCGGTGACTGGGGTTCGGCGGTGTCCGCTGCGCTGGGCGAGGTGGCGCCCGAGCGAGTCGTCGGCGTGCACCTCAACATGGGGTCCGTGGCGGCAGGCACTTTCGACGACCCGACGCCCCCGGAACTGGCGAACCTCGAGGCACAGAAGGAGTTCCAGCGCACCGGCCGGGGATACTCGGCGATCCAGTCGACCCGGCCGCAGACCCTCGGCTACGGCCTCACCGACTCCCCGGCCGGGCAGGCCGCCTGGATCGCCGAGAAGTTCTGGGCGTGGACCGACAAAAACGGCCACCCCGAGGACGCCTTGTCGCGGCAGACGATCCTCGACGAGATCTCGGTCTACTGGTTCACCGCGTCGGCCACGTCCTCGGCGCGCCTGTACTGGGAGAGCTTCGCCAACTTCCGGGACAAGGTGACCGCGCCGTCCGGGCTGTCGGTCTACCCGCGCGACATCACCCGCCCGTCGAGGCGGGAGGCCGAGCTGCGGTTCACCGACCTGCGCTGGTTCGAGGAGATGCCGCACGGTGGTCACTTCGCCGCGCTCGAGCAGCCGGAGTCGCTGGTCGAGCAGGTGCGCGGATTCTTCCGCCTGTTCCGCTGACCGTCCGCGCCACGGACTGTGCTCGACCTCGGCCGGACATAGCCACTTCGCGACCGCCTACATCGGTGTGATCGCCCGGACGACGAGCATGCGCTGCGGGCTCGGGCAGATCAGGTTGTCCCAAGGGAGCCACAGCGATTCGGTGTTGTCGGGCGGGTAGACGCGCAGGGTGTTGGTGCGCAGGGCGGCGCACTCGTTGATCTGCTTGGGATAGGAGATGAACTCGAATTGCGCCGCACCGCCCGGTGCGAGCGTGACCGGGGCAGGCTGGGGCGCCTGTGGGCCCTGGTCCCGAACGGCGGGCTCGCCTACCGGGTCACCGGCGGGACCGTTGGTCTGCGAGACGCCCGGAAAGCCTTGCAGGACACAGACTTGCGAGCTGGAGTTGATGAACCTCAGAAACCAGGTTCCGCCCACCGGGCCGCCGACGCCCTTGTCCAGGCGAAGTTGGGCGGTCACGCATTTCGCGGGCGCGGTGTCGGCGGGAGTCGCCGGATCCGCGACGGCGGTTCTGGTCGCGGGCGCGACCTCGGGGCCTGCGGGGGTCTGGGGGCCGGCGGGGGACTCGGGGATATTGCCGCCGGGCTGACTCGTGCGCCCCGGTTGAGTGGTTTGCCCGGTTTCTGCAGAAGGCAGCGGAGTTCGGGTCGCCGGGGTGGTAGTGGTTGCCGTGTCGCAACCGCCGACAGTGATGGCGACGCCCGCCGCGAAGCCGGCGACGACCAATGACTTGATCCGCATGAGTTCCCCTCGAGTTCAGTACTGCAACCATTTGGTATGCAAGCTGCACATCGAGGTGTGCCCGTCGCCGTTACGTCACGCGTCGACCAGCATTTCTGTAATCATCTGCGAACCAACGAAGTTCGCCGTCTTTCCGCCCGCAAACTCCCTGTCCCGGGCACCTCCGGTCAAAGTGTTAACACCAGGTCGCGCGGGCTATGCCCCAGAAAGTGGGGGCCTTCTGAAGTGAAGTTTCCCGTATCGCTGGACGCGGAATAACCAGGTTCGAGCCGGGTGATGGTCGCTTGCCTCGAACTCGTCGAGTGATTGCTGAGTCGGCTTTGGAACGCTGCGCGTTGTACAAAGTGGCGGCCGCAGTCGAGTTCGGTTGAGCGCGAGGAAATTGCGGTCGGCGCCGCGGACGGGGAGTCGATCAATTCGGTCGTTCCAGCCACGCCGACCGTGCGAAGTGGGCGGTCTCGCGGTGTCGGCGGCCTCGCTAGGTCGCCAGGATCCAGACCACCAGCACCACAAGCGCGAGAAGATAGGCCATGCCGGTGAGGGTCCCGACGCGGTGCACGCGGACGCCCACGGGCGAATTGGCTTTCCGCTCGTCGAGGATCGGAATCAGCATGCCGTTGTCGCCGCCGTCGGCCAGGGTCAGTGCGGTGATGAGCAGCAGCACGTCGGCGAATATGAGCAGCGGCCAAGCGGCGTGGGGCGCGGAGAATCCGGCGAAGACCAACGGCCCGAACAGGATCAAGGGCGCCAGTCCCAGCGAGCCAAGGACGCCGATCAGCAAATACCAGCCCGCCGAGGTCCACCGCGCCAGAGCGGCGAGGACGACCACGACGAGCTGGATCAGTCCCATGATCATGTCCGGATTCATATCAGCGAGTTCGATCGGTCGCCAGCTGTTCGGGAGAGTCAGCAGTCGGATTCGAAGACAGATGCGTGACGGGTGTTTCCCTCGTGCGTGGGCTGATCTGGTTGGAGATCGGTTGCGGGTGTGCCGCTGGCGAAGTCCATCGGCAGGGACACGTGGTCGTGGACGATGACCCAGTCGCGGTCGATCTTGCGGAAGCAGAAGGTGTCCCTGACCCAGATGCCCTCGGTCTGTGTTCCGTCTTTCAGCGTGCCGCTGACCCGGCCGAAGCCGTACGCGAATGCCACCGATCCGTCCACGGCAACCGTCAGGTCGCGAACCTCGTAGGTCAGGTTTTCGAAGTCGGCGAACGCCTTGGCAGGTTTGTCCAGCTTGGCCACGGCCCCGACGTGCCGCAGCGGTGCGCCGACATCGAAGGACACGACATCCGAGGCGTACAGCCGTCGCAAGGCCCCGAGATCTTTGGCGGCCATCGCCTCGGTGAGCGTGTCGATCCGCTGCCGGATCTCGGCTTCGGCTGTTTCTCGTCGCATCGACATTGTTGCCGGTCCTGTCTGTTCGATGTGGGTGGTGTTCCATGACACCGACGACGTAGCGACCAGGTATGTCAGGCGGCAGTAAAACGACCTGGCGCAAGCTGTTTCGGTCGGCCCGTAGCCCAGCTGCTCGGCGTTCCGTGATGCCCCCCAGTCGGCCCGGTCGAAAGCCCACCGGTGGCAGCCACCTTGCCGCCCAAGCACTTCCGCAGCACAGGTGTGACAGGACTGCCGACTTTCAGTCGTTGTCGATTGCTCTGACGCGACCCGGTCGAGCAGAGCCGAGGCCGGCGTGTAGTTGCGCGCCAGCAACTTCGACGGCGTCGGAACGGGGTTCGCCTTGGGCTTACCTCGGGTAGCTGGTCAGCGTCCTCGGCGGGACGCCGGTGATGGCGGCCGCCGCTGCGCGGGCGCAGGCATCGCCCCTTCGCGATGATGGCTCGGTTCAGTCGCTGACACCGAGAGTGCCGGTCCACGACGGGGTGTCGAGTCCCGCGCGGCGCGCCAGTTCGAACATCGCGGCGATGTCCTCGTCGGTCTTCGGTGGAAAGCCCTCGTCCTCGTCGTCGTCCTCGGGGTAGTACTCCTGCTGCAGTCGCGCCATCTCCGCGGCGAAGGACCGCAGCACGTTCTCGGTGACCGTGCCCCGCTCCGCGGCGTCGACCAATTGGCCACACAGCTCCGAGACGCCCGCGTCCTGCGCGCCGAACATCAGCTGGTCGGTGATCTTCTCGACCGCGTCGGCGCGCGTCGTCAACGCCGAGATGCCGGCGTCGAGTCCGTCGTCGGCCAGATCGTCCGGGTAGGGCGCGCGATGCCAGGCGCCCTTCTCGAACCAGTAGACGCAGCCGACCATGTTGGCGTGGATCAGCTCGCGTAGGTAGTTCCGCGGCAGCCAATCCGGCGCACCGGCCAGCACGTCGATCGACGGCTCGTGCCATTTGACCTCGCTCGACTCGTCCTCTCCGACGAGCAGCGCGCGACCGGCACCGAACCACTTCATCACCCACCAGGTGCACCCGCTGTCGTCCCAGTGCAAGCCCCCGTCATCGATCCAATGGCCCGAACGATGCTGAAACGGCTCGACCTCCTTGTCCCGATCGAAAGTCGCGATGGCGACCCCCGCCCACCGCTTCCACAGCAGCTCCGCATCCGGCAGATCATCCGGACGGCCCGGCTCGTGCAGGTTCCCCACTGTTGTTCTCCTGGCTCGGTTTGCTGCCAGCGTACGGGTGATCACCGACATCAATCCCGAGCTGATGCCGGTGCTCCGCTCCGAGACCAGCACCGCCGCAACCTTTCCGCGTTCTCGCACACGATGCGGCATGCGAAATCGTGTGCGCGGCATCCAACCTCCTCCTTCGGCGGCCGAGGCTTGTCCTGGCCCGCCGACGGAGGTCGAAATAGGTTCGCGGCTATTGCGCGCTTTTCACGGGCTGGCTTGTGCGGGTTTTGCGGAACCGGTCGACGAGTAATCCGCCTGCACCGAGTGCAACCGCCACGGGCCATTCGAGCGTTCCCGCGACGGCCAGTGCACCGAGCCCGCCGTAGTAAAGGTAACCGGTGGGCAGGGTGAGATTGACCGGTCCCACGTGGACGTCCGCTCCTGGACCGGGTAATCCGAGGGACGCGCTGAGAAAGGGATTCTTGTCCGCTGCCGCGGGGGAGAGCTGTGCTGGTTCTTGCTCGGGTGCGGTGATCGCGCGTTGTTTCGTCGCGGTCGGACGAGATTTCTCCGTGGCCATTGTCGTGTCCCTTTCATCGGTGTTCACTGGATGGATCAGGTAGCCGATGCTGTAAATGCTTCAGCATCTTGGTCTTTCGGTGGATCCTCGCTTCCGTGGTTCATGTGTTCGGCGAGCCAGGCGGGCGCCAGAACACCCACTGCGGCGGTGCCCGCGACGGCGGCGACGACCCCTGCCCAGGCGACGGGTCCGAGGGGCGTGCAGCCGAAGAAGTGGCTGATGCCGGGAGTTTGGACGGTGGCGACGAGCACCACGGTGCTGCCCACGGCGGTGGCGACGACCAGTGGGCTGTGGGCGCGAGTCAGCAGAGTTTGGGCCATTTGGGTGCCGACGAGTGCGGTGAGGCCCATGGTGGTCGAGCGGCGCCGGGTTCCGGGAGTCGCCTGGCCGATCGTCCAGGCCAGGGTGGCGGCCGCGGCGGTGATGGTGCCGCGGCTGATGATGGTGTGCAGCAGTGACCGGTCCAGTGACGGGGCAGGCTGGGTCAGCGTCGCGCGTCGATCGGCGATCCGTGTGGCGTCGAAATCGCCTCTCGCGTCGTCTGTTTCGGCAACGGGTTGGTGCGGGGTCACCGCGACGGCCAAGGCGGGGAACATATCGGTGAGCAGGTTGACCAGCAGGAGCTGGCGGGTGCCGATCGGGGCGCGCCCGCTGATGGCGGTGCCCGCGATCGTGAACGCGACTTCTCCCGCGTTGCCGCCGAGCAGGATGACCAGTGCGTCGCGGACGCTGTGCCACATATTTCTGCCCTCGACCAGAGCGTCGAGCAGGCTGGTGAGGTCGTCGTCGGTGAGGACGAGATCGGCGGCCCCGCGTGCCGCGGAAGAACCACGGTTGCTGACTCCGATTCCGACGTCGGCGGCGCGGATGGCTGCGGCGTCGTTGGCTCCGTCGCCGACCATGGCGGTAACCCGTCCGGCTTGTTGCATGGTGGTGAGGACCTGCACTTTTTGTTCGGGGCTCACGCGCGCGAAAACCTGTACGGTGGCGGCGAGTTCGGCGCGGGTCTCCTCGTCGCAGTCGGCGAGTTCGGCGCCGGTGGCCACGGGCAGGTCGGCGGGCAGTCCGAGTTGCCGGGCGATAGCGCGTGCGGTGACGGGATGGTCGCCGGTGATGAGCACGACGTGGCGTCCGGCGGCGGTGAGTTGTTCGAGCAGGGGACGCGCGGTGGGGCGAGGGGTGTCGGCGAGGCCGAGGTAGCCGACGAGCCGGAGGTCCTGCGCGGCGGCATCGACGGCAGCGGAGTCCATGTCGGTGTCGAGCAGGCTCTGGTCGGTGACGCCTTCGGCGACGGCGATCACTCGCAGGCCCTCCTCGGCCAAGGCATGGACGAGGTTCTCCGCGTGCGCCCGTTCTCCGGGATCGGTGAAGCGGCAGCGCTGGTGCACGACTTCGGGTGCGCCCTTCAATGCGACCCGCACTGGAGATTCGTTGTCTCCGTGCGGAATTCCGAGAGCAGCGGCATAGCCGCGGCTGGACTCGAAGGGCACCTCGCCGACGATGTCCCAATCGGATTCCTCGCCGATCCCGGCCGTCCTCGCTGCGGTGAGGATCGCCTCGTCGGTGGCGTGGGCGTGCGCCTGCTCCGCCTCGGGATGCGGACTGGCGCAGCATGCCACACCCAATACCCGCGCCGCGGCTGTGTCGGAAGGGTTGAGGTACGCGTCGCCGGGATGGTGTCCGGCGGGAGCAACGGCGACGACCTTCAACCGGTTCTCGGTCAGGGTTCCGGTCTTGTCGAAGCAGACCGTGTCGACCCGGCCCAGGGCTTCGAGGGTACGGGGCGTGCGGACCAGCACGCCGAGGCCAGAGAGCCGTCGGGCGGCGGCGAGCTGGGCGAGGGTGGCCACCAGCGGAAGTCCCTCTGGCACAGCGGCTACGGCGATGGCGACCCCGTCCGCGAGGGCTTGACGCAGTGGATGGCCGCGCAACATCGAGAGCCCGGTGACAGCACCGCCGCCGGCCAGCGTCAAAGGCAACACCTTGCTCGTGAGTTCCCGCAGCCTGGCGGCGATCCCGGACGCGGCGGCGATATCGGCTACCGTCCAGATCGCGCGGCGCGCGGCGGTGGCGTTGCCGGTCGCGGTGACGATCGCGCGGGCGCAGCCGGCCACGATCGTCGTCCCCTCGAAAACCATGCTGGCCCGCTCGACCGTGGCCGCCGCGGGCACCGAGTCCACCTGTTTCTCCACCGGCATCGATTCACCGGTGAGCGAGGATTCGTCGACCTCGAGGTCCTGTACCCGCAGCAGGCGAGCGTCGGCGGGAACGACATCGGGGGCGCGTAAGTCGATGATGTCGCCGGGGCGCAGTCGCGCGGCGGGCACCAGCACCGTGCGTTCGGTGGTGGCCGCGAGGGTCAAACGGCGGTGTGCATTGCCGACCACCGGCACGGCGACGCGGCGGGCGAGCTGTTCCTGATCGGCGAATAGTTCCGCCGCGGCGTTGTCGGCGCGTAGCCGCTGCACCCCACCGACCAGTGCGTTGACCACCATGACCCCACCGACCAGCACCGCGTCGACGCTGCTGCCCAGAATCGCCGACGCGGCCGCACCGATCGCCAAGACCGGCGTAAGAGGATCGTTCAACTCGGTACGCGCGGCACCGAGTAACCGGCTCACCCCGCGGACCGGGGTCTTGAGTGGAGCCGCGGCCGCGCTGTCGGACAGGTCATCCAGACGACGCCGCCACGCCGGGTAGACCGGTGGCGCCGCTAAAGGTTGTGTCGCCGACGTCAGTCGGCGGTAGACGATCTCGGGATCCAAGGCATGCCACGCGGTCAACGGTTGCGGATCCGGATCCGGCAGGGTCAACACCCGCCGCGCCGCGAGCGCCCCGGAGAGCAGGGCCATCGCCGCCGCGGCGTGCACCGGGCTGAGCAACCGCCGCAGACCGAACCGGCCGCGCTTGCCGGTCTCTCCGGTCAGTAGCAGCAAGCCTGCCAGGGTGCTGCCGCCCTTGGCCATACTCACTCCCGCCGCGCTCGCGCGCCGCGCGGCCGGCAACGCCGACATGATCCGGACGGCCGCGACGAGATCGGTCTCGGTGACGATGTCGGCGGTCCACGGCGCCGCCGAGTGCGGATCGTCCAGTGCCACACCGACATCCGCGATCGCCAGCGCCGACAAGGTATCGGTCGAGGCGAAGTCCGGATGCAACGCGGTGATCAGCAGCACCGGACCCCGATCGGTGCGGGCCTCGCGAACCACCTGCAGCAGCGAGGTCCCGGGTCGATGCGTAGCGGCCACCCCCGCGGCCAAGTCCTCGGTGCCCGCGACGTGGCGCAGCACCACCCGAGCGCCGCTGCGTCGCGCGGTTTCGATGAGCGGCGCGGCGAAGCAATCCAACTCCCAACCGACCGACACCGTGCCCACCACCTCGCCGCGTACCCGCAGCTCCGCTTCGGCGAGGCCCTGCGCCGGCGTCGTCGCGGTCGCGGAGTGCGGCAGCCACCGCAGCTGGGGCTGCTCGCCCGCCTGGGGTTCGGGCCCCGGCTCGCCATGTAGCAGCGCGTCGGCGACTTCGAAGACGCGATCGTCGTCCCATTCGAGCGCTTGTCCCTTGGCGCGCAGCACCGTTCGCGCGTCACCGCGCAGGGCGGCGCCATCGATCACGATGACCTTGACGCGGTCCAGACGCCGTAGTGCTCCCGGGTCCAAGACGAGTTGCCCGTCGCGCGCCAGGCCTCGGCCCAACACGGCGGCGAACATCTCCCGGCCCACATGCGCGGCCTTGGGCACTCCGGCCAAGATCGAGTCGGCGACATCCTCGAGATTTCCGGACGTGACCAACGCGCCGGCGGCGGCGACCAACGCGCCGTTCGCCGACTGCTCGACATAGTCCTCTACAACTCCGCCCGCCGCGCCTTTCCCGGTATCGACCGCGGCGTCCACAGCGGCGTCGACCACCACATGCGACACCTCGCCCGCCGCGGCCGCCGCCCAGCTGTGCCGCGGCTTGTCGCGCGCTGTGGAATTCACCGGCACTATCGGAGCTTGTGGGCGGTCCCGGCGGGCGAGATTCGGTTCCCGAGCCGCCCAGATCCGTCGATTCTCGATCGCCTCGCTCACCTGCGCCATGCGCTGCGCCAAATCCAGCAGCGGCCCGCTCGGAGCTTGACCGAGCCCATGTGTAGCGGCGCTCACCGCGTTCAAGACGAAATCGGTACCCACCCGCCCCAATCGCGCCTCCAACGCCGCGATCACCCTCGGCTGATGATTGAGCACCGCCGCTGCCGCCCGCGCCGTCCGCGGAGCCGCCGGTAGCCGCCCGAAGCCACCCACAACGGCCGCGCCCACCGCGACCACGTCCAAGGCCGCCGCGGCGACCGGCACCAAGACGGCCAGCCGATCACCCGGGTCGGCCACCGGGGCATGCCACTGTCGCTGATCCGGCTGTGTCTTCTCCAATCGCGCAGCGACCTTCCCGATCGCGTCGCGCACGTCTTCGATCCGCACCTCAGCGTCGCGTTCGATCACCAACCGCCCCAACGTGGTCTCCACATGGGCCCCGGTGACACCGGGGATGTTCGACACCGCCGCCACCACCTCATCCGCCACCGCGGACAGGTGCGAGCCCGGCACAAGCGGTGCCAGATCCACATGCAACCGGCGCCTCGAAACCCACGCGATGCTCGCGTCCCGCTGCACCACCGACCACACACCATCGGCCACAGAGCGCCCCACATCAACCACCGGACTCGCCACATCCCACGCGGTCCCCGCCGCGGCCGCAGTGGTCCTGGCGCCCAGCCGCAAAGCCACCGACCCGACACCGGTCACGAGTTGAGCCGCCACCGGGGCAACGTTCACAAGCTGCATTCGACCACCATTCGCCCAGACGTCCTTGTCCATGACAAACCCGAAACCGTGCGCGAGCCGACGGACCACAGATGTCAGCCACTGGTCGGACCCGCGCATCGCCCAGCCCGAGCACCCAGGCGCCGTGCTTCGGTCGTATACCTCCGCGATCACGCAGCAAACAAGTGCGGGTCAATCGGTGGGTGGCGTCCTGCGCTGCGGACGTGCTGTGTCTGATGCTCCACGGTGCCTTGCTCATCGCGGGCGCGGGTTATGTCGACCCATTCAGCGCATGCTCGGCGAATGCGGCAGGCACTTGTCCCGCTGGGAACATGGCGCGGTTAGACACCGCGCGAAACCGCTGAATCGGCACAGACACACCGAAGCCGTGGATTCGAGCAGAGTCATATGGTTGCTCGCGAAGATCAGTTGGCGACCATATGACTCTGCTCGCTGAGATGCCGGTGCGGTGATGCTGCGGGACTGTGCGGGTCACCGCCAGCGTGGTGACGGCAACGCGGCCGAGCCGGGGC
>NZ_BAGH01000608.1 GCF_000308715.1 Nocardia tenerifensis NBRC 101015
AAACTGCCCTCGCGAGGGCCGTCGATGAAGGCCTGCCAGGTCGACGGTTTGCCATCCTCGATGAGGGGGTTCCTCGACTGATGACTGTGGGTCCGCGTGCTGGTCGGGTGTACTGGTGGTCTGGTCGTGGGGCTTGGATCCGGCGCACCGCCAGTCATCCGACAACCGGATATAATCCTTCCAGGACCGGAGCACATGAGGTGCAGCGATTCGTCATCGCGCCAGTCCACCAGGGAGAGATCGGGGTTCGAGTCCCCGGCCGGCGCTCACCGTGCTCGTTCAATTGGCAGGACGCTCCCGCTCTACATGCAACGTAGACTGCCGCCTACAGGCGGTCCCAGCCCGTTGATGTCGGGCTGGTCAGATGGCCGAGGTTCAAACGCTTCCGCGTCCCGCTGCGAAGTTTCGCCGCAATCGTCGTTTGTCGTTCTGCCAGATGGCTGATGACCTCGATCGCTGTCCAACCGGCTCGCTCGGGCGCAGAGTTGACTGCCGGCCCGTACCAGTTACCTAGGAACTCCAGGGTCAAGTCAACGAGTGCACGTCCGGCGTGCACATCCAGCATGTCGGTCGAAGTTTTGAACCTTCCGTCGTGCAAGGCCGTGTTGCGCAGTACATACAGCCAGCTGAGGTTCTCTTCGAACCGCTTCGCGTTGTCCTCGATCCACTCGGCCAGAGATGCAGGAGCAGCCAACATCGCACGCCAAGTCTGTAGCCGCACCCCGGTTTCCCCACCTAGGCAGTCGGCAAGGGCAGCTAAAGCGTCGGCGGCAGCTCGCAGTTCCGGCTCCGCACCGCAGGGGGCAGCGAAAACATCCAGCCAGCGATCTGGATCTCGCAGCTTTCCGTCATCCTTGACACGCGTCCATGCATCCACCGCCGCACGATGCGACTCGACTTCCAGCGCCCATTCCAACTTGGCACGCCGATCGAGTACAGCGACGCGGGCTGCCTTCGCATGCGCTTCTAGCGCTGCGGCTTTCGCGCCGACGGCGGCCAGAGCCGAGGCCTCCCATTTGCCGGACCTGTTCTCAGCGGAATCGAAGGCGTCTCGTGCCGCCCGCACGGTAGCTGCCACCTGAGTGCGCATCCTCTGATGCAGGTCCACAAGCTGCTGGCGAGTTGCCTGAAGGCCCAGCGCGCGGGCCAGCTTATTGCAGTCGCCGGGCTTCACCTCTAGCGCCTCGAGTGCAGCCCAGCACAATCCTGCTGCCGTCATAGGAGCTTCGGTGACCCGGGCGATATGAGCGGTGCGCAAACTTTCGCGTAGTGCCGACGGCCAGTCGGTGGTCAGGGGCCGCACGAAGCCTGACCCTAGGACGGGCACGGTCAGGCGCAGCGCGCGGCCTGTATCTGGGTCGTAGGCGAGAGTTTCAGGGCGCATCCGGATTTCTGCGATCCGTTGCCCTGCCACGTACTGGTCGAGCGACTCCGATGCCTGCCGCCGACCGAGCGCCGCGGCACCGCCTAAGTCTCGGGTGCGGACGCTGAATGTCAACAGCATGTAGCCAGCAGCCTGGTCTCCCGACCAGTTGCGGCGCGTGGCGGATGCCGCCGCGGCAAGGCTCGCCAGCGCTTTCAGATCTGTCGTGAATCCGCCTGCACCTATCGCCGCCTCACCGGACGCGATTTCTACTGGGGCGGCTGCTAGGTCCATCAGGCTGGCCACCGAACCCAATGACGAGGCGCCTTCGACAACTACGGCAATCCGGAAGTCCCGAACTTCCGGCAGCAGGATCGCCCGCAATCGGTCGACGCCAATCGGACCTTGGCTCAGCGCGGTGCGCACATCGTTGACCAACTGCGGGTGCTGGCGATTCTCCATCATGCAAAGGGCGGCTACTTCCTGTGCCAACCTCCATGCGCTCGAACAAGGCATCCCCTGCCAGACCTTCAGGAAGTAGTCGACGAGAACGGTGCGCACTTTCGCCATATGTCCTGCCAACTGCACAGCAAAGACCGCGCAGTCCGACGGGGCCTTCAGACCTGTTTCCCCGCCGGCCGCAATGGTTCTCAGGAACTGAGTTGCGTCATCGAGCTCTTTCGCCGGGAACATCACACGCGTCGACTCGAACGCGGTCAATACTGAAGAAACCAACCGAAGCGACAGCCGTTCGAACGGCTGCGGAACCCTCCGGTCCGGTCGTGCCCGCGACTCCAACACAGAATGCACACGAGCGAGACCCGCGACTGCGGGCAGAGCAGAGACGACATGCCGGGTGAAGACAACGTCCGGATCGCACGCCGTCAACAGGGTCTCCAGCAAGACTTGTTGGTTGACGTCGAGTCGACCCGCTTCGCACAGCCGGATCCAGGCTGCTTGATCCCGCACCAGTGACATGCCCCGACTCTATGCGCACCAACCCGACCCAACGGCGTCTTGAGCATTTCTCCATCAAAGGCCGTTAGCGTATGCGGCTTCCGCCTGGTTCTGCCGCGCTAGGAAGCACTTTGATACGCCAGATCCGGTGAATCATTGCCAGCAAGTGCTGTCCAGGACACAATGCCGCGTCAAGGAAAGAACTGTTGCGGGCTGCTCATGGCCAACCGCCACTCGGCCCCGTCCTCGCCCGGCATTCCAGCGAATCCATCGACGGTATAAAGCACCATGCGGAATGTGATCCGGGTTTTCGTACCGTTCACCGTCGCATCGGCAACAACCTCGGCAGAGCTGGCTTGGGTGTACGAGACAGTGCAAATCTGGAATGAACTCAAGTTGTACCGCTGATATAGTTCACGAGCTTGGAAAGCACCAGCTTTCCTCCCGCTCACCCCACGCCCTTCCGGCTGCATGAACGGCACCACCAACGCCCACCGCCCGTGTTGCCAGGCGTCGAGAAACTGCGTCGTGCGTGCCACGAGTTCATCGGTATCGAAGCCGGAGTCACCCGCAGCGATCTGCGATGGCTGGAAGTCATCCTTGTATTGCCGGTAGCGCTTTTGGCGCTCTAACGCAGACAGCACTTCGCCCCAAGATGGTTTCGACTCAACGGGTTTCGACGCTTTCGCGGTTGCAACCGACCAATCAGCGACTGCGAACAGCATGTTCCATGCTTTCGTCGCAACCACGACGTTGTTGAAATTAACGACCGATCCGTGCACGATCCCGTGCCGGAACAGATCGAACACCTCGTGATCGATCCGCTTCTTGAAGGTCTTCCCGAACGTCTTCAAAACATGAGTGAGCCCCAGATGATGACCGACAATGCTGTCCCACACCGTCATACCCTCAGGGTCGCGAGATACCAGCCCCTTCCGGACGTCCGGCTCAAAGTCGTTGACGAACCCGTCCATCACAGCAATCAAATGCAAAGCACAGCTGTCGAATTGGCCAGCATGGTAGTGCTCGCGCGCTCTCTCGACTTGGTGCCAGCGATGCTTCATCCCGTCCAACTTCCGGATCTGCGATAGCCACCACTGGGTGATCTCCTCATCGCGGTAGAGGTCGATCAGGCGTTCCTCCGCGGAGGCGGCATCGGAGGTTTCAGACAACAGTGCTTCCACCCGATCCAGGCTGAGGGAGTCGTGGAACACCCAGTTACGGGCGCCCAGGCATTCGTAGAACTGGTCAACGACCACGACCAGTCGCTCCAATTCCTGTTCGGCTCGCAGAAGCTGGGCACGCTGGTCACGAACCACGAATCGTGTGACAACCTTCCCCACCTTGATCTTTCGGGACAGTTCCAGGTAGGTAGGAAGATCCCGCGCTGATCCGTAGGGCCGCAGATCACTCGCTCCAGGTGGCGTCGCTGACATAGCTCGATTCTATTACTGCAAACCCATGGGCGGCCACACGTTTTTGTACCTATCAGGTCGATTTCATGCAGCGATAGACACCTTACTTCGGCAGCAATCGCCAACGCTCAGGCTTCTTCCACATCGCTTCACAGAAACCCTCTATACACTTACCCTTGTCCGGATCATCGATAATCCGGAAAGCCCACGGACCTTGGAAGTCATATCCGTCATTTACTGCGGAATCAGCCACCAGCCTGGTGTCGAAGATAAGAGTGTGGAGCTTACGAGGTCCAGTGCCGTAGCCACCGCGCCATTCGGGTAGTTCCAGGTCAGGACGATAGCCGTGCTTAGTAATTTTTCCTTTTTCGTCGATGGTGACACGGATACCGTAAGGCGGTCGAACGTGGCCCGGCATGAGAGTGAATGTCATCCGGCGAGCAGTGTATTCGTTGATTTCGTCGGCAGGGTCAAATCCGAGTCTCCACCAAGTGTTTTCAGCGGAGACCCCGGTGCCATCGAGCGCAACCTCGAACATCTGCTCAAGGTCGAGGAGGAGCATGTCGAAACCTTCTGGGACGGAGTAGCCCTCCTCCTCCTCCTCTCCGCTCCGGCTGACAACGAACTCCTTCTTGACCGGATACGCAGTCAACACAACATCACCCTCGGCGATCTGGATCGCCTCAGCTAGACGAGATCGAGCAGATTGAACCAGTTCGTTTGCGGCGTCATCGACTTGGGCGGGACGACTGTCAGCGGCAAGCTCGCCGAACTTGGCATGGGCCCATCGCTCATGCTCGGCCTTTAGCTGTCGAAGGTGATCGACTGTATAGGTAATGGGCTGGTCGTCGACTTGTTTGTGGTGCACCTTGCACAGGAGGATGAGGTTTTCATACTTGTCGAGGTCCGAGCTATTGATCAGCCCTGCCCTGGGTCCCCCTTTGGACCGTGCAACGATGTGCGCCTCGTCCCCAACGACCGACTCGCGGTCACCCTTGGTCCCGCCCAGGATCAGAGTCGTCTTGCAGACCGCACAGGAGTTATGGGCGCGAGCCCACAGGATCTTTCGATCTCGATCTTCGATCGCCACACTCGAAGTGTCGCAAACCATTCAGCGACATCGCGACTGTGTCGCGATATTCGACCGACGGGCCTGGCCAGGCCGACGGCGCCACTAGCTTCGAACCAACTCGCCTGTGCAAAACGCCGGCGACGACATGGTCCAATGCGCCGTCACTGTTAGCGCATCCGGCGGTACGGCTGACCGCACCCTGGGCCGTGCTGTCGAGTGCCTCACCCCTGGAGGCAGCATTTGGCTCACCCCGTCACACCACAACCCCAGAACACACCCTCGCGCGGACAACAGCGCCACGCTGAACTGCAACGGCATCACCGCGGAAAAGTGCGTGCCGTGCTGGTCCCGCCGGCCATCCCACCCCTGACACCGATCGCCGAACTGATCGAAAACCTCCGTAGCGCACCAGCACCGGTCCGTGAACCGATCGACAGCAACATCGTCTACAGCATGTGCACCGTGGGCGATGCCGGACGCATCCACGACAAGCACCTGCTGACGGCATTGGGCTGGAACATCGGCACCCGACTCGACATCGGCTGCGACCCCGACAGCGTCGTGATCGTGCACCCCACCGAGCACGGCCATACGCACATGAGCACAGCCCACCAGTTCCGTATCCCGTTCCGGCAGCGCCGCATCACGGACCTCAACGTCGGCGACAAAGTCCTGCTCGTCGCCCACCCCAACGAATAACAACTCCTTATTTACCCGCCACCGGCACTACACGCCCGCTTCGGCCAGCCACGAAACCCGGCGTCATAGAAGATGACCATGCCCGTCCGCACCGTCGCGGACCCCGCAACCATCGCCGCCACCCGAATCCTGTTGTCCCAGATCGGCATCACCCCCGCCGACATGCTCACCGACACCGGATCGGTGCCCACTTTCGGTGAGGCGATCCCGGAAACTCCGCACCACCCTCACCCCAGGCACCCTGCGCACCTACAACACCCACCTGCGCTGGCTCGAAAACACCTGGCCCACCGGCGATTGGACGAAATCTCCACAGCCGAACTCGACCACCGAGCACGACACGTCCAAGCCAACATCCGCACCAACCGCGCCACCCGCAACGGCGCCAGCGCCCGCCAACACTTCATCAGCGCCGCACGCTGCCTCTACCGCTACGCCGAAGACAACAACTGGATCCACCCCACCGCATACCCCGCCCGCAACCTCACCATCCCGGTGCGGCCGGCCTCACAGCGGCAAGCCATCCCCTCCCCCAAACTCGCCGAGATCTACCACATCACCTCGATCACCGGCGACGACCGCGAACTCGACACCCTGCTACTGAGACTGCACATCGAAACCGCCTGCCGCCGCAGCGGAGCTTTGAACCTGCGACCATGCGACCTCGACCCCCACAACTGCCTAATCCTGCTCCGGGAAAAGAACGGCATCGACCGCTGGCAACCCGTCTCCCCCACCCTCATGGCCCACCTCCAACACCACGCACGACAACGCCACAGCCCATCCGAGGGTCAACTCCTGCGCTACCACAACGGCAAACCCATCACACGACGCCGATACGACCACCTCTGGCACCGCATCGGCACCCACCTCCCGTGGGTCGCAGCCCAACACATCACCACCCACTGGCTCCGCCACACCACCCTCACCTGGGTCGAACGCGCCTACGGCTACGCCACCGCCCGCGCCTACGCCGGCCACCACACCCGGACCCACGGCACCACCGCCACCTACGTCAAAGCCGACCTCTACGAAATCGCCACCGCCCTAGCAACACCCGAAAACCACACCGCCACACCACTCACACCACCAGCAACCAGATCGATCCTCACAAAAACCACTACAGCACAACAACATAAGCCAAAACTGGAAGCCAGCCCTGGCTATGTGCTACGCTTCAGCGACGTTAATGTACCGCCCTTGAACACATTCCGACGTCAACAGTGACGCGACCGCGGGTTCAAGTCCCCTCTCGCGCACAGCTTTGCGGCGGCATGGCGCAGCTGCGGTCGGGTAGCTCAACGAGCAGCTGCCATCCGCGCTGAACAGCGAAAATGCCGCGACTCCGCTTTTCGGCCGCTCAGTCGAAGATCGCCGAGAACTTGCCGAGCCCGCCCCGCCCACTCCCCCACACCCGCGCCGGCACCCATCCAGCAGAAACGAATGCACGACCAAGGACCGACTGACCAGGTTGTCCGGTTAGCTGAGGACGCTTTCCTCCACGGCGTGTCGCCGCCCAGCGATGGCAGCGAATCGATGACAAGCAGGTACCGACCGTACTAAGGTGCCACCCCTCTGTTCGCCTGGAAGTAGCCACTACGGAAGACGGTGCCCGCCTGCTTTTTTCGGGTGAGCACGGCAACATCGTCGTCACCAGCAGCGGTCATGACCCTCGCCGCCGAGATCGGCGTGGATCGCTCGGTGACCAGTCGCCATGCGACCCGCCTGGAACGGGCCGGGTTGCTCTGGCGCGCACCCGATCCTGGTGATGCCCGGGCGACGCTGCTCGGACTGACCGATCACGGGCAGCGCGCGGTCGAGCTCATGCGCGAGCGCCTGGCCGGTCGTCTCGACCGGCACCTGGCCGCCTGGCCCGAGGATCAGGCCCGCGCCTTCGCGACCGCGCTGACCCGATTCGTCCGAGAAGAACCCTTCGACTGAAACCTGCGGTCACCGACCTCGCCGAGATGCTGTCCGCGCCACTGGCATCGAAGCCGCCACCAGCGCGCGACCGGCGTCGGTGTGCAGCGAATACAAGTTCTGTGGCGGCCGGGACAGGTCCCTGCCACCACCCAATACTCTGCCCACAGTTCGGCTGGGTGTCACCGAACCACAGCCGCTCGGATACGAAGGAGGATCGTCATGGCCATGCACGTATCGAGGACCGGTATCTCGGCAGCCGTCGCCCTCGCCGGGTGGGGGATCATGCTCGCCCCGACCGGTGCGCCACAACCGGTTTCGAGGCTGGGCAGCTGGTAGCGCGCCGCTTGGCTGCACGGCGCGGCGACCAGCGCCGGAGTTTTCCCGGAAGTGGCCGGTCGACGAATACTGGTGGTCGACGTCGAAGACGCGTTCTCGGCGATGATCGCTCATCAACTGCGTTCGCTCGGCGCGCAGGTCCGCGTCTGTCGCGTGGACGATCGGTATCCGGCCGACGCCGCCGACCTCGTCGTGATGGGGCCGGGGCCCCGGCGACCCACTCGATATCGGCGATCCGCGCATCGCGCGGCTGCATCGGTGGATCGACGGACTACTGACCGACGGTCGGCCCTTTCTGGCCGTATGCCTGAGCCATCAGGTCGTCGGTCATCGACTCGGACTGCGGCTGCCGCGGCGAGAGGTGCCCAATCAGGGGGTACAAAAGGAGATCGATCTGTTCGGTCACCGCGAATGCGTCGGGTTCTACAACAGTTTCTCGCTGCGCAGCGCCGCTGACCAAGTGCTTGCGGCCGGCATCGGGCCGGTGGAGATCTGCCGGGACGTCTCTGGCGAGGTACACGGTTTGCGCGGACCGTTTTTCGCGACCATTCAATTCCACGCCGAGTCGGTACTCACCCGCGACGGAGTTCGCATACTCGGCCGTTTGCTGACCGACATCCTCGCCCACCACACCTCGTACGCGATGGCGCAGGAGCTGCCGATCACGTAGTCGAGGCGATCACTTCGCGCGCTCGGCGGTGTGGGCCGTCAGTCCGTCGAGGATGTAGACCAGTCCTTTCTCGAAATTGGCGTCCCAGTCGTTGTCCATCGGATAGCCATGACCCACCAGGACCGGATACCGATCCTGATGCTCGGCCAGCAGTTCCTGGCTCGCGCGGTAGTCCTCGGCGGAGAATCGGCGGCTGGATCGGCTGGCGGCATTGCCCGCGACGTGGCTGATCAATACCCAGGTGGCCGCGGAGACATGGCCGTCGGTGATTCCCGCCCGCACCAGCGCGGATTGGAGAAACTCCATCCACGCGAGGAAATTGGGGCCGAGCATCGGTCGACGATTCGCCGCCAACGCGGCGGTCCACGGGTGTCGCAGCAGCGTGGCGCGCCAGTTGGTGAGCAGCGTGACGATGTCGTCGCGCCAGTCGTCGGTGTGGTGCTCGGGTATCGGCGTTTCGGCGAAGATCGCGTCGACGGCCAGGTCGATCACGTCGTCCTTGGTGTCGAGGTGCCAGTACAGGGTCGTGGACCCGGTGCCCAAACGCTCGGCGAGCCGACGCATGGTGAGGCGCTCGAGCCCCTCCTCGTCGAGCAGCGCGATCGCCGCCTCGACGATTCTTTCCCTGGTCAGTGGGGGTGCGTTGCGTCCGGTCGGCATCGGGCGCAGCCAGACGCTACGCGTGCTGCCGGCTGCGGACGTGCCGCTGGTTGCCGCATCACCCATGAGATTCACCACCGTAGCTCGCTGTGTCGGTCATCCGGAGATCGTAGTACAGTGATCCGTACTAGATCGACGTTCTAGACATAGATCAATGTTCTCTAGGAGGAAATCGGTGAAGCTCGTTGTGTTCGGCGCCAATGGCCAGACGGGTCGGCTGATCGTCAAACAGGCCCTCGCCGCAGGCCACGACGTCACCGCGGCGGTCCGTCGCCCGCACGAATTTCCCTTGCAAGGCACGAGCTTGCGGGTCGAACAGGCCGACGCCATGAATGTGGACGCGGTCGACCGGGTCGTGGCCGGGCAGGAGGCCGTGATCTCCGCGTTGGGTGGCGCCGGCTACACCAAGGAACAAGTGAGCATCTACTCGCAGGGGATCGCGAACATCATCAAGGCCATGACCGCGCACAACGTTCGACGTTTGGCCTGCGTGAGCACCACCGCCGTCACCTTCCAGACCCCGCCGGGCGAAGACCTGGTACACCGCATTCTCTTCAAACTGCTGATCCGCATGGGGCGGACCGTGTACGAGGACAATGCGCGCATGGAGGAGAACGTCCGCGGTTCCGACCTGGACTGGACGATCATCCGGGCGGCCGGGCTCTTCGACCGGGACACCCGCACCGATTACGAGATCCGCACCCCGGGCAGGCCGGGCCACTACACCGCGCGTATCGACTTGGCGGACGCGCTGATTCGCGCCGTCGTGGAGAATCGTCACGCCGGTCAGGTGATCGAGGCGATCACGACCGAGGGCACGCCCACCGTCCTGGACATCGTGCGCAAGGAAGTGTTCGGCCGCGCTGACCGCTGAGCGGTCAGTTCGGCGCTGAGCGGTCGAATCTGCATCAGCCCGATGAATGTCATTCCGACCGCGAGAGAATCGGACCCCGATGCCCGGCGAGAAGCTTTCTAACCGCCTGCCCACCCGTCGGAGATCGGCCCATTGGCCAGTGCATGGACGGCAGAGGTGATGGCCTCGCGGAGTCGTTCCGGGGTGTAGTCGGGGCCGAGGATCATGCGGCGCAGCCGTGGCATGGCCACGCTCCAGCCGACGAGACCGAGGGTGAGGAACAACAGGGCGCGTGGGTCGTCGGCGCGTGCTCCGGTTGCGGTTTCGGCGGCGTTGATCTTGTCGAGGTAGTGCCGCGTGCGTGCCTATTCTTCCGGCACCGGGTCTTCGCCCAATTCCAATGCCTCCCAGAGCAATAGCCGTAAGGCTTCGGGATGGGCGCGGTGGTAGTCGAACAGGGCTCCGGCGTATCCGCCTGGCTTTGGCCGCGGCGGCGGGAGCCACGAGGAAGACGTTTCCCCCAGCCTGTCGGCGAGTCCCGCCCGATCTAAGTTAGATCAGATCTAACTTAGATATGATCTAAGTTAGATGAAGGAGGTTGGAGATGGAGTTCACAGGGAGAGCTAGCGACCTCGACCTACTGGGCCGTCAGCTGGCAATGACCGTCGGTCAGAAGGGTGACACACGAGGCCGAGCGGTCATCGTGACCGGGCGTCGGCGGGTTGGGAAATCACGACTGGTGCAGGAGTTCTGTGATCGGTCCGGCCGTGCATACGTGGTGTTCCAGGCCACCCGAGGACGCAACCCCGTGGCCGAGCGTGAAGACTTCATCGCCGCCATCGCTCATTCCGCGCTGGGCCAAGCGGAGCTGGTAGCCGGGTTGCACGCCTCGGATTGGAATCAAGCATTGCGTGCGCTGGCCATTGCCGTGCCTGACGACACACCCACCATCGTCGTTATCGACGAGGTGCCCTGGCTGACCGAACAAGACGGCGAGTTCGAAGGTGCACTACAGACGGTCTGGGACCGCCATCTGTCGGCTAAGCCTGTCCTTTTGGTGCTGGTCGGCAGCGACATTTCGGTGATGGAAGCACTGCAGTCCCGCGATCGGCCGTTCTTCGGCCGAGCGACGAAGATGACCGTCGAACCGTTGCATCTGGCCGACGTGGCGACCATGACCGATCTCGACGCCGCCGCTGTCGTGGACGCATCGCTGATCACCGGCGGATTCCCCGAAATCGTCCAGTCTTGGGAACCGGGAATGAGCAGAACCGATTTCCTGCGGGCATCCGCCGACAATCCGCTCTCACCGCTGCTGGTGGCCGGCGAGTTGTCGCTACTCGGCGAATTCCCCGAAGCATCGCGCTCGCGGGCGGTACTCGAAGCCGTCGGCGCCGGCGAACGCACGTTCAGCACCATCGCCGCGCAAGCAGGCAGCTCGGGCGCGCTGCCGGCGGGAACTCTCACCCCTCTGCTGAACACCCTGCAAGCCAAGCGAATCGTCGCCGCGGATCTGCCGCTCTCCACGAAACCTGACACCAAGAACAAGCGCTACCGCATAGCCGATTCGTACCTACGCTTCTGGCTGGCTTTTCTGCAACGAGGCATTCCGCTCATCGAACGCGGCCGCGGCGATCTCGCCCTGGCGCGCATCGAACGCTCCTGGACCTCATGGCGCGGGCGCGCCGTGGAACCACTCATCCGGCAATCACTGCTACGCCTGCTGCCCAACGATCAATGGCCGGAGACCGAGGCGATCGGCGGGTGGTGGAACCGCCAGAACAATCCCGAAATCGACCTCGTCGGCACCGACCGAGAACCGGTCGGCACGGCCATACAATTCATCGGCTCCATCAAATGGCAAGACGACCGCAAATTCGACCGCCACGACTACGACGCCCTCACCCGAACAATCCTGTCGGTGCCGGGTGCCGACATCCACACACCGCTGATAGCCGTGTCACGCTGCGGCGTCGACCCCGGCCTACCATTGGCGACCCACTGGGGGCCAGAAGATCTCGTCAACGCCTGGCACTGAAGCCTTTACGCGCTACGGACTCTCTCGCCACGGATCACGGAAGGGAGCCCACGCGGAGGTCAATCAGAACTGCTGTGTATGCGTTCGTGAATTGTGAGCAGTACATGGTCGAATGCCGTGACGGTGCTCGGTTGTGCGGGTGGGACCTGCGGAAGGGCGCCGATGAGCGCCTCGGCCAGGTCGCGGAGCTTCACGTTGGTTTCCTGGGATCGCCAGGAGAGCACTTTGAATGCCTGCTCGGCGTTGATCGAGTACATGCGCATCAACACGCCCTTGGCCTGTTCGATCACCGCCCGGGACTCCACGACCTCGGGGAGCACCGCGTCGAGGGCTTCGCGTTCGGCACTGGCGAGCGTCTCATCCAGGGCGACGTAGTAGCCCGCCGTGCCCACCACGGCGTCGGTGGCGTCGAGGATGCGATCGGAGACCACGATGACGTGGTGCGTGTTTCCCTGGGTGTCGAGGAAGCGGTGGCGGCTCGAGAACGGGCGGCCTTCGGACACCGACCGGGTGATCTGCTCGGTGACCTGGTCGCGGTCGTCTGGATGTTTGTGCGCGAGAATAAGTTCGGTGGTCGGCTCGACTTCACCGGGGGCATAACCGTGCATACGGTAGACCTCCGGCGACCACTCCCAGCGCTGAGTGGCGAACCAGAACCGGAAGCTGCCGAATCCGGGCCCGCCCGCGCCCGCGAGGTGGTGCTGCGCCTGGCCGGTCGGATCGCGGGACTCCTCCACACTCCAAGTATGACTTGGCGCCGCGGTGAGTCGAAACTCAGCACGCGGCGCTTTCCATTCGTGTCGCTGTCCGGCTCAGCTCAGGTAGCGACGCGATCGCGGACCAGAACCTGGCACAACGACCTCGAGCAAAACGAGGATGATACGCACCGGTCGTCCGTCTCAGAGTTCCGGAGAGATCATGCTTGAACCTGCGGCCCCGAACGTCACGGATCAGGTGGCGGACGCGCCGAGGTGCGCATGTGCTGACGCGAGCGTCCGCCGCAGAACGCACTGCATTGCGGCAGAATGG
Source organism: Nocardia tenerifensis NBRC 101015 (assembly GCF_000308715.1). Classification (GTDB taxonomy): domain Bacteria; phylum Actinomycetota; class Actinomycetes; order Mycobacteriales; family Mycobacteriaceae; genus Nocardia; species Nocardia tenerifensis. Next base: position 13,016 of record NZ_BAGH01000608.1, read on the forward strand.
CAATTGCTCTCATGCGCTTCGTGATCGACTGGCATCACAGCTCGACGAACGCGACATCCTGGTTGTCGGCCGGTGATGTAGTTCGGCAGCGCCGAGCCGGGGAACCGATCAGCACAGGGCTGGGTCCATCACTGCGAAGACCTCGGCCTCTTCCGCGGGGTCCTTGGTTGTGACCTTTTCGGATACATTGTCGTCGTCGCATTCGCCCTGTTCGCCGGGTTGCGGCGTGCCGGTATCGATGACCACCTGCCATGGCACCGGAGTACCGGGGGTCGGAGAGCAATCGACATCGACCGATGTCTCTCCCGTCAGCCGGGAACCGGATGACGTGACGCCGTTGAACTTCAGATTTATCGTGCGGCGCACGTTCGGCCGACTGCTCGGCGATTGCAGCCTGGGCCATTTGTGCGGCGAGACGGACACCTGTCGACTTCTACGGAACACGTCACCGCCCAGCGGCGACTGCGGCACGGCGATGCCGGACATCGCGCTACGGCATCGCCGGTTATTCGGAGCCGACTGCCATTCGGATGGCCAACGCACTTCGCTATCGCCGAGTCGACCGCGCGGCTCCGGTCGACACCGCGCCAGCCGAAGCCGCGCGCTGGACGGTTCTTCGCCGTGAAAGCGACACTGAGCGCCGCAACCTAACCTTCATTCGCCGGTGGTGACCATCGAACGTGTCGGCGCGCGGACGCGGCCGAGTATCCCGATCGGGACCAGGGATGCCGACTGTCTCTCGGCACGGGTGGACGACCGGCCGATGACAGTGCTTCCGGGGCGCGGACGCGTGCTCCGGCGCAGCTACCGTGTGGCCGCCGAGGTCGATGGCCGTGTGCTGACATCAGCCTTCGGTATCGGTGCCCGGCGGTGCCATTGATTGTCCTCGAGTTCGTCGGGGCATTCGGTTGAGCACCTTCACAAGGAACTCAGCCGAAGATCGGAGTTTCGGTGGTGTAGAGGAATCCGGTCTGCGTGCGATCGATGAACTGCTCCTCGTCCGCTGCGACGGTCGTGGTGTAGGTGTCGGAGGTGAACCAGCGGGCGGCGTCGGCGATGTCGTCGACCCATACCTCGGCGACACCGTCGTAGAAGACGCTGTGGACGCCGGGAATCTCGTCGTCGGTGGGCAGCAGCTGGACGTAACGCCGGACCGGGACTTCGCCGCCGGGCAGGCTCGCGATCAGCGGGGTGTGCTTGTTGGTCCAGTAGCCCACGAACTCGTCGTGGGTGAGGTCCGCACGCCGGGTCAGGAAGATGACAGCACGCTCCCCCGGCTGTCGAAACTGATGGACCGATTCGAGGCGCGCGGCTGGATCACCCGCCGAGTCGACCCGAGCGACGGCCGCTACACCCTCGCCACGCTGACCGAGGCCGGTCGGCAGAAGGTGGTCGACAGCGCGCCCGGACATGTCGCACAGGTGCGCCGTCTCGTTTTCGACCCGCTCACGGCCGCGCAACGCCGCCACCTCGGCGCCGCGCTGTCCCGCGTCGCCGAGACGGTGCGGCGGGAGATCGCCGGAAACTGAGTTTCCCGTCCACGAAAGTGCGGGGCTATCAGGCCGGCAAGCCGCTGGATTGAATCGATTTCGCGTGGGTACGGCGAGACTATGCGCTCGACCGATACCGGCTGGGGTAGCGACAAATCGATGTTCATCGGGTTCTTCTTGGTGATCACCGGCACCGCCGCCGCAGGATTGTTCCTGGTAGCCGCCGGACTCGCGTTACCGGTCCGGGCGGTCATCGCCGGCGTCGCGACGCTGGCGTTGTTGACCGGCGGCACGATCGTCCTTCTTCGAGTTCGGCGCCGACGCGGCGGACTACTCGATCCCGAGCCGACCCGCGAAGAGGTCGACGACTATCGCGAGGACTACCGCCGTTAGCCGTCGACGCGGCTTGCCACAGGACCCGGAGCTGCGACACGCTGGAGGATAGGCCGAGGCGCTCGCGGCCACTGATCGGCAGATTTCCGCGTCGGCGTGCAAGTGCGGTTTGCTCGTGTGACGAAGGCGCGTCTGCCGGATTTCAGGGCTGATGACGATGCGACGATGAGCCGGTGCTCGATTACAACAGCGAATCCGCCGACTACGACCGGACACGAGGCGGCGTGCCGCGGGCCCAGGCGGCCGCGTCAGCTCTCGATCAGTTGCTTCCTGCTCGCTCGGTGATCCTGGATCTCGCCACCGGAACCGGAATTGTCGCTGCTCAACTGGAAGCACTGGGGCACAGAGTGATTGGATTCGACACCTCCGTTGGGATGCTGGCACACGCGGCCGGTCGACTGCCCGGGCGTGTGATGCGTGCGGACGCCGCCGCGCTGCCGGTAACCGACGGCAGTGTGGACGTGGTCACCGCAATCTGGTTGCTGCACTTGCTCACTGATGCCGAGCCTGTTCTCACCGAGGTGGCTCGGGTGCTACGGCCCGGCGGGCTGTTCCTCACCACGGTCGACAAACACGCTGCTTCCCATGCGCCCCAAGGCATGTCGGAGGATAGTCCACGCGCCGACGGTTGCGCGCGGCTCACCGCGGTAGGCGCACGCCACCATCTGCATCTCGCCGCCGCGACATCCTTCGTGGGCTATGGACAAGCACGCTCTGGTGGTGCCGAACCTCGTTATCCGATCTTGGGTTTCCGACTGCAAGCCGGCTCGAGCGGTTAGGTATCCGCACGGTTCAGGACGGTTCCGGTGGGCGGCCGGCGATGCGGTCCTGTTCGGCGGCGGCTCGGTGTTCGGCGGCGGACTGGCGATGTTCGGTGGCGGACTGGCGGTGTTCGGGGCCGTCGAGGGAGGCGGCGGCGGTGTCGTGGACATCGGCGGCCCGCTCGTGGGCGTCGGCTGCGGACAGACGAGCGTGTCGGGCCTGGGCTTCGGCCCGAGCCGCATTGTCGGCGGACCGCTCGACTTGCGCACTGGTGCTGGGCCGACCGGTCGTGAGTTCAGCACGCCGGCCGATGAGTTCGCGGATCCGCCGCGCCGCCTCGGCGGCACGCTCGGCGGCGCGCCGCCTTGCGGAAGAAGCCATACATCAAGGCTAAACCGTTCGGACGAAGACGTGGAGGTATTCCCTGTTCAGCGCCGGAATGTCGCTTTCACGTCACCCAACCGTCTCCGGCTGACTCATCGGTCTGCCGATCCTGACTCCGTTGTCGAGCCGTGATCAGCTGGCTCCGTTGATAGATGAACTCACCGCGTACGGCGTGCTCGAGCCGCGTGCAGTTGCTCGTACCTCAGCGGCCGTCGGCGCGAAACCCCTCTGTCATAGTGGAACTCGGTCAGTCGGCGAAGCCTGGTCATAGTGTCAGGACGGTCGGCCCTCAGCACGCGAGCCTGGTCAGCGTTCAGCTGCTCGTAGTCCGAAACGATGCTCACCGTCTACGACACGGCCGAAAACCCAGTCCCCTCAGCGCTTTTGGCCCCCTCCGAGTTCACGCTCGCCCGTCTACCGAATGGGTTCGATTTCATGGGTGGCACTCGTCGATCGCTGTCGCGGTGTTCCGATCACCCCCGGATGCAATCAAGGTCAACTTCCTATTCGATGCCGTACTAGAACCGGATGGGTCGAGGAAACCTGCCGTGGCGGTTCATTTCGATCGGGGTCTGGCTGCGGATCGGCGGGTGGTGGGCAAGGGAGCGACGCGGGCAGCGGAAACACCGGCGAGCTATGCCCCGTCGCGCAGGGAGTGGACCATCTTCTGCAGGAGGCGGAACGCGGCCGCCCGCTCGTCCGCTGTCATGTCGGCCACCATTCTGACCTCGACGGACCGGACCGCCGCGGTCGCCTTCTCGAGGCTCCGTCGGCCGCGAGGCGTGAGTCGGGTGGGCAGCGCCTTGCCGACGGGCGCCTGGGCGGGCCTGGTCACGTAGCCGTCGCGTTCCAGAGCTTGGAGCAGCACGTTCATGGTCTGCCTGGTCACGAACGCGCCCCGCGCGAGCTCGGAGTTCGACAGGCCCGGTCGTTGCGCCAGCAACTCCAGGCAGGCGTAGTGCGTCACGCTCATCCCGAGCGGTCGCAGCACCTCCTCCATGGCCGCGCGCAGGGCGCTCGACGCCTCTTTCAGCAGGTAGCCCAAGGACGTCTCCAGGTCGACACCGACACCTTCTTGACTCATGTCAGTATTCTGACATACATTGGTGCGTGTCAGAAGACTGACACAACACGAAGGAGCAAACACCATGCCCGTCACCGGACCCGACTTCATCTCGCTGCAAGCGCGCGACCTCGACGCCTCGCAGGCGTTCTACGAGCAGTACCTCGGCCTGGTCCGCTCGCAGGCCGGACCGCCGCACGCCGTCGTCTTCGAGACCGAGCCGATCGCGTTCGCACTGCGCGACGTCGTTCCCGGCACCGATCTCGACTCCGTCGCCCAACCCGGCATCGGCGCCGCGATCTGGCTGCACGCCACCGACGTTCAGGCCATTCACGACGCCCTGGTCGCCGACGGACACACCATCGTCGCCGAACCGATCGACGGCCCCTTCGGCCGGACGTTCACCTTCGCCGACCCCGACGGCTATCGGATCACGCTCCACGACCGCGCCTGACGCCACCGACTTCAAGAGCCATCAACGCGGAGGCGTCCCTTGACGTGGTCGCTCGGGGGGCTACTTCCGCGTGGCGCGACAGCCGGTGCGCGCCCGACCCACCATCCCGCACGGGCAATCGACGCCGACTTTCACCAGGACCGCCTCGCCGACGCATTCGACGCCACGTCACGGCACGTAAGCGAGGCGCCCTGCCGAAAGCAGCACACCATCTCGCCCGAATTCCGAAGCCGCCCTACATGTTTGGACCAGGACGAGCCGGACCGCCCCTCAGGTGACACACACTATAGTAGGCGGTATCGTTCAGTTTACTAAACCGCCGAACGCAGCAACCCCTGCCGAACAACCCGCGACGCCCTCCCGGTCGAGGAGCCTCGGCAGCTGCACGTCGGTCTCGCCGACAGAGGAAGGCCCGCATGACCCCGAGCGACCCGTACCAGCGCCTCATCGATTTCCTCGATGCCGGAGAGGCGAGCTACCGGCTGATCGACCACGAGCCGGAGGGTCGCACAGACCTGGTGAGCTCCCTGCGCGGGAACGCTGTCCACGATGCGGCGAAATGCATGGTGGTGATGGTGAAGATCGGGAAGAAGACGAAGAAGTACGTGCTCGCCGTGGTGCCCGGCGACGCGAAGGTCGATCTCACGGCAGTGCGAAATCTCTTCGGCGGCACCTATGTTTCCTTCGCCACGCCCGAGATCGCCGAGAATCTGTCCGGCTCGGTGGCGGGCACCATCCTGCCCTTCTCGTTCCATCCGGACCTCGAGCTCATCGCCGACCCCAGCATCAAGGAAATTCCGGAACTGTACTTCAACGCCGCCCGTCTCGACCGCTCGATGGCGTTGCGCACCAGCGACTATCTGACATTGGCGCAGCCGCGCACGGAAGAGATCGCCCTGTACGAGTCGGCTCCTGACCCGCGTGCGGACTGAGCACTCAGGGCACCCGGCCCACACCCGGGTGCGTTAGGTTGGGCCGACCTGAACCCATCCAGCGAACGGTGAGCCGATGTCCGATCCAGCAGACAGCACCCAGCTGGCAGGAGCCGCGGCGGCCATCGGCGCGCAGATCCGCAGGATGCGCGAGGCGCGCGGCATGTCGGCGGCCGAACTCGCCCGGCAGGCCGGGATCAGCAAGGCGACGCTGTCGACCTTGGAGTCCGGCGGTGGCAACCCCCGCATCGACACTCTCTCCGCCATCGCCGTGGCGCTGCGGTTGCCGCTCGGCGACCTCATCGTCGCGACGGCGCCCGCCCGCGCCGTGGTTCGCCACGGCACGCCCGAACCGGACTACAGCAAACAGGAACTGCTCCAGCGCGTCGGCGCGGGAGTGCATGTCGAGGTGTGGCGACTCCGAATTCGCCACGCGGGCAACCGGATCGATAGCCCGGCGCACACCGTCGGCACGGTCGAGCACTTGCACCTGGCCAAAGGCGGCCTGCGGGTGGGCACCGTCGACGCCCCGAGCGAGGTGTCCGCCGGCGATTTCGTGGTCTTCGGCGCCGATGTGCCGCACTTCTACGAGGCGACGACGGATGATGTGGAGGCCGTGCTGGTCATGACCTATCCGGTGTCCGGCTGGTAGATCGCCCAGGTGCGCAGCGCCCCAACCACTTTGCCGACTCGGCTCGGAACCCCGTTCTGCGCTCGAGGTCACGGTGGCACGGACCACAGAGCCGATCAGCCACCTGAATGCTTGGGAAACAACAGAACGGTTACCCCGGGGGAAAGATCAGGGAGGTTACCGATGCCCGTCAAGTTCCGCCAGCGTAAGTCCTTCGGCCCGTTGAAGTTCAACTTCACGCAATCGGGCCTCTCCTCGTGGGGCCTCAAAATCGGCCCCTGGACGTGGAACTCACGTACCAGGAAGAACAGCGTCGACCTCCCGGGTCCACTGAGCTGGCGTCAGCGCTGATAGCTGGTCACGACTGCCGCCGCCCGAGCCGAGACAGCAGTCGGGACATCGAAGAGCCGCGCCCGTCGGGCGCCAGCCACTGGACGATTGCGTCCACTACCGCCGGGTCGACATGCTGCGGCACTTCATAATCCGCCGGAGCCGACGGTCCCCTACCCGGAAAGAACATGTGGTCGTCGTCGGCGAAAACCTGAATCGTCGCGTCCGTCTTACCGTCCAGGGCCACCCGCCATGCGGGCAGGTCGTCGGCCTCGGTGACCTGATAGTCGCGGCCGCCCTGCAGTACCAGGATCGGCCGGTCCAGGGCTGCGGCGGTGGCTACTTGATCGAACTGGCGCAGGTCGAGCCAGTAGGAGGCGGGCCAGCCGAAAAGCAGTTCAGCGCCCGGAGTTTCGGGCGAGAGCGCAGGATCTTCGGTGCGGGCGATCGCCACGGCCGCCTGCGTGAGGATCGAGCCCATACCGGCGGCCGGGTCGAGTTCGGCGATGTAGTGGAAGACGCGCGCCGCGGCGCGCGGCAGCGGGACCGTGTCCGCGGCCAGCATCACCACCCCGGCGACGGCGGGCTCGGCGGCCGCGACACGAACCGCGGCCTTACCGCCGCCGCTGTGGCCCGCCACGACGACGCGGGTGGGATCGACCCCGCCCTGCTCCTGTAGAAACCGCACGGCCGCAGTCACATTGGGCAGATACTCCTCGACCATGGTGAAGCCGGGTTCGTGCTGCAGCTGGGTGTGCACATGAGTCACCTTGTCGAAGCGCAGCACGGCGACGCCGCGGCTGGCCAAGCCCCACGCGAGGTCCTTGAACGGCTTGTTCGGCCCCACGGTGACATCCCGGTCGTTGGCTCCCGACGAGATCAGCACCACCGCCGGCACGCCGCGCGCGCCCCGCGGCAGGGTGAGCGTGCCCGGCACTGTGAGCGGTCCACATTCCAGGGTGATCTCCTGTTCGACGAACCGCCGTGGCTCGACGTAAGGCGGTGGAGCCCAGGTTGATTCGACCGGCGCGAGACGCAGGCCGTGCAGCCGACCGGTCGCGTCGACGGCGAGCCGCACCTCGAAGCCGCCGCTCTCACCGTGCACCGGCACGATCGCTCGGGTGAGGTCGCCGTCGATCGGCGTGGCGATCACCTCCCCCAGCGTGCGGATGGCGCCGGTCTTGGCGATCGCCCCGGCCCACCCGGTCCGGACCGTCTCGGCGGACACCGCCGCGGCCAGAGCGGGCGCGAACAACTGCTCGACCTGATCGAATCGCCCATCGCGCAGCATTTCCACCACGGTGGCCGCCACCACCGCCGGATCAATCTGTGTAGTCACCCGGGACAACCTTTCTCGTAGTATGAGAACGGTATCAACACATGAGAACATTGGGAAGTGGATGCTTTAGAGCTGGTCGCCCACCCTGCCCGCCTGCGGATCGTGCATGCGCTGCGCGGCGGCCGCACGCTGACCACCGCCGAGCTGTGTGCCCTGTTGCCCGGGGTGTCCAAGGCGATGGTCTACCGGCATGTCGAGGCCTTGGCCGCGGCCGGAATCTTGGAGGTCGCACAGGAACGACGAGTGCGCGGCGCCGTCGAACGGCAGTACCGGCTGCGCGCAGGCCGGGCGACCATCGGCGCGGAGGAGGCGGCAGCGGCCACGGTCGAGGATCATCGGCGGGTCTTCGTCACGGCGATGGCGGTGCTGATCTCGGAATTCACGTCCTACCTCGACCACGAGAACGCCGATCCCGCAGGCGATCTCGTCGGTTACCGGCAGCATGCGCTGTGGCTCGATCGTGCGGAGCTGGAGGAACTCATCATGGAGTTGCGCCGGGTGATCCTGCCGCGACTGGACAATGAACCCGCTCCCGGCCGCGGGCGATATCTGCTCAGCCCCATCCTGTTTCCGGTCGAGGAGGCACCGTGAACGCGGAAGGCATCGCAACCCGGGAACGTCGCGCGGAGTAGCGCCGACAGTCGCCCTTCCACGCCGGCCGCTCGGCAGCGATCAGCTACTGAGCCATTCGCCAGGCAGCGTGAGTGAGCCGCCTACCTCGTACTGCCCGTCGCCGTGACATCACGCCGCCGCTCCGTGCCGTGCCGTAGCCGGACACCGGAAAGCCTTGCGGCTCGGCGCTTCAACGGGAAGTAGGTGTTGACGTACTCAAATGCCGGCGAGGTCGGCGAGGTCGGCCATCTTGGGGCTCAGCAGCCGGTTGTCGTGGCGGAGGATCTGTTGGAGCGACATGTGGGCGTCGTGGTCGTAGCGCAGGTTCTCGGCGCACGCTTCCGCGGCTTGGGTGAGGGCGAAAGCGGCGGAGACGATCTCGCGGCGACCGACGTAAGCCGCCGCTAGGACGGTGAAGTACCGCGCGCGTTGGCCGACGGGAAGCTTGTCCAACGCGTCGATCTCCGGTGCGACGGTGATCACCGTGTCGAAATCGTTACAGCGATAAGCGATCTCCATGCGGGCAAGCCCGATCTCGCAGTGGCCGAAGCCGATTCCGAGCACCCTGCGGTCGGGGCCGACCTCGTAGGCCAGCTGTTGCGCGGCGGCGAGCAACCGCGTGGACTCCGCCGGTGTGGCCGCGGCTCCGCGGGCGGCCATCAGAGTCAGCGCACCGTAGAGCACGAGTTCATCAGGGTCCGCATGGGCGGCGATGTCCTCGACGGCCGCCAGCGCGACTGCGCGGCAACGCTTTCCCTGGTCGAGGTGCAGCAGAGCGGCGGCCCAGTGCCAGCCGCCCGCCGCCCGCCAGGTGGGGCGGTCGAGATGGTGGGCGATGCTCAACGCGCGATCGGCGGCGAAGGCCGCGAGGTAATGATCGCCCACGCAGGTGAGCACCTCGCGGCAGAGGTGATACAGCCGGGCGAGCGCGTGGCCGGTCTCGGGTCGTTCGTTTTGCCAGTACGCCGACCGGCACATGATGAGCGGTTTCGGAAGCCGTTGCGACAGTAGGGTATAGCGCTGCGCGGACTCGGCCCAGATCTCCTCGCAACTCAGCACCTCCGCGTGCAACCACTGTTCGAGACAGTGGTCGATGACCGGAATGTCCGCATTATGGGCCGGATGATTCAGAAGTACCGGCTCGAGATATCCGATCAGACGATCGGCGGGATCGGCGGGTTCCGGGACATCGGGAACCGGAGATTCGATGAGGTCGCGATAGTCTTCGAGCTGAAGCACCTCAGTCAACCGCAGAATGGCTTGCACGCTGTCCAGGCGCAACTTGCCTGTCTCTATGAGCCTGAGCCACTCCTCGCTGCGGCCGACCAGGTTCGCCACCACGCGCCGGGGTAATCGTTGCCGGCGACGCGACAACTCGATACGCTCCCCGACTTTCAAAGCGTGCCGTTTCGTGACACGTTCCAGATGCATCATACTCTCCAGTTCACGGAGCGAGTAACCGCGTCTCGAGCGACGCGTATCTGCAATTCCCTGACTCGATGGTTACAGATGTTCGGTGTCGATCGGGACCGAATGCGATATGCCAGAGGGCATTTCATCGCCCGTGCAGATGCACTTACCGATGCGATCGCAAACACGCTGGCCCGCATCTCGTTTGGACCGGCCGGGCGCCGATACCGGTTCGTGACGGTCGGTTTCGATATCGGACGGTACCCGGTCCAAAGTTTTTTGGACTGCGCGTCGAGGCCAGACTTGGCAAGCCGTACACACAATTTCCGTCGCCATGCTTGCCAAGCATCATTGCAACTACGGGCACGCGATGTGTTTAACGTCTTCTGAGTACGTCACCCGCATGGACCGCTGGTTCAAAAAGATGGTTCGCAATGTACACGGCCACCCGAGTCGCGCCCTTAACTGAAACGGTGCTCGATGATAAATGCTCATGCCCCGGCCGTCGCCGACGATCGCGCTGATAAAATCTTGTCCCGTGCTCGCACCCTCTGTCAGCCGCAACTGAAAATTGCGGTCGGCGCTTTGTCCGAACCTTTGCAGAGAATCGCTGGTTACCATATCGGGTGGTGCGACGAAGACGGTACCGCGCGCAGTCATCGGAGCGGGAAAGCGCTCCGCGCCGCGCTGACGTTATGCGTGTGCCAAGCCTGCGGAGGTTCGCCGACCGTCGCTTTGCCCGCCGCCGCGGCCGTTGAGTTGATACACAATTTCACCCTGGTCCACGACGATCTCATGGACACCGACGAAACCCGCCGAGGACGCCCGACGGTGTGGCGGGTGTGGGGAGCCGACGACGCGATCCTGCTGGGAGATGCGTTGCACGCCTTGGCTATCAGCGTCTTGGCCACCGGCCTGCCGGGCGGGCTCGTCCCGGAGGCTGTTTCCCGGCTCGCGGCCGCGTCGGCCGAGCTGTGCCGAGGTCAGCACGAAGACTTGGCGTTGGAGACCGACGCGAGCGCCGGGGTCGAGGAGTACCTCCAGATGGTCATGGGTAAGACGGGTGCGCTGATGGGGTGCGCCTGCGCGCTCGGCGGATTGTGTGCGGGAGCCGACGAGCCCACCGTTGCCGCGCTGGACGCCTACGGCCGCGAGCTCGGGGTCGCGTTCCAGTTCGTCGACGACATCATCGGCATCTGGGGCGACACGGCGGCGACCGGAAAGCCGGTGGGCAACGATCTCGCCCGGCACAAACGCAGCCTGCCGGTGATCATCGCGTTGCGCTCCGGCGGGTCGGCCGCGGCCGAGCTGGCCGAGATCTACCGTTCGCCCGAGCCGATGACCACCGCGAGGATCGACCGCGCGCGAACGCTGGTCGAGGCGGCGGGCGGGTTGGCTGCGGCACGTGCGCACGCCGCACGGCAAGCTCGAAAAGCTCTGGCGGCGTTGCCCTCTCACGTGGTCAGTACCGATCTGGAAATTTTGACCGACGCTGTGACGCATCGAGTTCGGTAATGGCCGGCCAGCAGCATGCTCGCGGCGTCGGGGTCGGCCGGGCACACGCCAAGGCCGTTCTGCTCGGCGAGCACGCCGTTGTCTACGGGCAGCCGGCCATCGCTGTTCCGTTGCGCGACTTGACGATCGAGGCGCTCGCCCGGCCCTGCCCGGCCGGAACCCCGGACCTCGCCCGCAGGCCCCTGACGGTCGGTCGGCGTCGGCCATCGCCCCAGGTCTCGTGTCCGGGCATCGCCGCCGACGCGGCCTTGCGCGAATGGGGATCGGCCACCGAACTCATCGAAATCGACCTGCACGGCCATATTCCGCAGAGTCGCGGTCTGGGCTCCAGTGCCGCGTGCGCGACGGCCACGGTGCGCGCCCTCGCGGACCTGTGCCGGCGAGCGATCGACGCCGAAGAGCTCTACCGCTTGGTGCAGCTCGGTGAGCAACACGCACACGGACGCGCGAGCGGTGTCGACGCGCGCGCGGTCTCGGCCGACGGCCCGATCTGGTTCCAGGCCGGCGCGGCACGAACGCTCCCGGTAGCCGGCGCGGTGTCGTTGATAGTGGCGGACTCCGGTGTCGCCGCGAGCACCCAGCAGGCGGTGGCCGTGGCGCGCGCACGGCTACAGAAACAGCCCGCGGCCGCGCGCCGCGTGCTCGATCGCGCCGCGACGCTCACCCGGGCCGCCGCCGAGGACCTCGCGCGGGGAGACGGACAAGCATTGGGCGACAAGCTGATTCAGTACCACGACCTGTTACGCGAGCTCGGCGTGAGTACCGACCGCATCGAGCGACTGATCGCGGCGGCGCTGGCCGCGGGCGCCTTCGGCGCCAAACTCACCGGCGGCGGTCTGGGCGGGTGCGTGCTGGCTGTCACCGGCCGCGACAGTGCCGCGGCGGTACGCGCGGCGTTCTCGGGCGCGGGCGCGGTGCGGACGTGGGCGACGACCGTCGGAGAGGAGTCCTGGTGAATCGCACCTTCGGAGAGTTCAGCGCCGTCGCGGTCGCGCATCCGAATATCGCGTTGCTCAAGTACTGGGGCAAGCGCGACAGGGAGTTCGTGCTTCCCGTGACCGGCAGCATCTCGATGACGTTGGATATCTTTCCGACGACGACGCGAGTGACATTGGTGCCGGGGACCTCCGCCGACAGAGTCACGCTAAACGGCCGCCCCGCCGACGACGAGACCTTCGCCCGCGTCTCGACCTTTCTCGATCTCGTCCGGGATCGAACCGACCGGACCGATCGCGCCATGGTCGACTCCGCCAATACCGCGCCCACGGGTGCCGGGCTCGCGTCCTCGTCCAGCGGGTTCGCCGCGCTGGCCGCCGCGGCCGCCGCGGCCTACAACCTGAAACTGAACGCACGAGACCTGTCGCGGCTCGCGCGGCGAGGTTCTGGCTCGGCGTGCCGATCGGTGTTCGACGGATTCGTCGAGTGGCACGCCGGAATCGGCTCGGGCCGGCACGGCGACAACAGCTCGTTCGCCGAGCCGATCGAAACGCCGAGGTGGAACCCGGCTTTGGCCATCGCACTGGTCGACACCGGGCCGAAGGCCATACCGAGCCGCACGGCCATGCAGGCCACCATCCAGAGTTCACCGCTGTATCTGGCGTGGGCGTTCTCTACGCTGCACGATCTGCCCGCCATGCGCGCCGCGATCCGCGACGGCGACCTCACCACGGTCGGCGCGATCGCCGAGAGCAACGCGCTGGGCATGCACGCGACGATGCTCGCGGCACGGCCATCGATCTGTTACCTGTCACCGCCCACCATCTCGATACTCCACCGCGTCACCGAGCTGCGCAAAGGCGGTGTGGCGGCCTACGCGACCATCGACGCGGGACCGAACGTCGCCGTGCTGTGCGACGTTTCAGCGGCCAGCCAGGTCCTGAAGGAGCTGGGCGACATCGACGGCGTGCTGGCTACCCATCTCGCGCGCCCAGGCCACGGCGTCCGCGTATACGACGGGAATGTCGCATGATCGCATGCCGAGCACCGGGAAAGCTCTACATAGCAGGGGAATACGCCGTCATCGAGCCCGGCTTCCCCGCGGTGCTGATAGCGGTCGATCGGTACACGACGGCACATGTCGCCGAGGCGGATGCGACCGCTGTGACATCAGACTTGTTCGGGGACAAGCTGATTTCGCTCGAGCGAGTCGACGGTCGGCTCGTGGCACCCACCTGCGACGGACTCGATTACGTCACCTCGGCCATCTGGGTGGTCGAGCGGCTGCTGACCGAACTCGGACATCCCGTGCGCCAATTTCGTCTGCGGCTCACCAGCGCACTGCACGACGGACGCGGGATGAAATACGGTCTGGGCTCCAGCGCCGCGGTCACCGTGGCGACGATCGCGGCGTTGGCGCGGTTCCACGGCCTCAGGCTCGAGCTGATGGATCGCTACCGGTTGGCGATGCTCGCGACGATCCGCGTGGCACCCGACTGCTCGGGCGGCGACGTCGCGGCCAGCACCTGGGGCGGCTGGATCAGTTACCGGGGACCGGATCGCGGCACGCTCAGTCGCAGGCTCCGCCGCGACGGCGTGGAGGTGTTGTTACGCGAAAACTGGCCGGGTCTGTCCGTAAAGGCCCTTCCGACACCGACATCCGCGCGGGTGGTCGCCGGTTGGACCGGACATCCCGCCACGACCCGAGCCGAGGCCGGCGTTATCGTCGGCGACGATTCGTGCGCCGGGTTCCGCGCGGCCAGTCGTGACTGCGTGGATCGGCTGAGCGCCGCGATCGAGGACGACGACCCGATGCGTATCCGAGAACAGCTGCGCCGAGCCCGTCTTCTGCTCGAAAAGCTCGACACCGCAACCGGTCTGGGGATCATGACCCCGGAGCTGGCCGGGTTGTGCGCGATAGCGGAAAGCGTCGGCGCGGTGGCCAAACCGTCCGGGGCCGGGGGCGGCGACTGCGGAATCGCGCTCGTCACCTCCGACGCTCAGCTCACACAGCTGCGTGACCGCTGGCGCGCGGGCGGTATCCAGCCGCTCCCCCTACACACCCACCCGACCGAACAGGACCAGCCATGACCGTCACACACATCGGCGAGACCGCGCAGGCGATGGTGCCGTTGCGGTGGGTCGGCCCGATCCGCATCACCGGCAACACCGTCGAGGAGGAGATCGAGGTCCCGCTGGCCACCTTCGAAAGCCCGCTGTGGCCCTCGGTCGGTCGCGGTGCGCGGGTCTCCATGGCGACCGAGGCCGGCGTGGTCGCCACGCTGATCGATGACCGCATGACGAGATCGATTCTGCTCGAGGCCGACAACGCCCTCACCGCCCACACCGCGGTCCAACGGCTTCGCGCCGAGTTCTCCCGGCTGCGCGAGGTGGCCGCAGCCAGCAGCCGCTTCTGCGTACTGATCGACATGCACTCGCAGATCACCGGAGACCTGCTGTTCCTGCGGTTCGCCTTCGAAACCGCGGACGCCGCCGGCCACAACATGACCACCCTCGCCGCCGAGCGACTGATGGACTACATCCTGCGCACGGTCCCCGGACTGCGCTACGCCTCGATATCGGGGAACTACTGCACCGACAAGAAGGCCGGCGCGGTCAACGGAATCCTCGGCCGCGGCAAGAATGTCGTGACCGAGCTGCTCGTCCCGGCCGCGCAGGTCGAGCGGCAGCTGCACACCACCGCCGCCCGGCTGGTCACGCTGAACGTCCGCAAGAACCTGATCGGGACATTGCTCGCGGGCGGAATCCGCACCGCCAACGCCCATTACGCGAACATGCTGCTCGCGTTCTACCTCGCGACCGGCCAAGACGCCGCCAATATCGTCGAGGGCTCCCAAGGCATCACCCACGCCGAGGACCGCGACGGCGACCTCTATTTCTCCTGCACCCTGCCGAACCTGGTCGTCGGAACCGTCGGCAACGCAAAAGATCTCGACTTCGTCCAGCAGACGCTGTCCCGACTCGGTTGCCACCGAGAGCAAGCGGCCGGAACCGACGCTCGCCGCCTCGCCGTCATCGTGGCGGCGACGGTCCTGTGCGGCGAATTGTCGCTGCTGGCAGCGCAAACCAACCCGGGTGAGTTGATGCGCGCACATCTACGACTCGAACGCCAGCACAACCGACAAGGATCGGACCGTCCATGAACACCAGCGCCGGCATTCACGACCTGTCCATCGCCACCACCGAGTATGTCCTCGAGCACACCCGGCTCGCCGCGCACATCGGCGTCGATCCGAGGAAATTCACCCACGGCATAGGCCAAGACGCCATGAGCATCCCCGCCGAGGACGAAGACATCGTCACCATGGCCGCTACGGCCGCGCGCCCCATCCTCGAACGCCACGGCACCGACGGCATCCGAACCGTATTGCTGGCCACCGAGACCGGCGTCGACGAGTCCAAAGCCGCAGCCCTGTATCTGCACCGGCTGATCGGTCTGCCCGACAACGCGCGCGTCATCGAACTCAAACAAGCCTGCTACTCCGCCACCGCCGCACTGCAATTCGCCGCCGCGCTCACCGCAGGCGACCCCGAACACCGCACCCTCGTGATCGCCGCCGACATCGCCCGCTACGACACCGGCTCCGCCGCCGAGGCCACCCAGGGCGCGGCAGCCGCGGCCATGCTCGTGACCGCCGACCCGGCGATCCTGCGGATCGAGCCGGTCTCGGGCCTGTACTCGGCCCACGTCATGGACTTCTGGCGGCCGACCTATCGACGCACCGCCGTCGTGGACGGAAAGTACTCGGTCACAGCCTATCTCGACGCGATCGAGCACGCATGGAACGACTATCACAAGCGCGCACACCGGGAACTGCCGGACTTCGCCGCCTTCTGCTACCACCAGCCCTTCACGAAGATGGCCTACAAGGCCCACCGCCATCTGCTCGAACGCAACGGCCAAACACCCGCACCAGAGCAGATCGAGCACGCGATCGGCGCCACCACCCGATACAACCGCCTCGTCGGCAACAGCTACACCGCCTCGCTGTATCTGGCGCTGACCGCACTGTTCGACCACGCCGACGACCTCACCGGCAAACCCATCGCACTGGTCAGCTACGGATCCGGCTGCGTCGCCGAATTCCTCTCCGCCACCGTAGTTCCCGGCTACCGGCGGCATCTGCGGACCCGCGCCAACCGCGAAGCGCTGTCCCGGCGCACCCCGATCACCTACGAGCACTACGCGCGACTCGCCCGAACCGCCCTACCCGAAGACGGCTCCGAATACCACACACCCCACCAGACCAGCGGGCCATACCGTTTCGCCGGAATCACCGGACATATCCGCTGTTACGAACCCAGGCGAGCGAACCTCCGCTCCGCCATGGACGCCGATACCTCGGCCGCCGCACAGGGCGCGCGCCCATGACGGTAGAACGAACACCCGCAGACGCGTACGCCGAAAGCGTTGTGCTCTTGGATGACTCGGGCCATGCACGCGGCGTCGCCGACAAGGTCGGCGTGCACACCGCGAAAACCCCACTGCACCTGGCTTTCTCGTGCTACGTGTTCGACACCACGAGTCGATTCCTGTTGACTCGGCGTGCCTGGTCGAAGAAGACGTGGCCCGGCGTGTGGACCAACAGCTGTTGCGGACACCCCGCCCTGGGTGAGGCACTTCCGGATACGGTGCGTCGCCGCCTGGATACCGAACTCGGACTGCGCCCGATCGCCCTCGATCTGATCCTCCCGACGTTCCGATACCGTGCCGAAATGACCGACGGGACAGTGGAAAATGAGATGTGCCCGGTTTATCGGGCCATCGTCACCGACGACCCCGACCCGAATCCGACGGAAGTAGCGCAGGCACGCTGGATAGCGTGGCATGAATTCCGGCGTGCCGTGAGATCAGCGCGCCTGCACCCGGTCTCCCCCTGGTGCCTCGAACAACTCACCGCACTGGACGATCTCGGCACGGAACCGCCGGACTGGCCGGCAGCCGACACCCGTCGGCTCCCACCGGCCGCACGGCAATCCTGACCATCGCCGGAGGCCAGTGTCGTTTCCAAGAGCCGGCCAGGCGAAGGTGAGGCACCCACCCCGCGGCGCGAGGGGACGGCCTGCAGTGCCACGGTCGGCGTCCGCTACGCATTCTGCGGCACGTACAGCGCGCCCAAGCAAGCCCTCGGCTGGCGGGCTCGCGCGCCTGTGTGCAGTCTGCCTATCGTGCAGATGTACTCGGATTCGGCAGGAGAGGTAGCGATGGCATCGCACGCGGGTTTCGCTGGACGGACTTATGTGATCACCGGATCGGCTTCGGGGATCGGGGCGGCGACGGCGGCGCTGCTGCGCGAGCGCGGCGCGAAGGTCATCGGGTGTGATCTCGTCGAGGCGGAGATTCAGGCGGACCTGTCCTCGACCGCCGGCCGAAGGTCGCTGATCGATCAGGTCGAGGCGTACGGCTCGATCGATGGCGTGCTGGCCATCGCGGGAGGCGGCAAAACCGGTCTGCTGGAGACGAATTACTTCGGTGCGGTCGCGACGCTGACGGGGCTTCGGCCGTTGCTGGCGCGCAGTCCCGCGCCGCGGGCGGTAGCCGTCTCGTCGACGGCCTCGCTCGCGCCGACCGATGAACGAATCGTGCAGGCGTGCCTGGACGGCGACGAGGCCGCCGCCGTCGCCTATCTCGACGCCGACCCGTCGGCCGGTGGAGCGACGGGCGGCTACGGGATCGCCAAGCGCGCGTTGAATCGTTGGGTGCGCAGGGTCGCCCCGACCCCGGAATGGGCCGGTTCGGGAATTGCCCTCAACATCGTCGCGCCGGGCGTAGTCGACACACCCGCGGCCGCGAACATCCTCAACGACAACGATATTCGCGCAACCGTTGAAGCCGTTGCGCCGCAACCGTTCGGCGGCTTCCCCGGCAAGCCGGAGTGGGTGGCCGAACTCATCTGCTGGCTGGCAAGCGCAGACAACCGCTTCGTCACCGGCCAGATCATCTTCGCCGACGGCGGCTCGGAAGCGCTGGCGCTCGGCGACATCCACTGGCGATGAACGCCGCTCACTCCCGGTCCGCGGAGCGCTTCTCCGCTACCGCGCGGGCGGCGGCGATGGTGCGGTTGTCTAGCCTTCGCCAAGCCGCCCCAGTGAACACCACCGCACAGGCCAGCCCTATCCAGAATGGTGCGGCCAGGCCGAAACGGCCGGCGAGTAGCCCGCCGACCAGTGCGCCGAGGAACAGCCCGCCGGCGCCGACGAGGCGGTACGCGCTGTGCACCCGGCCGAGCAGTCCGGGCGGCACGAGCGACTGACGCAGCGAGGAACCGATGGTGGTGAACACCGACAGGTGGACGCAGAACGGGATGAGGATGGCCACGGCGACGGCCGCACTGTGGGTCGACGCCATCCCCACATAGGAGGCCATTTCGATGAGCAGCCCGATCCGCAGGGTCGTGCCAGGACCGAGCGCGGCGATGATGCGCGGCGCGGCCAGACCACCGCACACGCCACCGACCGCGGCGGCGATGAGCAGCACCGCATAACCGGCGTCGCCGACGCCGAGCCGCTCCCGGGCGATCAGCACCAGCAGTGAAAAGATCGCGCCCAGGCCGATATTGGACAGGCCGACGGTGAGCGTGAGTGTGCGGACAAGGGTGTCGCGCCACAGCCAGCGCGCGCCGTCGACTACGGCGGCGCCGAGGCGCTGGCGACCACCGCGCGCGGGCGTGGCCGGTAACGTGCCCGCCAGCACGGCGACCGCGACAAGACCCACGGTGTCGACGAGAAACGGTGTCCAGGCGGCGATCCCGAACAGGGCGACGCCGAGGGGCCGGGCGAGCACCTGTTCGGTGACCGAGCGGGTGGCCTGCAACCGTCCGTTCGCGCGTTCGAGTTGGGCAGGCGCGACCAAGCCGGGAAGGGCTGTGGTGCAGGCATTGTCGAAGACCAGACCGGCGCAGCCGACCACGAAGAAGGCGAGGTAGAGCAGCGGCAGGCTCGCACGGTCGGTGGCCACGGCGGCGCTGACCGTCCCGAGCACCGCGATGCGGACGACCGTAGCGATGATCATGAGTCGCCGCCGGTCCAGGCGGTCCACCAAGACCCCGCTGGGCAATCCGAAGACGATGAACGGTGCGATCTGAACGACCATCAGTCCCGACACCGCTATCGGCTCGCGGGTGATCGACACGGCCAGCAGGTTCGCCCCGATTTGGGTCACTCCGTCACCGAACCCGGAAAGCGTTGCCGCCGACCATAATCTGCCGAACTGAGCTCCCAGGCGGGTCTCGGCGGCGTTCCGGCGCTCCATCGGCCCAACCTATCGCGTCCGGGATGCCGTTGGGCGCAGGCGTGAGTGCATCACGCCGCGTCACGCTCTTGCGGGGCAGGCGCCTTTCATGAAGTCGGCTTCGCGGGTGTGGGGTGGTCGAGTTGTTCGCGGAGGATGTCGCCGTGTCCGGCGTGCCTGGCGAACTCCTCGATCATGGCCAGCAGGGTCCAGCGCATGCTCACCTCTCCTTCGCGGGGGAAGACCTTGGTGTCGTCGAGGTCGAAGCGGGCGGTTATCTCCCTGGATCGTGCGCTGGCTCGTTCGAACTCGGCGATGACGTCGGCCAGGGACTCGTGGTCGGCGACGGCGAAGGTGCCCTCGTCTCGCTTCGAGTATCCGTCGCACTCGGATTCGTCCAGCTCCGCCCAGAAGCGTTGGAACCAAATGCGTTCCGCGGCGGCGGCGTGCTTGATGACGGAGATCGGCGTCGTCAGCGAGGCAACCAGCCGTCGACGGGCCTCGGTCTCGGACAGGCCGCGTGCGGTCGCGATGAGTGCCTCGCGGTTGCGATCGAGCATGTTCTCGATGATCGTTCGTTCGGGTCCGTTGGTGATTCGTTTGGTACGCAAGGGTTTTCACTCCATTCTTCCGAGGGGACGGCATAGGACGGCTGTGGTCGATCCGGAGGGCGGACGAGACGTCCGGCGACAGGGAACTAGCGGAGAGCTTGCGGATTCGCTCGCGCGGAGAGCGGCGATAACGGGCTGCGTCGACACAACGGCCCGGGCAGCGGGCTGAAGCCGCTGCCGCCTGATGGCAGTATGCCACAGGTTCCGACTCGGCACGCACAGGCTCCCGATCTCACCCCGTGGTCCGATTCCATGTCATACCAAGGGGTTACCCGCAACGAGAATCCAGCCGATAGCTTCGGTGTAGCGAACCCGTACCCGCCGCACGCCCGCTGGTGAAGCGGCCGATCGACCGGCTCGGGTGACGGGTGCCTCTCCGACTCAGCTTCCAGGAAGATCTATGACGACACCGACTTTGCTCTCCGAGTCATCTCCACGCTCATCGCGGCGCGGCGGCGCAGGCGGTGACTACGCCCGCCTGTTGCGCCGGATCTCCGCCGCGGGCCTGATGGACCGGCGTCCCGCCTATTACGCCGTCCGGCTCACCGCCGTCGGTCTCGCGTTCGCGGCCGGCTGTACGGCGTTCTTCCTCGTCGGTGACTCCTGGTGGACGCTGCTGGTCGCGGCGTTCATGGCGGTGATGTGCGCCCAGGTCGCGCTCGTCATGCACGATGTCGCCCATCGCCAGGTCTTTCGGTCGCGACGGTTGACGGAGGTCGTCGGCCGGGTCGTCGGCAACGCCGGCATCGGCCTGGCCTACGGCTGGTGGCAGGACAAGCACACCCGCCATCACGCCAACCCGAACCACGAGGAGCTCGATCCCGATGTCGCGCCGGACGTTCTGGTGTGGTCGCAGAAGCAGGCGCGGGCCAGCCGCGGCCTGCCCCGGCTCATCGGCAGGGCCCAGGCGTTCCTGTTCTTCCCGTTGCTGATGCTGGAGGGCCTCAATCTTCATGTCGCGGGCGTCCGCGCGCTCGGCAATCGGTCGGTCAAACGTCGTGGCCTGGAGGGCGCGCTGCTCTTCGGACACTTCGCGGTCTATCTGGCCGCGGTGTTCGCAGTTCTGCCCGCCGACAAGGGATTTGCGTTCGTCGCCGTCCATCAGGCGCTGTTCGGTCTGTACATGGGCTGCATCTTCGCCCCGAACCACAAGGGCATGCCGACGCTGTCCGGCGACGAGCGGCCCGATTTTTTGCGTAAACAGGTTTTGACGTCGCGCAACGTCCGCGGCGGTGTGCTCACCGATTTCGCCCTCGGCGGGCTCAACTATCAGATCGAGCATCACCTGTTCCCGAGCATGCCGACGCCGAATCTTCGCCACGCCCAAGTGATCGTGCGCGACTACTGTGCCGAGATCGGCGTGCCCTACCACGAGACCGGCCTGATCTCCTCCTACCGTGAGGCGCTGCGACACCTGCACCAGGTCGGTGCGCCCCTGCGCGCCGCGGACTGAACGCGGATCGGCGACTGTCCTGCCCGCCGATCCGCGGCGCCGCCCCACGGTCGCATCGCCGTCTAACGTCCCGCGAGTTCGGCTACGACGGGAGCCATCGTGTCGGCGGAATCTCCGCCGAAGACGAAGTAGGAGAAGCCGAGTTCCGCACGCCTGCGCTGGATTTCGTCGATGGCGGCGGCCGGATCGCTCGGCAGTATGGCGAGTGAATCGGCCGCGCGGAGGGCGGCGGGGTCGGTGTCGGGCGGCGCCATGAACGGCGCGACGGAGTCGCCGACGACCGACACGTGCAGCGCGAGCTCACGGTCGCCGATGGCGCGGAAATCGCTTACCAGCCGGGCGACGTCGGCACGGGACTCCTCCGGCATCAACGCGAAGGTGACGGTGTCGGCGACCTCGGCGGCCAGCGCCTGAGCCTTCGCGCCGCGCACGGCCATCGCCACCGGCGTACGAAGATCGGAACCATCGAGTTCCCTTAGCGCTCTTACAGTCTCACGGATCTGGGTCAGCCGCTCACTCGGCGCAACCACGGGAATTCCCTTCGCGCGCAGCTCATCCTCCATGCCCGGCCTGCCCGTGCCGATGCCCATCTCGAAGCGTCCCTCGGTGAGCACCGACAGCGAGTGCGCCTCCCACGCCGTCATCCAGGCCGGACGCAGCGGTGAGGCATACACCCACGTGCCCACCCGCAGGTCGGTGAGGGCCGCGGCGGTGGCCAGCGCGGGCCCGGGCGCGGGCTGCCACTGCGCGACGTCGGGCATCAACAGCGTCGAGTAGCCGCTGTCGGCAATGCGGCGCACGTGATCCCGCCACGTCGGCAGGTCGGTCCTGATCGGGGCGACAACTCCGAATCGAAACGGTCTGGTCATGCTGGATTCCTCTCCCACGGTCGGCGACAGCCTCTGCCCGCCAACGTTTTTCGTTGTCGAAACCACAGCCCTCTGGATGGAAGGTCCATGATCATCTCATCGAACGTGTAGACGGCGCACCCATCCGGAATTCATCGGGGCAGCCCGAACAAGTACGTATCCTGCTCGGCTCGGCGTCCTCCGAGGATGGTGCGCAAACGCGCGGAATTGCCTCTCCGATGCAACCTCGGCCCAGCTCCGCACTGGCGTGTACGCCGGCCGAACCGCAGGCCCGTGTCTTGCCGGTCCGGTCACGACGGCAGCAGGCTGTCGACCAGAGTCCGGGCGAACTCGTCAGCGGGCTGATTGCGGTCGCCCGTTCGGCGGAGTCGTCGGGTGCGTCCTCGTGGGCCGCGAGCACGTGCGCTGTTCCTCGGCATTCGGGATGACCGTCGACTCGGCGCGCAGCCCGAATGCGGGAAAATATTGAGCCAGCCAGTCCGTAGACGTGTCGGCTCCGAATATGGCAGGTGAGTCCTCGTGGCCGGGCCGCGCGGCTGACCGGTTCGTCCGTTGTCCGATTTCGCGGCGGGCCGGTGGATCGAGGTGGCACATGCGCTGCGGGTGTATGCGCTGATCGTGTGGTCGTGGTCGTGGTCGCGGCGGTGGTCGGTGTGGTTGAGCGTGAGGTAGGGCAGGCATCCGAATTCCGGGGGAACAGGGCCACGCTGCAGAAGTGCCCGTCCCAGAGCCGAATGAGCCGCTCCGAACAGGGCGGTCGTCGAAGGAGGTATATATGCACGGTCGCCAGGCACGTCGGACGAGACGAGCCGCCGTGGTCAGCTCGGTGCTGGCGCCGGTCTTGTTCGTCGCGCCCCAGGCGGACGCGGACGCGGCGCCGGAGCCCAAGCTGTTACTCGTCGAGCAGAGCTGCACCCTCAGCCATGTGCAGGATCCAGAGCCATGGCAAGCAGGCGGTGTTCACCATGTTCGGTTTACTGCGAGGCTGGCGCTGGGGTGGCAGAGGAGACGTGGTCTCCTTCGGGGTCGCGAAAGGCTCGGGTAAGGCGACGGCCACAGTGTCGCCTGGCCGCACGGAAACCGGCACGTTCGAACAGGCCCGATTCAGTGTCCAGGTGGAAAAGAATGGGTCGTTCAGCTCCTGGTCGGGGACGTGGGTGAATGTGGACGCAGTCATCCAAGCCGACCCGGACCAAGCGCCGAGCGCAGCCAGTGCCGGCGTGCAGATAACCGCGAGTAATCAACGCACCGGTCTCACTAAAACCTTCGAGTTCAAAGCAGGGTGCAGCGTCCGGTCCAACCCTGAGGGCGCATCCAGCGGTGACCCCACGGTGGAAGCCAAGCCGAGATGCTTCTATCAACGAGCCGAAGCTCCGGAGAATACTCTGACCGTGAGCCGTCTCACCCACCTCGAGGGGCAACACTGGCCGACGGGCGTGCCGATCGAAGTACGCTACGTCGACCAGGTCACGGTGACCTACCAGGACGGCACCTCGGACACGGCCCAACCCTATCGCTCGTTGGCCCAAACCGCCGCCAGTACCTTTCACAATAGTGTTGGCCAACTCGACCCGATACAGGCCGCGCAGCTGCGCCTGGCCAGTGCCGGTAGCCGCACCGTTGCCCCAGGAAAGAAAATCCAGAAGGTCGAGGTAGAAGAACTGGACACCCTCACCGCCCAGGGCACCGGCGTCCAGCGAAAAGTCAATTCCACCTCCCCCTGCGCTCCCGCGCCGGACCTGTGATGAATCGCCGGGCACCGGTACCGAGCAGCGGAGGACGGCTCGGCCGGATACACCAGTCGCTGACGCACTGTTCATAGATTTGGCCCAGCCGCGGCCGCTACGGCGCCGAATACCCTGTTGGCGCATTGGTCTTGCCGATGCCGCCCTGCACGACACCGGCATTTCCCTTGCGCTGATCGGATACCAGTGATGCCGCCGCGAACAGCTCGTTCGGGGCGGCATCACGCCGTATAAGCCCCGAGGCAACCGCTTACGGCCTCTACTGAGATCGGTGACGGTTGATCGAGTCGGCTGCACGCTGGGCACGGAGCGAGGTCCGACTGCGGCAACGTCCCTATCGTGTCTGGGTGAGACAGGGATTATGCCGCGACTGCGGCGCAAGCACGAGCATGTGGCGACGGCTAACGGCACCGAAATCCTTCCCGCACAGAAGTTCGGTCGGTCCATGGTACCGAGGGCGAACTCGGCAACGCGCGCGATACTTCACCTCCTCGCGGCCGCCTACGCCGGTCGCCGCGAAATCGTCTCCGCCGCCTTCGCGCTCACTCCTACCCGCGGAAGCGTGCCTGGACAACCCGCGGTTCGACCGCGACGCCCACCACGCCCTCGCCCAGATCCCGCGCCAGGACAACCGGCTGCTGAACTCGAAGATGGCCGTCCTCGCCGACCTCGCCGGGCTCTGATATTCAGTGCGGCAACCTCATCCCGCACGCACCCGCCGTCACCGGGCATAGTCGGCTCTGGGAGTGGGTCACCAGGACCCGCGGAACGCCGAAACCCACGAGGCGGATCGAGATTGCTGGTGTTCGCGCGCCGTCCTCTGCGATAGCGTGGTCCAAATTGCTTTGGATACATAATCGTCCACCGCCGCATGTGTGGGCGGACAGTTGCCTGGTGAACACGGCCGGGCACGAGGTGATGGTCGGGTTTCTGTGGCCCGTCTCACGTCTTCATTCCATCCGGCGGGTGGACTGCTCCGAATACTCGGTGTGCATGTCTGCTGTCCTGGCTCCTCGAGATCCCGGCAGACGAACACGCACCGTGTGAAACACCACTACGAGCTTTTGCCGGAGGTCTCAGACATGTCGATCAGGTCAGCCCTCGTGCTATCGATCGCGCTGCTCATGCCGACTATCGCATCACCGATGGCAGCGGCGACCTTTCCGCAGAACGGGACATTTTCTATCGCCAGCGCGCAGACCGGCCAATGCGCCTCGGAAGCCGACGACCATTCGATCGCGCTCGTGGACTGCGCACCACAGGACAAACACCAACAATGGCGCACAGAGGAGACCAATGATACAAAGGACGAGTTCTTCCTCCAGAATTTGGCGACCAGCCAGTGTATTTCGTTCCAAGGCGGGGGCCGCGATTTTCCGCTGAACACTCGTTCCTGCCAGAAGGGCGCGGCGAGGTACTGGAAGTGGAATTCGACGACCGCCATCTCCACCCCGTACAGCCTGCCGGCCGGTCCCAACTCGCCCAGCCGCACGACCACCGCGTGCTGGTATGCCGTCCGCAATACGGTCCGTGCAGCACCTTGCCGATATACCGAAAACAAATTGTGGGACGAATTCAAATGGAAAGTGCAGAAGCAAAAACCAGCCAACTAGGCAGTGATGCTCGGCGCACCACGCGAAGTACAAGCCAACGGTTGCATCCGGTGCAGTATCGAGAAAGCAGTCGCCGAGAGGTGAGCCGCGTGGTGATCTGTCCACTATCTTGAAGGAGCTTCTTGTCATGTGCGCACTTCTCTGGCGCCGCGGCCTTCGCGGTGCGCTCGGCTCACCAGGCCAGTTCGTGACCAGTACACGGCGTGCTGTAGCCGCTATGACGGTGACTGGAGGGCTGCTGGGGTCGGCGACCGCGCTCGCCGACCCCGCAGCACCGGTCGGCAGCGACCAGAGCTTGTCCGACGAGCAGAAACCCTGTACACAAGCCCCGGCGTACACCTCTAGTGGAAAAGGGCAGTGCTATCTCGTTCCCGAGGATGTCACCGCATTGGAGGTCGTATTGATCGGGGCCGGCGGCGGCGGAAACAGCGGACGGGGATACCTGCGTGGCGGCGGTGGGGATGACTTCTATTCCGGCAATGGCGGAGCAGGCGGCCAAACCGGCACCATCACCCGCTGCACGCTGACCGTCAAACCGAAATCAAGACTGCATCTGGGCGTGCCTGCCGGCGGCAAGGGAGGAACGGCAGGCGGATATAGTCCTGCGGCGGGTAACAGTACGGTGCTCTACGACGGCAAAAGTCTCCAGGATCCGTCCGACACCGTCAGAGCCTCCGCCGCGGGCGGCGGATTAGGCAAGCAAGGCCCCATCGGAACAGCTAAAGCCAAGTCCGGTAGCGGATGCGTATCCGCAGACGAGAAGGGTAAAACCGCCACTATTATCGTTGGTCGTGGCGGTGCACCCGGTACCGAAGGCACCGCCGACACCGCGGGCCAGGGCGGGGCGGGCGGCCGGTTCGCCCCCGGAGAGGTTCCCGACCAATGCCTGGCCCTGGACCCGAAAACCGGTGAAGGCGGCGACGGCGGCGACGGCACAACCACCGACAACTCGGTCACGCCGAAGAACGGCCGCCCCGGCGGCCCCGGTTGTCTCACCATCACCCCCGTGCCCCCCAGTTAGCGCGGATACCAGTCGGCGAAATCCTCGTTGCTCCACCGGCTTTCGAGCCGGTCACGCATCCACATCGCCGTGGTGCGGCGGGGATTGCCGGCACGGGTCACGTGCGCGGTCAGCGGCGCGACCGACCTGGCCGGTCCCGGTCCCGGTCCCGGTCCGAGCGACATTCGCCAGTTTCTTCGCCGATGCAGTGCTGTTCGTGCCTCGCGGTGTGGCTGCTCGCCGGCCGCGACAAATTCCAAGATCACCGACAGAGTCGAGTTCATGCAATGCACGACGCAGAAGAAAGTGAAGACAGCACTGCGAAGCGCCAGACCATGACGCCAGGGCTGGGGTCGGCCAGCCTCGTGTCCAGTGCTGCTCCGCCTCGTATGGTGGGTGGCGCGCACGAAGCTGACCGGCCGCGCTCGAGGTTGCGGTAGAAAGGACGACCGAGATCGACGGCATTTGGATCGATGTCGGCGGGCAGGGTAGATCCTGATCGTGCTGGCGCAGGTGGGCTGCCGCGTCCGTCAGTTGGTGAGGACGTCATCGAAGGTGCCCTTGATGCGTGGGCGGTCGAGGTCGTAGCGGCAGACCGTCACCACGCTGTATGACTCCGACGGCCCCGCACAAGCCGACCCCGCCGTGCTGGCGACCGTCGCCACCGCCTGCCGCGACCACGAGGTACTCACCTTCGACTAAACGGACCGTCCGCGACGGGTAGAGCCCCACTCCTCGTCGCCATGGACGCCGGCTACACGCTCGACGCCGATCCTGCCGTCATCGAGCACCGTCGCCGACTGAATCCACGAGAACACGCTTCGATGAAGGTGCGGCGGGAAGCACTTCGCCTCGGTGCGTTGCCTATCGAGATGTGCTCGGCCGGTTGGCTTTCGAGTGTTCGGGTCCGCCGCTGAGCAACGCGGCAAAAGACATTCAGATGGCATTGCGCCGTTCGTCGCGTCTGCGCACGGTGCGCAGGCCGCAGGCTTGGCCGACGCTCGCTCCTTCCAGCAGGATTTGGAGCACGATCATGAGGTAGCCGAACAGCCATCTGGCCAGTGTTTGGAGGACGCGGGGACGGCGGCCGTCCTTCCAGCGGAGCACCCGCATGCCGAACAGCAGTTTGGCGAGGCTGCCCCGGAATAGCAGGGTGCCCACTACATGGTTGACGAACGAGACGGCGAACAAGCAGGGCAGGAACACCGGTGCGAACTCGGCGATGCCTGCGTGGGCGTGAAATACCCTGACGGCCAACGCGAAAGCGATGATGAACGCCAGCAGTCCGTCCGTCATCGCCGCCAGAGCGAGCCGGTTCTCCCCCGCCTCTTTCGGCACCCACACTCGGCCCGGCGGCGATTGCCGACGCGAATAGGCAGCTGCGGGTTCGACATACGGTGCGTTCACGGACCACATTGTGCACACCGCCGCCACTCGTGCCCAGCAGCGAGAATTGGGGGCCGGTCGATGCGCGGCGACGTCAACTCGTCTTGCTCGACGCGGTTCGAGCGCGGACGTGAATGCGCTCCCCGTGTCGGCCGAACAAACTCAGCACCTCGACGGTGCCGCGCCCGGCGGCTCCGAACCAGTGCGGAATCTGGCAGTCGAACTCGGCCGCTTCCCCGGTGTTCATGACGAAATCGTGCTCGCCGAGCCGCACGCGCAGTTTGCCGCGCAGGACGTAGAGCCATTCATAACCCTCGTGGGTTCGCAGGTAGGGCTCTTCGTCGTGGGCGGGGATGATCATTTTGTAGGCGCGGGGATCGCCCTGGTGCCGGGACAGCGGAATCAGTATCCGGCCGTCCTTCTTGGTCGGCTCCTGCGGTACGCGGGGGTCGACGATACGGGGTGTGGCGACGATCTCGTCGAGGGGGACGTCGAGCGCGACCGTGATCGGCAGCAGCAACTCCAGACTCGGTTTGCGCTGACCTGATTCGAGCCGCGAGAGCGTGCTGGTCGACAGGCCGGTGGCGCGGGCGAGGTCGGCCAGGCTGAAGTTCTTCTGCTCGCGGGCGCGCCGTAGCCGGGGCGCGATCTGTTCGATCACGGCGCCGATGGTCGGTTGGGCATCCATGGATCCAGTGGAGCAATCCGTCCCAGAATCGGCAACGTTCTTTGCCGATACCGCACGCTCGCGCCGATGCTCGTCTCGGAGGTGATGACGGATGTCAGAAGTAGTGGATACGACGACGTGGGACGCGCTGGTGATCGGCGGCGGCGCGGCCGGGCTGACGGCCGGAATCGTGCTCGCGCGGGCCCGGTTCGCGACGATGATCGTCGACGGCGGGCCGCCCCGGAACGCGCCGGCGGAGGCGATGCACGGTTTCCCCACCCGCGATGGCATGCCGCCGGAGGAGTTCGTCGCGACCGGCAAGGCCGAGTTCACCGGCTACGGTGGCATATTGGCGCGGGCATCGGCGGTGGACGCGCGGCGGACACCCGAGGGCGAGTTCGAGATACGTCTGAGCGATGGGCGATTGACGCGCGCGCGGTCGGTGCTCGTCGCGACCGGGATCACGGACGAACTGCCCGATATCCCGGGATTGGCGCAGGGCTGGGCGACGGTGGTGCACCATTGCCCGCACTGTCACGGCTATGAGGTCCGCGGTACGAACGTGGCAGTCATCGGCGGTGCGATGGCGGCGGTGTCGATTCATCTGGCGGCACTGATGCGCCGGCACACGAAGTCAGTGACGTTCTGCGCCAATGGGTTCGAGGTTTCGGACGCCGACCGGCAACGGCTCACCGCCTACGGGGTGCGCCTGGTCGACGGGCTCGTGCGAGCGGTCGCCCCGGAGGGCGATTGCGCGCGAGGGGAATTGACCGCCATTCGACTCGAAGGCGGCGAAACGGTGATCTGTGACGCGATTTTCGTCGCGCCGCGGCCGATCCCACACGACTCGATTCTGACCGCGTTGGGCGCGAACGCGGATCCGGCGAGCGGGCTGATAGCGGTGGATTCGCAAGGGGCGACGAGCGTTCCGGGACTGTGGGCGGCCGGGAACGTCGTCAATCCCCGAGCCCAGGTGGTCACCGCGGCAGGCGCGGGCTCGACCGCCGCGGTCAATATGACCGGCTGGCTGCTGGAGAAGGAAATGTCGGCAGCAGGGGGTGATCGTCCATGACCACTCAGGCGAACCGCAGGCTGCCCACAGGGGTATACCTGCTGGGCTTCAGCCTGTTCGCGATGGGTAGCGCCGAGTTCCTGCTCGCCGGTGTGCTGCCCGAAGTGGCCACCGATCTGGACGTCCCGCTGTCGTCGGCCGGAATGCTGATCACCGCCTTCGCCATGGGCGTCGTCCTCGGCGGGCCGCCGTTCGCGGTATTGAGCCTGCGCTGGCCGCGCCGCACCACGCTGGTGGTCACTCAGGCGGCGTTCGCCATAAGCATCGGCGTTGGGCTGCTCGGCGACTATCCGGTGCTCTTGGTCTCCCGGATCGTGGCGGGCGTCGCGTACGCGGGATTCTTCGCCGTCGCGTCGGTGACCGCGATCGGCCTGGTCACCCCGGACCGGCACGCCCGCGCCTCGGGCGCCGTGGTGAGCGGGCTCAGCGTCGCGATGGTCGCCGGTGGCCCCATGGGAACACTGCTGAGCCATTTCAGCGGGTGGCGGGGTGGATTCTGGGCCGTGGTGGTTCTGACCCTGGTCGGGATTGCCGGCTGCGTCCTTGGAATACACTCTGTTACAACAGGTTCCCGGCCGAGTACCGATGTGACACGCGAGTTCGCCACGATCCGCACGCCGAGGCTGTGGGTGATCTACGCGATCACCATCCTGACCACCGCGGCATACATGATCACGTTCAACTATTCGGCCGCCATGCTCGCCGACATCACCGGTCTCGCTGAGGTCTGGATACCGGCCGTCCTCGCGCTGTTCGGTATCGGGGCCTTCGCCGGACTCTCGATCGGCGGCCGGATCGCCGACCGCCGGCCGCATCTGGCACTCGCCACCGGAGCGGGCTCGATCGTGGTCCTGTCCATCGTGCTCGCAGCGACGATGCGGCACGCCTGGATCGTCGTGCCGACAATATTCCTGCTGGGTGTCGCCGCCTTCGTCCTCAATCCCGCCCTCTACGGCCGAGTGTTCGCCATCGCAGGCAGCGCCCCGACCCTCGCGGGCGCCACCACGGTGTCGGCCTTCCAACTGGGCATCAGCGGCACCCCGGTGCTGGCGGCCGTAACCCTCAGCCACGGAACGGCTCTCACCTCGGTGTGCCTGATCGGAGTCGTCCTCGCGCTGCTGGCGCTCCCGCTGATCCGACTCGACCAGTCACGACAGGACCGAACGCCGGCACAGCACGCCGCCGCGCAACCATCGGCCGCCGAACTCGGTTGACCCAGTGGCACTCCCGTCGCGCTACCAACGGGAGTGCCACTGTCGCAAGGCCCTTCGTCGAGCAGACCGGTCTTCACTCGGCGAATTCCGGCCCGACGACGTCGAAGACGACTCCGGTATGGAGTAGCTCGGTCGCGGACAGCCCGAAGGTGTTGCGGAAGGTGTCGCTGAAGTGCGACGGCGAGGCGAAACCCGCCTCGACCGCGCCACGCGTCAGATCCTGACCGGACGCCAGGGCGTAGACGACGCGGCGCAACCGGGCCCACTGCTGGTAACGACGGAACGTGGTACCGGTGCCGCGGGCGAACAGTCGCAGGAAATGCGAGGTCGACAATCCGAGTTCGGCGGCGAGTTCGGGAGCGCGGTAAACCCGCTGCGGGTAAGCACGAATAGCGTTGGCCACGGCCGTGATTCGCGAATCCACCGTAGCCGCCGCGGGCCCCGCGAGCCGCCGGACGATCATCTCCGGCGGCTCGCCCGCTCGGCACGCCGCGGCGATCTCGGCCTCGGCGCGGTGGCCGACGCCGAACCGCCCGACCGTTTCGTCCATGGCCGCGCCCATGCTCGACGCCGAATGCCCTGCGGGATCGGCGAAGAGCAGAAGCACCCTGCCTTCGGGCGCGAGCACGCGATGCGGAACGCGAGCGGGCGCGTAGACGCTGCGCACGCGCCGCGTGCCGAGGCCGGGGGACTCGAAGATCAGCGGCGCGTCCACCGCGATATTGAGCACGTCGACCGCCGCCGCATGGTCGACGACGGGGATATTGGGCCCCAGGTATCCGGCGTGATCGGGCCGGATCCACACCCGTGGCCGAGCACCGCACGTTTTCGGAAGCGCACCCGCGAGCACACTGCGAGGCTAACGCCACGACGCGCCCGGCGTCGAACCATGCCGGAAAGAGTGGTGACCATGCATCTGCGTGCCCGCAAGACGATTCGCGAACGTGCCGAGCGCGTCGGCGCCCTGTCGGAACCATTCCGGCTGTCGTGGGCGACGACGGTGCGAGCCCACACGGACTCGGAGTTCGGTCTACGCGGCCTGCGTCTGTACCGGCCAAGCCATTTCGTTCAAGCGGCCCAGTGGCCCGACCGGATTCTACTGAGCGTGAACGAGTTTCGACCGCACACACTCACGGAGGTAGTCCCCGTCTCGATCATCTCCGCGCGTCTGGAGAAGCAGGTGCTGCGCACGGAGGGGGCGCTCGCGATCGCGACCAGCTATCAGCCGTGGGGCCGCATCACCTACTCGCTGTCCCTGTGGGCGGATGAACAGGCCCTCGAGGAGTTCACCGGAAGCCCCGAGCACGTCGCGGTGATGGACGCCTACCGCTCCCGCGGCTATCTGCGCCACATTCACTGGCGGGGCACGCATCGAAGCATCGGCGCGTCCATGGCCGAGGCGCGCCGCCGCCTCGACGCGGGGCAAGGCCGGCGGGTGGGCGAACCGCGCGATAGCTGGGCTCGCCGGGATCAGCGCCGACTGGCCGCCATCGCGGGCGCCGTCAAATCATGATGCGTTGGCGCGGACGCGGTTCGATGCCCATGCTGGTGAGCGCGGTGGCGTGGTAGATCAGGCCCGAGGTGTGGATGGCGTGTTGCAGGCCGGTGTGCGCGTCACGCCAGAACCGTTGCACGGGGTTGCTGCGGCGCACCGCGTTTCCCCCTGAGCGCGCGAAGATCTCGTCGACGGCGGCCACCGCGCGCCAGGCGCAGCGGACCTGGTTGCGCCGGGTCACGGCGCGGTCGGCGAAGCTGACATCCTCGCCCGCCTCGATGAGATCGTAGAGGCGCTCGATGCCGGTGACGAGCTGGGTGCGCGAGGCGGCGATCTCGGCGGCCGCCTCGGAGATGGCGGACAGGGTGTACGGGTCCTCGGTGATACGGACGCCGGTCGAGGTGGTGCGGTCGCGTTGATAGGCCAGGTGCACGGCGAGCGCGCCTTCGGCGATACCGATGACCGCGGCGGTGATTCCGAGCGGGAACATGGCCCAGAACGGCAGTCGATAGAGGGTTTCCTCGCGACCGACGACCGCCGCCCGCGCCCCTTCGGACATCTCCTGCGCGTCGACGGTCCGGTAGCCGGGCACGAAGGCGTCCTCGACCAGAATGTCCTTGCTGCCGGTGCCGCAGAGGCCGACGACATCCCAGGTGTCGTCGAGGATCTGGTAGTCGGAACGGGGCAGCACCACGTGCAAGGTGGTGCGCGGTTCGGCGGGCCGGCCCTCGGCGTCACCGAGCATGGCGCCCAGGAAGATCCAGTCGCAGTGGTCGGTGCCCGAGGAGAAACTCCAGCGCCCGCTCAGCCGGTACCCGCCGTCGACCGGAGTGGCGATCCCCTGGGCGGCATAGGGCGAGGCGATCCAGGTGTCGGGGTCCTCGCCCCACACTTCCTGTTGCAGACGCCGGTCCATCAGGCCCATCTCCCACGGGTGCACGCCACCGACGCCGCAGACCCAGCCGGACGAACCGCAGCGCTGGGCCACCGCCATGACGGTTTCGGCGAAGACGCGCGGGTGGGCCTCGTACCCACCGAACTCGGCGGGCTGCAGCAGCCGCATCACGCCGGCTTCGCGGAGAAGGGCGACGCTGTCGTCGGACAGCCGCCCGAGCGCCTCGCTCTCGGCGGCGGTGGCGGCCAGCCGCTCGCCCAGCTCCTCCACCCGGTCCAAGACCTTGTCCGTCATGTCGTTCACCTCTCCAGACGATGACGCGACCGCGTCACAAACTAGAATTAATTCTAGTTTGCGCGTGAAGTCAAGGCCAGCAGCGACATTCGATAAGGGACCGTGCGGTCTTAGGCGACGTAGTTGGCCAGGATCAGCGAAGCCGCCCGGCACAGCTCACGCTCGGCATGGTCGGGCGACATGCGTCGGCTCAGACTCGACGTGAGCACACCCCACCAGCTGTAGATCAACAGCAGTGTGGTGCCGTGATCATCCGAGTTCGGCTGCTCGACGCCGAGCGTGTCCAGAATCGCTTGTGTCAGCGCCGATTCCGACTCCAACCACAGCAGTTCCGGCGGCGGCTGCCCCATATAGGCGGCGGCGGTGGCGCGCAGCATGGCCGAGCACAGCCGCGGGCTGCGCAGCAAGGTCGCGTTCAGCGCGGCCAGATTGCGCCCGATCTGCTCCAGCACATCCGCACCGCTCGGCGGCCGCCACTGGTCGGCGACGAAGGTCGCGATGCACTCCTGGAAGAGGGTCGCGAAAACCTCGGTCTTGGTGGGGAAATACCGGTAGAGCGTGCCCAGCGCCACGCCTGCTCGATTGGCGAGATCGGCCATCTGGACCCGATCGAACTCCGCCTCGGCGCCGAGTTCGGCCGCCGCCCGCAGAATGGCCTGCCTGCGCGCCGCCTGCCCCGCCGAGGCCGGAGTGGCGGCGGGGCGCCGCTGTGCGATTCGCCCCATCGGCCCGCCCTTTCTACTCTGTTGCAGGACTTGACGATAGCGGTCGACCCGACGAGCCGGGCGAGCGCCTGATGTGTCGCTCAGCGCACCTGTGTGCGCTGGCTCGCACCGTCGGAGAGGAACGAGGCCAGTTCCTGTCCTTCCTCGGCGACGGTTGTGCGCTCGGCTCGGGTGAACCGGCGCAGCGGGGCGACGACCACGGTGTCCGCCTCCGTGGTCCACGTGGCGGCGACTCGGCCGTCGACCAGCACGACGCGCTCGCCCGCTACCGACAGGCCGCGGTGCGCCTGGTCGATGATTCGGCCGCGGTCGTGGTAGCCGAGGATCGCGTTGTCGAACGCGGGCAGGAACCGCACCGGGGCGGGCGTTTCGGGGTCGGGGCGCGGTGCGTCGGGGAGATCGAGTAGCTCCCGGCCGGATTCGTCGCGAAAGGTGAGCAACTTTTCGCGGGTCGCGGCTACCGCGCCGGGGAGTCCGGCCAGGCCGCACCAGGCGCGCAGATCGGCCGAGGCGGCGGGGCCGAAGGCGGTGAGATACCGCTTCACCAGCGTCTCTCCGACCGGATCGGCGCCCTCCTCGAGCAGATCGATCTCGCGCCCGAGCCACGAGGCGACCGGCACTATGTGCGCACCCGCCCTCCTGCGCCACAGCCCGCGCGGTGGCAACTGCACGGTGGGGACGAGGGCGATCACCATCTCGCCGAGTGCCCGCGGTCCGGCGGCCGGCCAGCGTGCGCTGAGCGTCCGGCCGAGTTCGGGCATCGTGCGGGGCTGCTCGTCGGCCAGCACCGCCCGTGCCGCCGCCGCGAGTTCATCGAGGTCGACGCCGTCGAGTTCGCGGCGGTAGACCCCGAGTACTCGTTGGCGCAGCATGGCGTCGTGGCGGGCCCGCCATGCCAGCGCGTCGTCGGCGGTGACGAGGTGGACCGTGCGGCGCATGAGGTGGGTCCGCACCACGCGCCGCGAGGTCATCAGGTCGTCGAGTGCGGCGGGGTCGAAGGCGCGCAGCCTGGACCAGAGGCCGATGAACGGTTCCTGGGGTTCCTGGGCCTGCAGGCCGCACAGATGTGCCACGGTGTCGAGCACCGGCAGGTCGGCGCGAGTGAGCAGTAACTGGCGGGCGAGCGTTGCCCGGTTGAGCGCACGGGTGGTCAGTACGGTCATCGGTTTATCCGTTGTATTCGCTGACGACGTCGACCACCCAGACGACGCCGAACCGGTCTCGCAGCATCCCATACGCGGGCGCCCACCCCGCCGGGCCGAGCTGGATCACGACGGTCGCCCCGTCGGAGAGCTTCTCCCAGTAACCGGTGACCTCCTCGACGGTCGCGCCGCGCACCGAGACGAAGAACGAATTCTCGCCCTTGTCATAGGCCGTCGCCGCGGGGACGTCGTAGGCCATGACGTGAAACCCGTTCTCCGCCAGCACTTGTCCCCACATGACCCGGTCGGCCTCCTCCTGCACGTTCCCCGCGTCCTGGTAGGTGACGACGGCCAGGTCGCCGCCGAACACGGACTGATAGAACTCCAGCGCCGCGCGCGCGTCGCCACGGAAGTTGAGGTGAGTGGTGGTGGTGATGGACATGGTCGCTCCTTGTTCCGACTTGATGATGCAGCAACCGTCGCAGGGGAAGCGGCCAGGTTGTGTCCTCTTCTCGAGGCAGAATGAGAAATGTGCCGAAGACCTCAGCCCGGCTGCTTGCGCTGCTGTCCTTGCTTCAGGCGCGTCGGAACTGGCCGGGAACGCAGTTGGCCGAGCGCCTGGCGGTCAGCCCGCGCACCGTGCGCCGCGACATCGACCGCCTGCGCGAGCTCGGCTACCCCATCGTGACCACGAAGGGCCCGGACGGCGGGTACCGGCTCGGTGCTGGAATGCAGTTGCCGCCGTTGCATTTCGACGACGAACAGGCGGTCGCGCTGGCCGTCGCGCTCCAGCTGGCCACCGCCACCGCCGGGATCGAGGAGGCCGCGGCGCGGGCGCTGCACACCGTACGGCAGGTCATGCCCGCGCGACTGCGCCACCGCATCGATACTCTGCAGGTCACCGCAGTCGAAGAGGTCTCGGCACCGCCGCTCGACCGCGGCGTGCTGCTGGCGCTCAGCGCCGCCACGCACGCTCGCGAGGTGCTGCGCTTCGACTACGCCACCGCGGCGGGCGACGATCGACCGCGCCGAGCGGAGCCCCACCACCTCGTCACCCGGGGCGGCCGCTGGTACCTCGTCGCCTGGGACCTCGACCGCGACGACTGGCGCACTTTCCGTGCCGACCGCATAACCCCGCGCACCCCCACCGGGCCTCGCTTCGCTCCGCGTGCACTGCCCGGTGGGGATGTGGCTACCTTCGTAGCCGATAGGTTCTCCGGCGGCCGGCCCTGCCGCGGCGAGGTGATCCTCCACCTGCCCGCCGCCGAGGTGTCGCCGTTCGCCGGCGACGGGATTGTCGAGGAACTCGGGCCGAACCGCTGCCGACTCATCGTGGACTCGTGGTCGTGGATCGGGCTGGCCACCGCCGTCGGCGCGTTCGATACCGACATGGAGGTCGTCGGGCCGGCCGAACTCGCGGACGCCTTCGCCCAGTTGGCCCGTCGCTACGCCGATGCGGCGACCGACAGGTCGGCCGAGCCCCGATGACCGTGCCCGTCGCGAATCATCGCCCGCCCCACCAAGATCAGGGGGCAACTGTGGTGCTCGCTACTCGGGCGATACCGCCCTCAGTTCCCCTTGATCATGCGCGCCCGAGGAGGGGTTATGTGGCGAGTTCGCCGCCGCGGGCCGATGAGCGGCCGCGGAGGAAGGCGAGCAGGTCGGGGCCGCCGCGGAGGCACCAGAGCGCGATCACGGGATCGCAGATCGCGCAGCCCAAAGAGGAGTCGTGCGCGAAGGGGACGATCGGGTGGCCTTTGAGGTGATGCAGCACGTCGGAAGCGGTGTGCAGCAGCCAGGCTATACCGATGAACGTCCATGACTGCAGGCCGCGGAACGCGCAGTAGGTGATGAGGGCGGCGAACAGGTACTCCCAGCCGCCGAGGCCGCCGCCGCTGAGATAGGCGGCTCCGGCCCCGGCCACCATGATCGCGTTGAAGGCGCGCCGGTGCGGCTCTCGGATCATTGACATCAGCAGGGCGTAGAGCGCGCCGATCAGCAGCGGCGCGACAACGGTGGCAACGGAACTCATAGCTGGCGACTCCTGGTGACGGCTCCGGGATTGGATCGGTCACGAAGCTATCCCGCCGCCGAGACGTGTCCCAGTGGCTTTTCTGCCACATACCCACGGATTATCGCCACTACGAATCCTGGGTGCCGACAGCCGCTTTCGCGGCCTACTTCGCTCTTGGCGGCGCGTCCGCGGACCCGGCGTGGGTCGGGCGACCGGTGGCGTCGAAGCGGGCGGGGTCGCCGACGGTCAGGACGACTTTGCCGGTGGTGCGGCCGCGCCCGATGAGTTGATGGGCTTCGGCCGCCCGCGCCAGCGGCAGTTCGCTGTCGATGTGCACGCGCAGCTGTCCCGCGTCCACGAGCCGCGCCAGGTCCGCCAGCCCCGCGTGGTCGGGTTCGACCAGGAATCCGGATGCGCGCACCCCCAGTTCGGTTGCCCTGGAAGTCATTCCGGGCGTCCAGGCGCTTTGCGCGTTGACCATGATCGCGCCGGGGCGCAGGCAACGCAATGCGTCGAGAGCGGCCGTGCCGCCGAACATCTGGATCGCGACATCGATGTCGCCGACCGCATCGGCGATATCGACGGCGGTGTAGTCCACCACTTCGTCGGCTCCCAGGTCTCGAACGAAGGCGTGCTTGGCAGCGCTGGCCGTGCCGATGACGTAGGCGCCAAACGACTTCGCGATCTGCACCGCCAAGTGTCCGACGCCGCCGGCCGCCGCGGTGATCAGCACCCGCTGGCCGGACCGGACCTCGGCCACGTCGACCAGCATCTGCCAGGCGGTCAGTCCGGCCAGCGGAAGCGCGGCCGCCTCCGAAAAGCTCGCCCGCTCCGGCATTTTCGCGAAGTGGCGAGCAGGAGCGGTGACGTACTCGGCGTAGGCGCCCGCGGCGCGCGGAAACCACGGCATGCCGAACACCCGGTCGCCGGGCTGGAATCGGGTGGCGCCGTAGCCGACCTCGGTGACCACGCCTGCGACATCCCAGCCCTGGACGAACGGCAGCTCGAGCACGCGGTTGTAGGCCTTGCCCAGGGCGGTGTAGTAGTCGACCGGATTCACCCCTGCCGCAGCCACTTCCACGAGAAGCTCGCCGTAAGACGGTGCGGGGCGGTCGATCTCGGTCACCCGCAGCTTCTCCGGACTTCCCCATTCTTCCTGCAGCACAGCCAGCACGACGGATCCTCCTCGATCAGCACCCAACAATGTGGACGACTGTACTATTAGTTTGACGGTGATGTACAGGACTTTTGTCCTGGATCGATCTAGTACTTACGGCAGGCTCGAGTCCAGCCGTCTAGGCATTCGACACCCTTATGTCGAATCATGGGCTGCTCATTCGGCCGACGCCACTTCCTCTGCCCAGCACTGGCAGACCGACTCATGGCACGCTGGATCTTCGGACATCTGTCCTAGTACCCTGGCGCCATGGACATGCGGGTGCAGCGCGGGCTTCGATCGCGGCAGATCATCCTGGATCGGGCGATGGACATCGCCTCGGTGGAAGGGCTGGAGAGCCTGTCCGTGCGACGGCTGGCCACCGAGGTCGAGGTCAGCAAGAGCGGTGTCTTCGCGCAGTTCGGGTCCAAGGAGGAGTTGCAGCTGGCGACGGTTCGGGCGGCGGTCGATGTGTTCTCCGCCCGGGTGATCCGCCCGGCCATGAAGGTGCCCGCCGGAATCCGCCGGGTCCGGGTGCTGGCGGAGTCGTGGCTGGACTACGCGCAGCAGCCCGTCTTCGAGGGCGGCTGCTTCTTCCTCTCGGTGGCGCCCGAGTTCGACACGCGCCCTGGGCGCGTTCGCGACGCCCTCGCCTCGGCACGTCGCGACTGGCACACCCTCTACGCCGCCACGGTCGCCGAAGCCCAGCGGCTGGGCGAGATCCGCCCCGAAATCGCCCCGGACGACCTGGCTTTCGAACTCGACGCTC
Source organism: Nocardia tenerifensis NBRC 101015 (assembly GCF_000308715.1). Taxonomy (GTDB): domain Bacteria; phylum Actinomycetota; class Actinomycetes; order Mycobacteriales; family Mycobacteriaceae; genus Nocardia; species Nocardia tenerifensis. The sequence continues at coordinate 52,639 of NZ_BAGH01000608.1, forward strand.
TCGCGCGCGTCGCCGCGGAGGACGCGGCCCTGCTGGACGACGCCGCCCGATACGACCGAGTCCGGCGAATCATCGCCGATCGCCTGTCCGCCGCAGCCGTCGAACCCGACCCGCCTCGGCGGGCGACCTAGCGGCTACCGCAGTGCGACCTCCGACACGACAACCGTCAAGCCTTGACCCGCCCGATACTCAGGCCAGACGCCACTGAGCCAGATCGGTTGCCACGGTGCGGGTTTCGGTCGGAGCCAGTTCACGGTCGCCAGCACTCCCCAGGAATCCCGCGAGCTCGAGCAGGCGCCGCGCGGGCGTGCTCGGCGACGGTATGACCAACCTGTGCCCGGTCGGCGACAGCCGTGCGGTCAGCGCGACCAGCAGCCGCAGTGCCACACATCCCAGGAACGTGACCTCGGTCAGGTCGAGTACGACATCGGCGGGGGGCGACTGCGCAAGTTCCGCATAGGCTTTGTCGAGTTGCCACTCGGTGGTCAGGTCGATGTCACCGCGCATCGCCACCCGCGCGGGCTGTTCCTGCGGGAAACACCGGACCTCTCCCGGCTCGGGATACCACTGAGACCTTTGAGCGTCCGCCACGATGGCGCTGGATGAACTCACGACCGACCTCACCTCCTCGAGGACCGGTTCGGGCGCGATCCATGCCATAATTGTCGCACGACAAATGTTGAGAAGCCAGTCCTGGCTGCGTCCAACGTGCATGATCCGCGAGCCTTACGAGGCAACTTGCCCGTGACACCGCCCGCCGAGGTCAATCCAGCCAGATTGCTGTACGGAAACTATTGAGGTGGCGGGGGTTTCGAGCTCGGCGCGGTATCAAGCTCGGCGCTGCTGTTGTGCGGCGTCGGCGCTCGCGGTGAACTCCGCCAACCCCGTCAGTAGAGCTTCGCGTCCAGCGGAACTCATCCCCTGCAGCACCCGGGCGAGTTCCCGCCTCCGAGTGCCGCTGACCTCGGTGAGCAGTCGCTGCCCGTCCCTGGTCAACGCGAGCATCACCTCTCGGCGATTGGCCGGACTGGCGGTGCGGGCGAGCAATCCCGCGGCCTGCAACCGGTCACACAGTCGGCTCGCCGAGGACGGCATCGCGTCCAACTCCGCGGCCAAGCCGTTGAGGTTGATCTGCCCGTGTCGCTGCACGATGGTCAGCGCTTGCAGCTGCGACGGTGACACCGTGGTCCCCACCGCTTGCTGGGCCTGCCCCCACAGCGCGACCAGCCGTGCCGCCGCCTGTTCCACGGTCGCGGCGAGATCGGTCCCGGATCGATCCGGCCGCCGCGCACTGTTCATGCCACTACTGTTACACGTCGCCACGTCCTGACGACACCCCTGGCACGAGGTAACGTCGTCGGACTGGTGTCGCACGACAATTGTCGCCGATCCCTCACAGCCACACAGCCCCGCGGGGCTCCCATCTCGGAGGCCGACATGACCCGCATCGGTGACTCGCTCGGTCGTGCCGAGAGAGCCTTGCGCGCCAGCGCACCCCATGCCCTGCTCGACGTATTGCGCACCACGCTGGAGACCGATTTCGCGGCGACCGCGGTCGACCTGCTGCTCGCCGACTACCGGTTGTCGATGCTGCAGCCGGTCACCGACCTCCCCCATACCGCAACACCTTTGCCGATCAGAACCACGACCGCCGGCCGGGCGTTCACCGCCCAGCAGGTGCTGCTGGAGCCCGGACCGGCCGCCGACGGGGTGGTGATCCACCTTCCGGTGGCCGTGCGCGGTGACCGGCTCGGCATTCTGCGGGCCCACCTGCCGACGGCACCCGCCGACGATCAGCGGAAGGCTTTGGCCGCCTTGGCCACTCTGCTGGGCCACGAACTGATCGTCGCCGAACGCGACACCGACCTCTACCTGCAAGCCCGCCGCCGCGAACGCCTGAGCCTCGCCGCGGAGATGCAGTGGCAACTGCTGCCCGGACGCGGCTGTGCCCGCGCGGAGTACTCCCTGGGCGGGCAGCTCGAGCCCGCGTACACCATCGGCGGGGACAACTTCGACTGGAGTACCTCGGCGGAGTACCTGACCGTTACCGTGTCCAACGGCATGGGACAAGGTATCGCTGCGGCTTTGCTGACCAACCTGGCCATCAGCGCCCTGCGGAACGCGCGCCGCGCCGGACTGGACATCGCCGACCAGGCTTGCCTGGCCGACCAGGCCCTCTACGCCCAGTACAGCGGCGGCCAGCACGTCGCGACTCTGCTGCTGCGCTTCGAGGTCGCCACCGGCCGGGTCGGAGTGGTCGACGCGGGCTCGCCCCGCGCGCTGCGGCTGCGCGACGGCGCGGTCGAGCTGATCGAGTTCGAGGCCCAGCTACCGCTGGGCATGTTCGACGGCACCGACTACCGCGAACAAACCTTCCAGATCGATCCCGGCGACCGGCTGGTCATCGTCAGCGATGGCGTGCACACCGCGCAGGCCCCCACCGGCGTCGAGTACGGCACCACCAACCTCGACCTCGCTATCCTCGCCTCCAGTAACCTGCCCGCCTCGGAGGCCGCGCGGGCCATCATCACCGAGTTGCTCGACTACCACGAGGGCACCGACCTACTGGACGACGCCGTCGTGGTCTGCATCGACTGGAACGGCCCGCGCGGTGACTGAGCGAAGCCACGGCCGCGCCCGCATGTGGGCGGCGTACCCGTGCGTCCTGCGTCAGTCCAGGCAGGAGCGAACAGCCTCGGCCAGCTTCGACGCTCGCGGGTCGTCGGGTCGCAGATCCCAGAGGTTGGTGACGTAGCCGAATCCGATCCCGGAGTCGGGATCGGCGAAGCCGATCGATCCACCCGACCCCGGGTGGCCGAACGCCTCGGGTCCGGTCATCGGCAACATCGGACAGGCCCGCCAGAACCCGAGTGACATGTTGAACGAGCGATCGGCCGGAATGTCGAGCTCGGGCGGCAGCCCGTGCATGCGGGTCTTGTCGGTCTGGACGGCTCGGGCCCGTTCGACGGTCGCCGGCTCGAGCAGCCGCACGCCCTCGACATCGCTGACGGTAGCGGCATACATGCGAGCCAGCGATCGCGCGTCGGCGATACCGTTCGCGGCGGGGAACTCCGCCGCCCGCCACGCCCGAGTGGTGTAGTAGGCAGAGGCCGGGTCGGCCGCGTTGTCCAAGGCGCCGCCCAGTGAACCGGCGCGCATCTGGACCGAGTCCGGACCCCAGACCGCATTGATCCACGCGGTGACGGTGGCCTTGTCCAACCCGGTCGCTTTGATCATCCCCGCGAGCAACTGCTCGACGGTGAACCCCGAGGTGTACTCGATGTGCGCCGCACGGCCTTCCTGTTCTTCGGGGAGCCCGATCCAAGCGCTGAGCCCTAGCGGGGCGGCGACCTCCTCGGCGAAGAAGGTGCCCAGTGATTTGCCGGAGATACGGCGCACGACCTCACCGACCAGATGGCCGAACGTGACGGCGTGGTAGAGGTGCTCGGTGCCCGGCTGCCACAGTGGCGCTTGGGCTTCGAGCGCGCCGATGACCGGATCCCACGCGCACGCCTGCTCGAAGGTCAGTTCGGTGTCGATGGCCGGCAGGCCGGCCTGGTGGGAAAGCAACCAGCGCACCGGGATTCGCTCCTTGCCATGGGCGCCGAACTCCGGCCAGTAGGTGACGACCGGTGCGTCCAGGTCGAGATCGCCACGCTGTGCGAGTAGATGGGCGCAGATCGCGGTGAAACCCTTGGTCGTGGAAGCGACTCGCACGGTGGTGTTCTCATCCCACGTCCGGCCGGTCCGCCGATCGGCCTGTCCACCCCACAGGTCGACCACGGGTCGGCCGTCGAGGTAGACGCTGCACGCCGCACCGATCTCACCGCCGTCCGCGAAGTTGGCGCGGAACGCGTCGGCTACCTTGCCGAAGCCCTCGGCGACACCGTTCTCGCGAACCACCGAAGGGGTTGAAGGGCTACTCATAGTCGAACTCCTCACTCACATACGTACATGTATACGTATATCAGAGCGCGAGGGTAGTCGCCACGAGCAGATTCATTACTCGTCCCATCGGTGACGCGCTCGTCGGGTATCGAGGACCTTCGATACGCGATCGGATGAGGACTGACTATCGACCCTCCCGATCGATCACGCCGCCAGCATAAGAGCGGTGCGGGGCTGCGCGGTTTGACCATGCCGTGGCGGCATGGTGTGGAGTGTCCCGAGGTGGAACCCAGCCGAGGCCGGCGGTTTCCGGCTCTCTGAAGATGAAGGAATACCTTGGGGCACAAGAAGATTTCGGCTGATCGGTTCGGCCCGTGGGCGGTGGTCACGGGGCCCTCGTCGGGCATCGGACGCGAGTTCGCCCTCCAGCTCGCCGCGAACGGGTTGAACGTAGTGTTGGCCGCGCGCCGGGCCGACACGCTCGCCGTACTCGCCGAAGAACTCCAGCGCGAGTACGACGTCGAGTGTTTGGTCGTCGTTATCGACCTCGCCGATCCGGTGCAGCTCGACCATCTCGTGGAAGCCACCTCTGACCTCGACATCGGGCTGCTGGTGTCCAATGCCGGCGACCTGACTCCCGGCGGTTTCCTCGACCAGGAGTTGAGCGCCGCAGTGAAGTCGTTGCACCTCAACGCCTACAGCCACCTGGTCCTCACCCATCGCTTCGGGGAGAGGATGGCGCGGCGCGGAAAGGGTGGGGTGGTGCTGCTCGGTTCCCCCGGCGCCGAGCACGGCATCCCCTGGCTCGCCGCGCATACGGCCGCCAAGTCCTACGTGAATACCCTGGGCCGTGGCTTGCACAGCGAATTCGCCGCGCGCGGAATCACTCTCGTAGTGCTCGCGCCGGGCGCCGTCGCCACGGAACTACAGCGCAGGCGGGCGCTGCCCGAGGCCGGAGCAATGTCGGTCTCCGACTGCGTATCTCAGGCACTGCGAGGGTTGGAGTCGGGACGCGCCGAGGTGATCCCCGGCCTCGTGCCGCGGGTGATGAGGCGCCTACCGGCTCGGGTCACCCGACGCCTGCTGGGGAAGGTCATGGCGACAGCCGCTGAGCGGGCGGAGACCGACGGGAACGGCTGAGCATCGATGGCGTTCATCGCGGTGGCGATGGGAGCGATTTACCCGCAACAGGTTCGGTCATTCGGCAGCTCAGTGCAGCCCTGGGTTGACGGCGCGAATGTGAGCTATCGCGCTGTCGGGAAACAGTTCTCGCGGGAATGCCGTGGCGTGTCCATCGTGGTACAAGAGCACCAGGTGACGGCGAATGGTCAGCTTGGTGATGCTGTCGTATCGCAGGTGGCTGTAGAACCCGTGGGTGCGGACGGCGACCGCGTCGGAGCCGAAGCGGGAGGAGAGCGGGGCGCCTTCGGCAGCGTACGTTGTGAAAAGCCTTCGGACACGGATGAAGTCGGCCACCGTAACGGCCAGACGGACGGTCAGCGCGGCAATCATCAACACACCTGCCCACAAGGCCCCGGCGACCAACCCTTCCTTGCCTGTGATCGCGACGACGATCAGCACGGCCATCGCGGCGATGGCGGCATTGCTCTGAGTCAGGCGTCGATTTCTTCGCCACGTGACCGCCCAAGCCATTCGCGATGCGGTGTCGGGCCCTGCGGTAACCGTGGCCGTCGGCTTTTCCAGCGGCGGGATCGGGGGTAGCGGCGGCGGTGCCGCGACATCCCGGCGCCCGGCGAGTCGTGCGCGAAGATAGTCGATCGCTGTGTCCGGGAATAGTTCTCGGGGATACGAGATATCGCTGTTCCTCGTGCGGAGCGTGATCGAATATGATTCCACCGCGATCGCTCGAAACCGGTTGTACGCGACGTGGACGCGCCTATTTGTGCCGCCCTGTAGTTCGAAGGCATCCGGGCCGAAGCGGATGGTCAGCGTCTGCCCCTCCCTTGGAACCAGGGCCCGATACGATCGAGCCAACGGCCCTATCCGCAGCTTATGCAGGAAGGCCGAGGAAGCGATCACCGCGAGCACCGCGACCGCGACTTCGTACTGCCGCGATATCCACAGGGCGATCATCAGAACGATCAGGATCGAGTACGTTACGAACACCAGTCGGCGATGGTTCCGATATCGCCGTCGGACGCTCGCCTTCAACAGTTCGTTGTTCTCCGGCGTTGCCTCCAGCACGGCGTCCGGTTGCTCCATCGCCGGAATCGGCGGCAACTCATCGGGCTGGGGTGCCTCTGTCGAGTGCCGTTGCGCGGCAGTCATATCGCCGGATCTCGACGAACCCGCCGCCGGCTCCGCGCCGCCCGCGGATCTCGATGGCCCGTCGTTCTCACCACCCACACAACGCAAGCTAGCCGAAACGTCCGGATTCCGCTGGGCTGGTAGGCATATGCGATGTCGGTGCCGCCGTTTATGAGGCGA